>CAYLKR010000022.1:0-22181 GCA_964384225.1 uncultured Methylibium sp.
GCGCGCCGCCGGCCGCGCGCTGGAGGCGGCGCTGCCGCACGCCAGCGACACGCGCGGCATCGCCTTCCTCTTCCTGCCGCCCGAGCACGATCCCGATTCGTACATCCGCGAGCACGGGCCCGAGGCCTTCGAGGCCTGCGTGCAGCAGGCCGTGCCGCTGTCGCGCCAGCTGCTCGAGGCGGCGCGCGAAGGCTGCGACCTCGCCAGCGCCGAAGGCCGCGCGCGCATGCTGGCACAGGCCAAGCCGCTGTGGGGTGCGCTGCCCGACGGCGCACTGAAGCGCCAGCTGCTCGGCGAGCTAGCGCGCGCCGCCGCGCTGGAGCCGGCCGAGCTCGACGCGCTGTGGCAGGGCCGCGCGACGCCGCGCCGCGACGCGCCGCCCGCCGCGCGGCCACGGCCTGCGCGTCGGGCGCTGCGCGCCGCCACCAGCTCGCTGGACCGCGGCGCCTGGCTGCTGCTGCAGCGCTGCGACCTGTGGGACCGGCTCGATCCCGCCACCCACGAGCTCCTCTGCGAGCTGGTCGACCCGCATGGCGCCTTCTTTCGCTGGCTCGACCGCCGCTTCCACGACGAGGGCCCGCTGTCGCCGCAGACCCTGCTGGCCGAGATGCGCGCCGACGGCGACCCGCTCGGCCTCGCGGCGCTGGCCGACCGCGTGGCGGCACTGCATGCGGTCGACGCCGGCGAGCATGCCGAGGTCGAGCTGCGCGTCATCGCCGACCGCGTGCGCCTCGATGCGCTCGAGCGGGACCTCGAGGCGCTCGCGGCCCAGCAGCCCCCGACCGCCGAGACGATGGCGGCGATCCGCGACACCCGCGCCGCGGCCAACGCGCTGAAGACCGAGCTCGCGCGCGCCGCCGTGACGTCCGGCGGGCGCGACTGAGCCGGCGCGCAAGAAAAAGCCGCACGGGGGTCACCCGTGCGGCGCAAGGCGGGGGAGTCTGAGCCCGCCGGTCTTGAGAAAGGGGCTCAGCCGCCGGTCGGCGCGCGATCGGAATCCGCCTGCGCCACGCCCGGGCTGCGGCGGGCACGGATCACGACGCGCTCGAGCGTGATGACCGGCGCGGCCTGCACCGCGGCGTAGACCGGCGCGCTGCGCTGGCCGGCGAGCTGGGTGACACCGCCCACCAGCGCCCCGCCGCACAGCACGGCGACGAACGCGGCGGCGGCCAGGGCGGCGAAGGACAGGCCGGCGGGACGGGTCGTGTTCATGGCGGGCTCCTGGGGCGCATCGGCGCGGTGGGTGATCGATGGCGTCAGTATCGGCAGCGTCCCGCGCCGCGGCCAGCGCCTTGCGACCGGCCGCGGCCACCGCGGCATGAAACGCGTCTGCGGCCGACGAACCGCGCCGTTCAGCGACCGTCCGGCGGCGCGGCGAGCAACCGAACGCGTGTGCCATGCACCGCCACCACCGCGCCGGCCCGCAGCTTGGCGCCGCGGCGCAGCTCCTCGCGGCCGTCGACGGCCACCTTGCCGGCACCGATCAGCGCCTTGGCCGCGCCGCCGCTGTCGGCCAGGCCGGTCGCCTTGAGCAGCGCGTCCAGCGTGATGTACTCGCCGCGCAGCGGGAAGTCGATCGTCTTCACCGCGCGCCCCGCGACGCGAGAATGCGGCCTGCCGGGCCCGCTTCGCCTTGGTCCATGCCCCCAGTGTCGCCCACCCTGCCCTGCCGATGAGCCACCGCCCGACCACCGTCGACGACCTGCCCGCCTTCGACACCGTGATCGACGTGCGCTCGCCGTCCGAGTACGCGCTCGACCACGTCCCCGGCGCGATCAACTGCCCGGTGCTCGACGACGCCGAGCGCGCGCTCGTCGGCACCACCTACGCACAGGTGTCGGCCTTCGAGGCGCGCAAGATCGGCGGCGCGCTGGTCGCCCGGCGCATCGCCGAGCACCTGGAGGCGCGCTTCCGCGACCAGCCCAGGAGCTGGCGCCCGCTCGTCTACTGCTGGCGTGGTGGCCTGCGCAGCGGCAGCCTGGTGACCTGGATGCGCATGGTCGGATGGGACGCCCAGCAGCTGCAGGGCGGCTACAAGAGCTGGCGCCGGCACGTCGTCGAGCGCCTCGCCGCACTGGCCCCGCAGCTGCCGCTGCGCGTGCTGGCCGGCCCGACCGGCAGCGCCAAGACGCGCGTGCTGGGCGCGCTGTCCGCCGCCGGCGAGCAGGTGCTGGACCTCGAGCGGCTGGCCGCCCACCGCGGCTCGGTGCTCGGCGCGCTGCCCGGCGTCGAGCAGCCGTCGCAGAAGGCCTTCGAGACCCAGCTCGTCCATGCGATCGGCGGCTTCGACCTGTCGCGCCCGGTGTGGGTCGAGGCCGAGAGCCGCCGCATCGGCCGCCTGACCCTGCCCGAGCCGCTGCTGCTGCGGCTGCGCGCCAGCCCGGTGGTCGAGATCGCCGCCACGCACGAGGCCCGCCTCGCCTACCTGCTGCGCGACTACGCCTGGTTCGCCGACGACCCGGAACGCCTGGCGGCGCAACTCGGTGCCCTGCACGGCCTGCTGTCCAACGAGACGCTGGCGCGCTGGCAGGGCTGGGCGCGCGCGCGCGAACTCGCGCCGCTGTTCTCGGCGCTGATGCAGGAGCACTACGACCCGCTCTACGCGCGCTCCCAGGGACAGAACTTCGAGCGCCTGCGTGAGGCGCGGCGCGTCGAGACCGACGACCTGTCCGATGCCGGCATCGCCGCGCTGGCGGCGCGCATCACCGCCGGTTGACCCGGCCGGTGCCGCGGCACCGCGCGCGGCACGCGTTACATGAGGCACCCTGGCCAGCGGCCGCCGCGTCGCGGCTCCGCCGGGACGCCAGCGGCGCCCCCTCGAGGGGGAGCGGCGCAGCCGCAACGGGGGTGGGTCAATCTTTATGGATCGGATCGATCCAGCGCACCGTCTGCGGCGCCTCCGCCGGCTCGATGTCGAGGTTGACGACCACCGCCTCGCCGTCGCTGCGCACCAGCACGCACTCGAGCACCTCGTCGGGGCTGGCGTTGATCTCCTGGTGAGGCACGAAGGGCGGCACGTAGATGAAGGAGCCCGGCCCGGCCTCGGCGGTGAACTCGAGCCGCTCGCCCCAGCGCATGCGCGCGCGGCCCTTGACGATGAAGATCACGCTCTCGAGCGGGCCGTGATGGTGGGCGCCGGTCTTGGCATCCGGGTGGATGTGCACCGTGCCGGCCCACAGCTTCTGCGCGCCGACGCGCGCGTACGTGATGGCCGCCTTGCGGTCCATGCCGGGGGTCTGGGCGGTGTTGGCGTCGAGCTGGTCGGGGGCGATCACGCGCACGCCGTCGTGCTGCCAGCGGGCCGTGGCGGAGGTCTCGCTCATCGGGTTCTCCGTTGCATCGATGCGATACGTCATTGTGATCGCCGACGCCGGCGCTGGGCATGGGCTACACTCCTCGGCGTAGATATACGCAAGACCGTCGCGTTTCGAGGTTGGTTCGATCCGCCGTTCGGTTCCGAACGGTGTCTGGTTCTTCTCCCCCAGTAGCGTTTCTTGAGTGTCTCTGCAGGGACGCCGGCATGTCGCCGCGTCCTTCATTTCCATCGATATAGGAACGTTATGAGCAACCAAACCGGTACCGTGAAGTGGTTCAACGAGGCGAAGGGCTACGGCTTCATCGCCCAGGATGGCGGCGGCGCCGACGTCTTCGCCCACTTCCGGGACATCCAGGGCACCGGCTTCAAGACGCTGCAGGAAAACCAGCGCGTCGAGTTCGAGGTCAAGCAGGGCCAGAAGGGTCCGCAGGCCGCGAACATCCGCCCGCTCTGACCGACGCGGAACGCGACGCGGCTGCGGCTGCGTCGCCCCGGCGAAACGCGGCTTCGGCCGCGTTTCTTCTTTCCGGGCCGCTCTACTTGCCGCGCTGGATCGCGAAGTAGTCGCGCTCGTCGTAGGGCCGGTCGGCACACTGCCCGGACCAGCGCTGCTGACGCTCGTTGTAGGCGTCGGCTTCGCTGTTGTAGGCCAGCGCACGCGCCTTGTACGCGGCGCTGCGCTCGCGAAGTGCGACGAGCTTGACGTTGAAGGCCTCCACGGCCCCGGCGTCGGTGGCGTCGATGGTCGCGCGCTCGGCGCCGAGCGCCTGCTCGTCTTCGGCGATGCGCGCCTTCTCGGCATCGAGCTCCACGCGGCCGCGGCTCACCTGCTCGGCCTGGCTCTTCAAGCCGGATTCCTCCTGCAGGCAGTGGCGCAGCTCGTCGCGCGTCAGCAGCTTGCCGGTCGCCTGGCCCTTGCCGAGCTTGAGCACATTGCCTTTCGGCGGCGCCGGGTCGGCGGCCATCGCCGCGGTCGCGACCATGCACAGGGTCGCCGCGAGCAGCCGGGTCAGCGCTCGGGGGCACGAATCGAGGGTCATCGTCGGTCCTTCCAGCGGCGCCGCTCGCGCCGCAAGGCGCGCATCATGCCACCCGCGCCGCCCCCCCCGGGGCCGGCCAGAATCCCCGCGATGACAGCCCCTCACGGCAGCGCCTGGTGCGCCATCGACTTCGGCACCTCCAACTCGGCGGTCGCAGTGCCTTCGGCGGGCGGCGGCTCGCGGCTGGTCGAGCTCGAGGCCGGTGCGCCGACGATGCCCACCGCGGTCTTCTACTTCGCCGAGCATCCGCCGCTGCCGCCCGGCGCTCCGCCGCCCAGCGCCGTCGGCCGCGCCGCGATCGCGGCCTATGTCGACGGCTACGAGGGCCGGCTGATGCGCTCGATGAAGAGCATCCTCGGCTCGCCGCTGGTCGAGCAGAGCACCGACGTCGGCGGCGGCCATGCGGTCAAGTACCTCGACGTGATCACCGGCTACCTGCGCCAGCTGCGCCATGCGGCCGAGGCCGCCGCGGGCGGCGCGATCGAGCGCGCGGTGCTCGGGCGGCCGGTCTACTTCGTCGACGACGATCCGGCGCGCGACGCCCAGGCCCAGGCGGCCCTCGAGGCCGCGGCGCGCGCCGTCGGCCTGCGCGAGATCGCCTTCCAGTACGAGCCGATCGCCGCCGCCTTCGACCACGAGCGCCGCATCGATCACGAGGAGCGGGTGCTGGTCGCCGACATCGGCGGCGGCACGTCGGACTTCTCGCTGGTGCGCGTCGGCCCGGCGCGGCGCGGGCGGCTCGACCGCCGGGACGACGTGCTCGCCAACCACGGCGTGCACGTCGCCGGCACGGACTTCGACCGCCGCGTCGAGCTCGCGAGCCTGTTGCGCCCGCTGGGCCATGGCGCCTACGGTCCGGCGCGCGGCGACGCGCCGCCGCGCGAGGTGCCCAGTGCGGTGTACTTCGACCTCGCGACCTGGCACCTGATCAACACCGTCTACCACCCGGCACGCGTCGCCGAGCTGCAGGCCATGGCCGGCTTCTACGCCGACCCGGCCCACCACCGCCGGCTGATGCGCACCGTGCGCCAGCGCCTCGGCCACGAGCTGGCGGCGCGGGCCGAGGCGGCCAAGATCGCGGTGGCCGGCGGCGGGTCGACGCGTATCGACCTGGGCCTGGTCGAGCCGGGCCTCGCGGTCGAGCTGGGCGCGCGCGAGGTGGTGGCCGCGATCGATGCCGACATCGACCGCATCGTCGACGCGGCGCGCGAGACGGTGCGCCGCGCCGGCGTCGCGCCCGCGGCCGTGGACGCGCTCTACTTCACCGGCGGCTCGACCGGCCTCGCGCTGCTGACCGAGCGACTCGCCGCCGCCTTCCCGCAGGCCCGCGCGGTGCAGGGCGACCGGCTGGCCAGCGTCGCGACCGGGCTGGGCGTGTACGCCGCGCGGCGCTTCGGCTAGGGCCACTTCGCCCTAGACTGCGGGCGCCTCGGGGCCGTTGCGGGGTGCCGTCCTTCCACTTCCACGGAGCGATCCCCATGAACCTCGTCCAGCAGTTCGGCCCGCTCGTCGGCCGCATCCTCCTCGCCGCGCTCTTCATCCCGGCCGGTCTCGGCAAGATCCCGGGCTTCGAGGGCACGGTCGGCTACATCGCCTCCAAGGGCCTGCCGCTGCCCCAGCTCGGCGCGGCGATCGCGATCGTCGTCGAGGTCGCCGTCGCGGGCGCGCTGCTGGTCGGCTGGCGCACCCGATGGGCGGCACTGATCCTGGCCGCCTTCACGCTGGCCGCCGGCGTGTTCTTCCACGGCTACTGGGCGATGCCGGCCGACCAGCAGGGCATGCAGAGCATCATGTTCTGGAAGAACGTCGCGATCGCCGGCGGCCTGCTGTTCGTCGCCGCCCACGGCGGCGGCCGCTACGCGCTCGACGGCGGACGCTGAACCGATGGCCGACGACGCCGCGCCGGCGCGCCCCGCCTCCTGCACCGAGCTCTTCCTGGCGTTCAGCGCGCTGGCGCTGCAGGGCTTCGGCGGCGTGCTCGCGGTCGCGCAGCGCGTGCTGTGCGAGCAGCGGCGATGGCTGACGAAGGCCGAGTTCCTCGAACTGCTGGCCATCGGCCAGGCGCTCCCGGGGCCGAACGTCTGCAACCTGTCGCTGATGGTCGGTGACCGCTACTTCGGCACGCGCGGCGCCTTCGCGGCGCTGGCCGGGATGGTCGCGGCGCCGCTGGCCATCGCGCTGGCGGCGATGGTGCTCTACGCGCGGTTCGCCGAGCTGCCGGTGGTCGCCGGCGCGCTGCGCGGCATGGGCGCAGTGGCCGCCGGGCTCGTGCTGGGCACCGCGATCAAGCTCGCCACGCCGCTGCGCACCAGCCCGCTCGGCCTGCCGCTCGTCGCCGCGCTGGGCGCGGCCTGCTTCGCCGCGGTGGCCTGGGCGCGCCTGCCGCTGGCCGGCGTGCTGCTGGTGCTCGGGCCGCTGGCCTGCGCGCTGGCGTGGCGGCGCCTGCCGGACGAGGCCGCATGACGCTCGAGCTGCTGCTCGCCCTCGGCGGCCACTTCCTGCTGTTGTCGCTGCTGGCGATCGGCGGGGCGATCGCCGTGGCGCCCGACATGCACCGCTGGCTGGTGACCGACGCGCGGCTGCTGAGCGACCCGCAGTTCGCGTCGGCGATCGCGATCGCCCAGGCCGCCCCCGGCCCCAACCTGCTGTTCGTGCCGCTGCTCGGCTACCAGGTCGCCGGATTCGCCGGTGCCGCGGTGGCGCTGGCCGGCATCATGATCCCTTCGACCACGCTGGCACTGCTGGCCGCACGCTGGGGCGCAGCGCGCAGCGACTGGCGCGCGGTGCGGGCCTTCAAGGCCGGCATGGCGCCGATCACGCTGGCACTGATCGCCGCCACCGGCTGGCTGCTCGCGGCCCCGGCCGGCGACTGGGCCTCGCTCGCGCTGACGCTCACTGCGGCGCTGGCGGTGTGGCGCACGCGCCTGCACCTGCTGTGGCTGATCGGCGGCGGGGCGCTGCTCGGCGCGCTGGGCTGGGTCTGAACGCTATCCTCGGGGCCATGAGCGAGATCGTGAACAACCGCGCCGCGTCGCGCTTCGAGACCACCGTCGACGGCCTGCTGTGCATCGCCGACTACCAGCGCCGGGGCGACATGCTGGTGATGCCGCACACCGTGGTGCCGGCCGCGCTGCGCGGGCACGGCATCGCCGCGCGACTGGTGCGCGCCGCGCTCGAGTGGGCGCGCACCGAAGGCCTGAAGGTCGAGCCGGTGTGCTCCTACGTCGCCGCCTACATGCGCCGCCATCCGGACACCCACACGCTGCTCGCCGAGCCCTGACCGGCCGTGGCGCGACGCAGCGCAGCATGCGACTTTTCACCGGAACGCGGGGGCGCCCCCCGATCCGCGGCATGCCGCGGCGGTGCCGCGTGGTTAGGATGAAATCGTCGTCGGCTCCGGGCCTCCCGCCCGACGCCGGGACCGAGCTTCCGGGTCCCGGGTGCCTCTCGAGGCACCCCACACAGGAAGCACCAACACCGAGCCCCTGCCCCCGCGCAGGGGTTCGCCTTTTCAGGGCGCCGCCGCCGGCAGCCGCGTGACCAGCACCTGGTCGATCTTGTGGTTGTCGACGTCGAGCACCTCGAAGCGCAGCCCCGCGTGCACCAGGCAGTCGGTGCGCCGCGGGATGCGACGCAGCATCACCATCAGGAAGCCGGCCAGCGTGTCGTACTTCTCCTGCTGCGGCAGCGCGTCGAGATCGAGCGCGCGCAGCACGTCGGGGATCGGCGTCAGGCCGTCGATCAGCCAGCTGCCGTCCTCGCGCTGGACGATCTGCTCCTCGGCCCAGGGCGAGACGAGATCGCCCATCACCGTGCTCATCACGTCGTTCAGCGTGATCACGCCGACCACGAGGCTGTACTCGTTCATGATGACCGCGAAGTCGTCGTGCGCGCTGCGGAACTGCTCGATCACCTCGGAGAGCGTCAGCCGGTCCGGGATCACCAGCACCTTCTGCAGCAGCCCGGGCGCATCGAGTGCAATCGACTGCTCGTTGAGCACGCGGATCAGCAGGTCCTTGGCGTCGACGTAGCCGAGCACATGGTCGATGCCACCGTCGCAGACCAGATAGGTCGAGTGCGGGTTGGCGGTGATGCGCGCACGGATCAGCTCCGGCGGGTCGTCGCGCAGGAAGTGGACGATGCGGTCGCGCGCCGTCATCGCGCTCTCCACCGTGCGGGTGTCGAGCTCGAAGACGTTGGCGATCAGCTGCTGCTCCTCCTGCGCCAGCACGCCGCCGGCGGCGCCGGCCTCGGCCATCGCCAGGATGTCGTCGTGGGTCACGCGGTCGTCGCGGGTGCGCTGCAGGCCGAACAGCGTGAAGAGCGCGTCGGCCGCCTTGTCGAAGCCCCAGGCCAGCGGCTTGAGCAGCGTGGTCAGCGTGTCCATCGGGCCGACCAGCGCCATCGCCACCGACTCGGGGTTGGTCAGGCTGATGCGCTTCGGGAAGAGGTCGGCGAACAGCACGAAGGCCGCGGTGATCAGCACGAAGGAGGCGACGAAGCCCACCGTCGCCGCGCTCGCCGGCGCCATGAAGCGGGCGGCGAACGCACTCAGCGTCGGCGACAGCGCGCCCTCGCCGACGATGCCGCCGAGGATCGCCACCGCATTGAGCCCGATCTGCACCACGGTGACGAAGTGGCCCGGATGCTCCTGCACGTCGAGCACGCGCTGGGCGCGAGCGTCGCCCTCGTCGGCGATCTGGCGCAGCTTGATGCGTCGCGCCGCGGCGAGCGACAGCTCGGCCATCGAGAAGAAGGCGCAGGCCGCGATCAGTGCGGCGATCAAGAGCAGGCTGGTGCCGAGGTCCATGGTCGGCGGCAGTGTAGCGACGCCCGCCGCGGCGACGGGCGCCCCGCCCCGGCTCAGTCCTCGGTGCCGGCCGACGCCGTGAGCAGCCGCTTCACCTGGGTGGTGAAGCGGTCGAAGTCCAGCGGCTTGGTCCAGTAGTCGATCGCGCCGGCCGCGCGCGCGGCCGCCACCTCGTCGGGCATCGCGCTCGCCGACAGCGCGACGACCGGCGACGAGCGGACCGGACTGTCCTTCAGGCGCCGCAGCACGTCGATCCCGCTCATGTCGGGCAGGCGCATGTCGAGCAGGATCAGGTCCGGCTGCAGGCGCTGGGCGAGGTCGATCCCGGACGCCCCGTCGTCGGCCCGGCCGAGCGTGATCTGCGGCCAGCGCGACAGCAGCTGCTCGACGATCAGCACGTTGACGGGGTTGTCCTCGATGTAGAGCACCGTCGCCGGCGCCAGCTCGCCCGCTGTGCTGTCCGGCTCGGCCCCGGCCGGTGCAGGCGCGGTGGCCCGCGGCGAGTGCATCGCTTCGGCCACCGGCATGGTGATCGTCACGGTGCTGCCTTCGCCGACCCGGCTCTCGACGTCGATGCTGCCCTTCATGATCAGCAGCAGCTCGCGCGTCAGCGTCAGGCCGATGCCGGTGCCCTCGATGCCGCCATGCTGGCGCCCGAGGCGGTTGAAGGGCTCGAACAGGCAGCCCAGCTGCTCGGCGCTCATGCCCAGGCCGGTGTCGTCCACCCGCACGGTCAGGCGGTCGCCGCGGCGCTCGAGGCTCATCGTCACCTCGCCGCCGGGGCGGTTGTACTTGATCGCGTTCGACAGCACGTTCAGCAGGATCTGGCGCCAGCGCGTCGGATCGGCCAGGATCGCGCAATCGGCCCGCCCCGCCGGCCCGAGCAGCCGCACGCCGTGGCGCTCCGCCAGCGAGCGGCTGAGCTCGATCGCCTCGCCCGTGGTCGTGTCCGCGTCGAGCGCCGAGATGGCGATCTGCAGCGCGCCGGCCTCGATGCGCGAGACGTCGAGCACGTCGCTGATCAGCGCCAGCAGGTGCCAGCCGGCCTGCCGGATGTGGTCGATCTGGATGCGCTGGCGCTCGGTCAGCGGTTCGCCGGAACCCTGCAGCAGCTGGGCGAAGCCCAGCACGGCGTTGAGCGGGGTGCGCAGCTCGTGGCTCATGCGCGACAGGAACTCGGTCTTGGCGCGGCTCGCCGCCTCGGCCGCACGCTGCGCCTCGACGGCTGCGGCCGCGCGCCGCGCATCGCTCACGTCGCGCAGCACCACGGTCATCAGCGCGTCGTCGCCGTCGCCGAGCCGCGAGATCGCTGCCTCGATCGGGAACTCCTCGCCATCGGCGCGCACGCCGTGCAGCACGTGCATCGCGCCCATGCGGCGGTTGGTCGTGCCGGTCTTCGCGAAGTCGTCCACGTGCGCCGCATGGCGCTGCTGCAGCCGCGGCGGGATGAAGCGCGACAGCGGCATGCCGATCGCCGCCGCCGGGTCGATGCGGAAGATGCCCGACGCGGCCCGGTTGAACACCACGATGCGCTGCCGCACGTCGACGGTGATGATCGCGTCCATCGCCGTCTCGACGATGCCCGAGAGCTGCAGCTCGCGGTCGACGAGATCCTGGCTCGCCTGCTTCGCGCTCGTGATGTCCTCGGCGACGCCGCCGACGGCCAGCACTTCGCCGGCCGGCGACACCAGCAGGGACGCGCGGTCGCGCAGCCAGCGCCAGCGGCCGTCGGCATGGCGGATGCGGTACTCGATGCTGCGCACGGCGCCGGGGTGGATCAGCTCGGCCGCGCTGGCGGCCACCCGCTCGCGGTCGTCCGGGTGCACGACGGCCAGCCACAGGTCCGGGTCGTCGAGGAAGTCCTGCGCGGGCCGGCCGTAGACCCGCTGCGTGGCCGGGCTGACGTAGAGCACGGTGCGGCCGTCGGCCGAGGCGAACCAGGCCACCTCGGACAGGTTGGCCATCAGCAGCCGCCAGCGCGCCTCGCTGAAGGTCAGCTGCTCGGCCTGCTGCCGCAGCAGCGCCGCCTGGCGCGACAGGCTCAGCCGCGTGCGCGCGACCACCCAGAGCAGCACGGCCGCCGTGATCGCGACGAAGGCCAGGCCCTTGTAGGCCTCGGCCAGGGCGAGCTGCTCGCGCGTGAGCGGCAGCGTCGCCAGCAGGTGGCTCGAGCCGACGACCCAGACGCCCGCGGCGATCAGGTAGCCGATCGCCCAGGCGAGCGCGACCTGCCACGCGCGCCGGCGCTCGGATGCCGTCAGCTCCACGGGTGTCCCGTCGCCGTCACTTGTCATGCAAACCACTGGTGCAGTATGCACAGCCGATGTCTCTGCCGAGACTTGGATTAACCCCAGCGGAGTCGCTCAAATCCGGCCCGATCGCCCCTTCCCGGTGCGTCGCCCGGGCCTCGACCCGGCCGGCCCGTCGCGGCAGGCCATGGCCTCAGAGCACGAAGTTGCCGGCGTCGAACAGCGCCCCCGGGGTCACGCCCTGGACGAGCGCGACGACGGTGAAGTTGAAGCCGCCGGTCGCGCCGTCGGCGTCGACGCCGAGGAAGGCATCGCTGCCGGCGCCCGCCGCCGTCACCTGCACGAACTGGCTCAGGTTGCCGCTGTTGACGACGCCGACGCCGAAGATCGCCGTCAGGTCGATGCGGTCGGTGCCGACCAGGAAGTCGCTGACGATGTCCGAGGCGTCGATCGGCAGCTCGAAGACGAACTGGTCGGCGTCGGCGCCGCCGGTCAGCACATCGATGCCGGCCCCGCCGAACAGCGTGTCGTTGCCCAGGCCGCCACTAACCGAGTCGGCACCGGCGTTGCCGAGCAGACGGTCGTTGCCGTCGTCGCCGGTGCTGCCGTCGAGCGTGTCGTCGCCGTGGTGGCCGCGCTCAGGGTGCTGCCGTCGAATGCCATGGGGTTCTCCTGCCGGTTGCGATCCGCGACGCTAGGGGGCCGGCATCCGCCCGTCAATCGTGCAGGCGTGGGGCCGGCGCGGGTGCGGCTATGCTGCGCGCCTCCCTGCCATTCAACCGAGCGCCGATCATGATCACCACTCCTTCCGGTCTCCAGTACGAAGACAGCACCCCCGGCACCGGCGCCACCGCCGCCGCCGGCCGCCAGGTGCGCGTGCACTACACCGGCTGGCTCTACGACGGCGGCACCGCCGGCCGCAAGTTCGACTCCAGCAAGGACCGCGGCGACCCCTTCGAATTCCCCCTCGGCGCCGGCATGGTGATCGCGGGGTGGGACGAGGGCGTCGCCGGCATGCAGGTCGGCGGCACGCGGCGCCTTGTGATCCCGCCGCAGCTCGGCTACGGCGCGCGCGGTGCCGGCGGCGTGATCCCGCCGAACGCGACGCTGCTGTTCGAGGTCGAGCTGCTGGCCGTCGCCTGAAGACCGCCCGCTCCCCCGCCGCGCCGGACCGCGCGGCGCTGCGCACCGGCGTGCTGCAGGCGGGGCTGGCCTTCGCCTGCTGGGGCGCGTTCCCGCTCTACTTCAAGGCGCTGCAGGCGGTGCCGCCGCTGGAGATGATGGCGCACCGCATCGCCTGGTCGCTGGGCTTCGTCGCGCTGGTGCTGGCGGCGCAGCGGCGCTGGGCCTGGCTCGCGCCGGCGCTGGCCGACCGCCGGCTGCTGTGGGGCTGCGCGGCGAGCGCCGGGTTGATCGCGCTGAACTGGTTCCTCTACATCTGGGCGGTGGTGAACGCGCGGGTGGTGGAGGCCAGCCTGGGCTACTTCATCAACCCGCTGGTCAACGTGCTGCTCGGCGCCGTGGTGCTGAAGGAGACGCTGCGGCGTGGGCAGTGGCTGGCGGTGGCGGTCGCCAGCGCCGGCGTGGCGTGGTTGACCTGGCTGGGCGGCGCGCTGCCCTGGATCGCGCTGGCGCTGGCGGGCACCTTCGGGCTCTACGGGCTGCTGCGCAAGACCGCGCCGCTCGGCGCGCTCGAAGGCCTGGCGATGGAGACGCTGCTGCTCGGGCCGCTGGCGATCGGCGGGCTGGCCTGGCTGGGCTGGCAGGGCCAGTCGGCCTTCGTCGCGGCGCCGGGCTGGACGCAGGCGCTGGTGCTGGCCTCGGGGCCGATCACGGCGATTCCGTTGCTGCTGTTCGCCGCCGGGGCGCGGCGCATCCCGCTGTCGCTGCTCGGTCTCCTGCAGTACATCGGCCCGACGCTGCAGCTGCTGGTCGGCGTGTGGCTGTTCGGCGAGGCCTTCGAGCCGGCCCGGCTGGCCGGCTTCGCGCTGATCTGGGCGGCGCTGGCGCTCTACAGCGCCGAGGGCTGGTGGCAGCAGCGACGCCGTTCAGCCTAGCGAGCGGCGGCCGGGGCCGCCATCACGACCAGCGGACGTCGCCGCAGACGACCTGCAGTTCTCCGCCGGCGCTGGCCGGCGCGCGGAAGGCCGCCGACACGGTGACGCACAGGTGCGCGCCGTGCAGCGTGCGGTAGGGCCGCGTCACCTGCACCTTGCCGACCTGGGCGATCGCACGCCGGAAATACGGCCGCCGGCCCCAGCGCGCGCCGCGCGTGTCGCGGAAGGGCTCGAAACCCTCGGGCGGCGACACGGCCGGCGCGCCGCCCCACTGGTTGGCACCGAGCTGGCGGCCGTCGGCGCCGAGCAGGTAGCAGACCTCGGCCCCCGGCAGGTCGAGGAAGGAGCGCGCGCCCTCTTCGAGACCGCGGCCGCCGGCGAGCAACGCCGAGGCGTAGCCGACCGCGTTGACGTAGGGCGCGATGCGCTCGCGGTAGGCCGCCTGCTCGTCGCGCCAGCGCTCGCCGAAGCCGTTCCACAGCGCCGCGAGCCGCTCGCGCGCGTGGCCGTCGGGCACCGGCGCGGCCTGCGGCCGCGCGAAATACCAGCCCTGCACCATGTCGGCGTCGGCCTCGAGCGCGACCATCGCCTCGGCCTTGGTCTCGACGCCCTCCATCAGCACCAGCGCGCCGCACTCGTGCAGCAGCGACACCATCTGCACGACGACGCGCCGCGCGCCCGGCTCCAGCGCCGCGCGCGCCACCAGGCTGCGGTCGAGCTTGACGATCTCCGGCCGCAGGCGCCAGACGCGGTCGAAGTTGGAGTGGCCGGCGCCGAAGTCGTCGAGCGCGATCAGGCAGCCGCGGTCGCGCGCCAGCGCCACGGCGACGGCGAAGTCGGCGTCGTCGCGCACCGCGTCCTCTAGCACCTCGATGACGACCTGGGGGCCGCGCAGGCCATGGTGGGCGAGCAGCCGGGCCTCGAAGCCATCGCCGTCGCACTGCGGAGCGCGCAGGAAGACCTGCGGGTGCAGGTTCAGGAACAGCCACTGCGCCTGCGGCGCGTGACGGCAGTAGTTGGCCACGTGCAGGCTGCGCACCAGGCGGTCGCGCCACAGGAGCTCGGCGAAGCCCGGCTCGGCGTCGGCGACGATGTCGAAGAAACGCGGCGGGGCCACCGGCGCGCCCAGCGCATCGGTCGGACGCAGCAGCGCCTCGTGCCCGACCACGCGGCCGTGCGACAGGCTGAAGATCGGCTGGAAGTGGCTCGCCAGCGCCCAGCCCGCACGGTGGCCGACCAGGGCCCCGTCCGCTCCGGGGCGCAGGCGGGCCAGCACCCGCTCGAAGTCACTGGAGGGCGGGGACGTCACGGCGGGGTACTGCAGGGCGAGAGGCGGCGGCACCGAAGGATATCGGCCGTTGCGCCGGCGGGTGTAGCGCCGCGCCAGCCCGGCGTCAGCCGCGCGGCAAACGGCACACCGCTGCGCGAAACCGCCGGCCGGGTGACCGAGAATGCAGCGCGTCGGCGCTCGCGGCGCCGCGCCCGACCCCCTGCCCGCCGATGCCCCGCCTGCCCACCTTGCGCGCCACCCTGCTCAGCACCCGCGACCTGCTCGTGACGGCCGGCCCCTTCGTGCTGCTGGTCGTCGGCCTGCTGCTGCTGGCCTACTGGGTGCTGGACCCGACGCCGCCGAAGAAGCTGGTGCTGGCCACCGGGCCGGAGCAAGGCGCGTACGCGGAGTTCGGCACCCGCTACAAGGCGCAGCTGGCGAAGTTCGGCGTCGAGGTCGAGTTGCGCGGCACCCAGGGCTCGGCCGAGAACCTGCGGCTGCTGCAGGACGAGGCCTCGGGCGTGGATTTCGCGTTCGTGCAGGGCGGTGCCGGGCGGCTGAACCGCGCCGAAGGCCCGCCGGAGGGCCTGCTGTCGCTCGGCAGCCTGTTCCACGAGCCGATGTGGCTCTTCTACCGCGAGGCCGCGGCGATGGAGAAGCTCGGCCGCACACGCATCGACAAGCTCGCCGAGCTGAAGGGCTGGCGCGTCAACATCGGCGCGCCCGGCAGCGGCATCACCAACCTGATGCGCCGGCTGCTCGACGCCAACGGCCTGGACGACGCCGACATCGACGCCCAGCGCCTGCCGCAGACCGAGGCGGTGGTGGCGCTGTTCGACGGCCGGCTCGACGCGGTGGCCTTCGCGTCGGCGCCCGAGGCGCCGCTGGTGCAGATGCTGCTGCTGACGCAGGGCATCGGGCTGGTCGATTTCGCCCAGGCCGAGGCCTACGCGCGGCGCCTGCCGATCCTCGCGCCGGTGACGCTGCCGCGCGGCATCGTCAAGCTCGAGGCCGACCTGCCGCCCACCGACGTGCGCCTGGTCGCACCGACCGCGATGCTGGTCGCCCGCGACGACACCCACCCGGCGCTGCAGCAGCTGCTGGTGCAGGCCGCACGCGCGATCCACGGCGACGCCGGCTGGTTCCACAGGCGCGGCGACTTCCCGAACGCGCGCAACTCCGAGCTGCCGCTGGCCAAGGAGGCCGAGCGCTTCCTGCAGAGCGGGCCGCCCTTCCTGCAGCGCTACCTGCCGTTCTGGCTGGCCAACCTGGTGGACCGCATGTGGGTGGTGCTGGCGTCGATCATCGTCGTGCTGATCCCGCTGTCGCGCGTGGTGCCGCCGCTGTACGAGCTGCGCGTGCGCTCGCGGGTGTTCCGCTGGTACGGCAAGCTGCGCCAGATCGAGGACGGCGTCGCCGATGCCGACGAGCCGCACGAGGCGCAGGCGCTGATGGACGAGCTCGAGGGCCTGGACGCGCGCGTGCGCCGCCTCAACGTGCCCTTGTCGCACGCCGACGAGCTGTACGCGCTGCGCGGCCACATCGACCTCGTGCGCGGCAAGCTGCGTGCCCTCGGCGCGCAGGGCGCGTCCGACGCCACATCCGGCGCGCAGGGCGCGTCCGGCTCCGCTTCCGGCGCCCGCGGCGCAACCGATCCTTCGTCCCCCTCTCCCCTCGCCTCCACAACAAGACCATGAGCGCCAACGCCACTCCCCCTTCCCGACCGCGCGTCGTCATCATCGGCTGCGGCTTCGGCGGCATCGAGGCGGTGCGCGCGCTGGCGCCGGCCGACGTCGAGATCACGCTGGTGGACCGCACCAACCACCACCTGTTCCAGCCGCTGCTCTACCAGGTGGCGACCGCCGGGCTGTCGGCGCCGGCGATCTCCGGGCCGATCCGCCACATCCTGCGCAAGGAGATGCAGCGCGGCAACCTGACCATCCTGCTCGGCGAGGTGACCCGCATCGACACCCGGGCCCGCACGGTGGAGCTCGACGACGGCAAGGACCGCATCCCCTACGACCACCTGATCGTCGCCGCCGGCGCGACGCACAGCTACTTCGGCAACGACCAGTGGGCGCAGCATGCGCCGGGCCTCAAGACGCTGGCCGACGCCTTCACGATCCGCCGCCGCGTGCTGATGGCCTTCGAGCGCGCCGAGCGCAAGCACGATGCGGAGTCGCGCATGAAGTGCCTGACCTTCGCCGTCGTCGGCGCCGGCCCGACCGGCGTCGAGATGGCCGGCATGATGGCCGAGATCGCCCACCACACGCTGCCCGACGAGTACCGCCACATCGATTCGCGCAAGGCGCGCGTGCTGCTGATCGAGGGCGGGCCCCGCGTGCTGTCGGCGTTCAGCGAGGACCTGTCGGCCAAGGCGCTGCAGCAGCTCGAGCGGCTCGGCGTCGAGGTGCACCTCAACGCCAAGGTCAGCAACATCGACGCCGAGGGCCTGGACTACGAGGGCCCGAACGGGCCGGTGCGCGTCGACACCAAGACCATCGTCTGGGGCGCCGGCGTCGCCGCCTCGCCGCTCGGCCGCGCGCTGGCCGACAGCTGCGGCTGCGAGATCGACCGCGCCGGCCGCGTCGTCGTGCAGCCCGACCTGACGATCCCCGGCCGCCCGGAGATCTCGGTCGTCGGCGACCTGGCCGCCGCGATGAGCCACCCGCGCAAGGGCCCGCCGACGCCGGTGCCCGGCGTCAGCCCGGGCGCCAAGCAGATGGGCCGGCATGCCGCGAAGAACCTGCTGAAGCGCCTGCGCGGCGAGCCGACGCTCCCCTTCCGCTACATCGACTACGGCGCGCTGGCGACGATCGGCCGGCACTCGGCGATCGCCTCGGTCGACGTGCCGGTGCTCGGCAACGTCAAGTTCAGCGGCGCCTTCGCCTGGCTGTTCTGGCTGTTCGTGCACATCTACTTCCTGATCGGCTTCCGCAACCGCCTGGTGGTGCTGACCGATTGGGCCTGGGCCTATTTCAGCTTCGAGCGCCAGGCCCGCGTCGTGGCCGACCCGGAGACGCCGGCAGCCAGACCGGCGGGCTGAGCCGGGACCCGGCCCACGGTCGCCGCAGGCCTTTCGGGCGGCCGGGCGGGCCTGAGACAATCGGGCATCCCCACGAAGGATGCCGATGGACACCCGGACCCACCCCGCCCGCCTGCGGCTCGCGAAGCTGCGTGAACACATGGCCGCGCTCGGCTTCGACGCCGTGCTGCTGCCCTCCAGCGACCCCCACCTGTCGGAGTACCTGCCGGCGCACTGGCAGGGCCGCGAGTGGTTCTCGGGCTTCACCGGCTCGATGGGCACGCTGGTCGTGCTGGCCGAGCGCGCCGCGCTGTTCGCCGACAGCCGCTACTGGGTGCAGGCCGAGGCCGAGCTGGCCGGCAGCGGCGTCGAGCTGGTGAAGATCGGCACGCCGACTGCCCCCGGCCATGTGGACTGGATCGCGCAGGCGCTGCGCCCCGGGCAGACGCTGGCCGTCGACGGGGCCGTGCTCGGGCTGGCCGCCGCGCAGCAGCTGCGCGCGGCGATGGAGGCCGCCGGCATCCGCCTCGCCACCGCCGAGGACCCGCTCGCCGGCGCCTGGCCCGAGCGCACCGCGCTGCCGGCCGCGCCGGTCTACGAGCACCGCGCGCCGCAGGCGCCGACGCCGCGCGCCGCCAAGCTGGCCCAGGTGCGCGAAGCGATGGCGCAGCGTGGTGCCAGCCACCACCTCGTCTCGACGCTCGACGACCTGGCCTGGCTCTTCAACCTGCGCGGAGCCGACGTCGACTACAACCCGGTGTTCCTGGCGCATGCCTTGATCGACGCGCGGCGCGCGGAGTTGTTCGTCGGCGCCGGCAAGGTCGATGCGGCGCTGGCCGCGGCGCTGGCCGCCGATGGCATCGACCTGCGGCCCTACGAGGCGGCGCGCACCACGCTCGCGGCGCTGCCGGCCGGCAGCACGCTGCTGATCGACCCGAAGCGCGTGACCCTGGCCTTCCGCGAGGCGGTGGCCCCCGGCGTGAAGGTGGTCGAGGCGGTCAACCCGTCCACGCTCGCCAAGAGCCGCAAGACGCCCGAGGAAGCGGCCTTCGTGCGCGAGGCGATGGCGCGCGACGGCGCCGCGATGTGCGCGTTCTACGCCTGGTTCGAGCAGGCGCTCGGCCGCGAGGCGATCACCGAGCTGACCGTCGCCGAGCGCCTGAGCGCCGAGCGCATGAAGCAGCCCGGCTACGTCAGCCTGAGCTTCCCGGTGATCGCCGGCTTCGCCGGCAACGGCGCGATGCCGCACTACCGCGCGACGCCGGACGCGCACGCGCTGATCTCCACCCCCCGCGGCGTGGCCGCCGACAGCCTGCTGCTGATCGACTCCGGCGCGCAGTACCTCGGCGGCACGACCGACGTGACGCGCGTCTGGCCCATCGGCACGCCGAGCGCCGCGATGAAGCGCGACTACACGCTGGTGCTCAAGGGCACGATCGCGCTGAGCCGCACGCGCTTCCCGCGCGGCACGCCGGGGCCGATGCTCGACGCCCTGGCGCGCGCGCCGCTGTGGGCCGAGAGCCTCGAGTACGGCCACGGCACCGGCCATGGCGTCGGCTACTTCCTGAACGTGCACGAAGGGCCGCAGACCATCAGCAAGGCGGTCGTCGCGCCCGAGATGGCGATGGAGGCCGGCATGATCACCAGCGTCGAGCCCGGCCTCTACCGCCCCGGCCGCTGGGGCGTGCGCATCGAGAACCTGGTGCTGAACGTCCCCGCGCCGGCCGACGAGTTCGGCGACTTCCTCGCCTTCGAGACGCTGACCTTGTGCCCGATCGACACGCGCTGCATCGACCGCTCGCTGCTGCGCGAGGACGAAGTGACGTGGCTGAACGCCTACCACGCCACGGTGCGCGAGCGCCTGGCACCGCTCACGGCGGGCATGGCGCGCGCCTGGCTGGAGGCCCGCACCGCACCGCTGTAGGCGCTGCGGCCGGCGCGGCCACTGCGGCAGTCCCGCTGACCGCGACGGGGTGAACCGGGTTACAAACGCGGCGACGCCCACCGGGCGCCGCCACCCGATGCTGCCGCCGCTCCGCCTGCCCCCGACCATGCGCCTCGCGACCGTCGCCGGCGCGGCGATGCTCGGCGCGATGCTGCTGTACGGCATGCTGGCCTGGCGGGCGGTGCGCGAGGAGCAGATCGCCCGCATGCAGACCGTGCTGGAGATCGCGCAGAAGGCGACCAACACCCACTTCGTCGAGCTCGAGGCCGCGCTCGTCGATCTCGGCGAGGACCTGCAGGCCGGCCCAGGGCTTGCCGATCGGGAGCGCGGCGCCGCGCTGATCCGGCGTTTCCGCGAACTGCATCCCAACTTCACCGCGGTCAACCTGCTCGACCGCGAGGGCAATGTCATTGCCTCGGCGATGTCGGCCGAACGCGCCGCGAGGCCGGGCATCGCCCGCGTGCGTTCGCCCTCCTGGGCCGACTTCCTCGCGCAGCTCACGCCCGAGACATCGCTCGACCTCGGGCGCCCGCTGCTCGCCACCGTCGCGCCGGGCTGGTTCTTCCCGATGCGCTATGTGGTCCGCGGCGCGGACGGCCAGCCGGTCGCCTTCGTGTCCGCCACGCTGTCGGCCGACGTGCTGCAGCGCTTCTGGAGCAACGCCCCGGTGGTCGCGAAGTCCTCGCTCGGACTGATCCGCGACGACGCCTACCTGATCAGCCTGTTCCCGCCGCCCCCGAAGGCGACGCAGGACTCGGTCTACGGCAGCCCGCGCACCGGGGTCGTGCCGCAAGGCGGCAGCGGCCTGACACGCAGCGGCTACGTCGAGGGCGATTCGTCCATCCTCGGCCAGCCCGGCGGCTATGCCTACCAGCGGCTGGAGGACTTCCCCCTCACCATCTTCGTGGCCACGCCGCTGGCCGAGTACCGCGCCGCCTGGTGGAGCGCGGTCCGGGTGCCCTACGCGCTGATGGCGCTGCTGGCGCTCGCCGGCACGCTGGGGCTGCGCGGGCTGCGGGCCCGGCAGGCGGCGCTCGAGGCCGAGCGCCGCCGCGCCGAGGAGGCGTTGGCCGACAAGCGCGTGGCCGAGCGCGCCAATCGGGCCAAGACCGATTTCATGGCGCGCATGAGCCACGAGCTGCGCACGCCGCTGAACGCGATCCTGGGCTTCACGCAGATCCTGCAGCGCGACGCGCCGCGCACGCTGGTGCCCGAGCAGCAGCGCGAGCTGCAGCACGTGCTCCATGCCGGCCACCACCTGCTGTCGCTGATCGACGACTTGCTGGACCTGTCGCGCGTCGAGGCCGGCACGCTGCGGCTGCAGTTCACCGATGTCGACGCCGCCGACGTGGTGCGCGATGCGATGGGGCAGATCGCCGCACAGGCCGAGGCGCTGGGCGTGCATGTCGCGCTCGACGCCCCCGACGCGCCGCTGCCGCCGGCACTGGCCGACCGGACGCGGCTGCGCCAGGTCGTGCTGAACCTGCTGTCCAACGCCGTCAAGTACAACCGCCCGGGCGGCAGCGTCGGGCTGCGGCTGAGCGCCGAGGCCGGCCGCCTGCGGCTGGCGGTGCGAGACACCGGCTGCGGGCTGTCCCCGGCGCAGATCGAGCAGCTGTTCCAGCCCTTCAACCGCCTGGGACGCGAAGCCAGCGATGTGCAGGGCACCGGCATCGGCCTGGTGATCACGCGCAGCCTGGTCGAGCTGATGAACGGCCGGCTGGACGTCTCGAGCCAGCCCGGCGTCGGCAGCGAGTTCCGCATCGAGCTGCCGCTGTCGACGCGCACCGGCACCGAGCGCGCCGCGAGCCCCGACGCCGCGGTACTGCCGCCCGGCGAGGGCGAGGTGCTCTACATCGACGACGACGAGGTCAACCGCGTGCTGATGCAGGCCTACCTCGGCGTGCGCCCGCGCGTCGGGCTGCGCGTGGCGGCGTCCGGGAGCGAAGGCCTGGCGATGGCTAGCGCCTCGCGCCCCGACCTGCTGCTGATCGACCTGATGATGCCGGGCATGAACGGCCTGCAGGTGCTCGCCGCGGTGCGTGCCGACCCCGCGCTGCGCGGCACGCCCTGCCTGGCCCTGTCGGCCAACGCGATGCCCGAGGAGATCGACGCCGCGATGCGCGCCGGCTTCGACGGCTACCTGGTCAAGCCGGTCGCGGTCGACATGCTGCTGCGCGAGATCGACCGCCGGCTCGCGCCGCGCGCCGAGGCGCCGGCGACGCCGGCCTGAGGCTCACTCGTCGTCGCCGCCCAGCACGCCGCCGAGCAGACCGCCGGTGCCGAAGCCGCCGAGCACCGAGCCCTCGCCGCGGCCACCGCCGCCCGTCTGCGGCGCCGCCGCGAACACGCGGCTCGCCAGGCGCGAGAACGGCAGGCTCTGCAGCCACACGGTGCCGGGGCCGGTGAGCTTGGCGAAGAACAGGCCCTCGCCGCCGAACAGCGCGGTCTTGATCTTGCCGACGTACT
>CAYLKR010000023.1:0-22030 GCA_964384225.1 uncultured Methylibium sp.
ACTTATAGTCTTGAAGTTCATTAACGTTAGCAATATTCAATCCATGAAATGTTGCGTATCTCATGCTATTCACTGATAGTATTGTTTCCAAAAAATCTAACAATCCTTGGTGGAAATGGTTATGAATTATCATTTCAATTCGTGAAGCAATTACCATTGACTTTTTTACACCATCAAACATCTTTGAATATTCATCCAAACATTCTGCTGCTTTATCACGATAAAAAGAAATCTTATGTAGATAAAAATCAACCATCTCTTCCAATTCAACAATCTTGTTTTCAATGTCTGTTTGTGTCAAATCTTCAAGTTTCATTATAAGATTCCTAATCTATGTGTCTCATAATTAGCTTATGTGATTTTCTTAACTGAGTTATCACCTTTTGTAAATTGTGTGCTTCATTCAATGATTTTTCATATATCAATGCTGCCTCTAGAAACTTTTTACCAATTTCAGCGTGCTGCTGATTAATACCATATACCAAAATATTTTTCTTAGTTTGTTTAGCAACGTGTTTAGCATATGTTGGATATGTAATCGTAAATTGATAATCTTTGTGTTGATCAGATTTACCAACACGTAGACGAACGTCATGAGATCGATTATAATATGTTATTACATCAGTTATAAACTCCAATGATAATGTAATTTGTTTTTCTCTAAGTATACGATCAATTATGTGAAACATCAAATAATCAATATCTCTATGGTTGACAATTGGTTTTGTCGTATCCAGAAGTGGGTGTATATATTGTTTGAATAGTGCATTTCTTTCTTCTTCAAAATGCACAACTTTCCTTGCAAGATGCTCTTTCATTTCAGTATATTCAGCAATCTTTTCTTCTATACGTGGTGATAAAATGTCATGTATCTTCATGTGTTATTCCTATCTATTGATATATTTATCTATACATTATTCCTTTTACAGCGAAATGCATTTTTGACACAAAAAATTTTTAGAAAATTTTTTCAAAAGAAGGGTATTTTTGACCCCAATGTTTGTTTTTGTAAAGAAACGCTTTTTTGGGGTAAAAAAATTTTCTATATATCAACACATAGAAGTATAGTAATAGAAGTGTGTGTTTATTTTTCTACAGGAACGCTTTTTCACAGAAAAAATTTTTGTATATTTTTTTCAAAAGAAGGGTATTTTACATAAGGGGGTTAAGATTTATATAGTAAATCAGCAAACTGGTAAAAAATATTTTCAACACGATAAGACACAATAAAACGATTGAAATGCTAAAAAATGTTTTCAACACTAAAACACACTGATTGAACGTAAGCCAAGAAGTATATATATTTTTTATTGTAAAAAAATGCCCCCCGGTGCGATATTGTCCTATGGTTTTTTATTTTGGACAATGTGCACTATTGTGCACTCACCAGTCAATATAGTTGTCATCCTTTTTCTTGTACCATATTGTTTGTGGGAATGATGTCCATGCTCCAATGCTTGCAAAGATCATTGAAATGAGATGACGGAGTTGATAGTCAAGACTAACGAACAGGATAGCATACACGATTGCCAATGTGATTCCTACAATGTAGAGCACATTGAACACATATGTCCATATTTGTTCGAAAGATAGTTTGACTCGTTGTTGCTCCATACTACTTGAGTCCCTTCCATCGATAAAATACTTTTCCATTGAACTTGAATGAGCATCCTTGGACAAGTGCTGCCCAAGTGAAGTATGCAACTGCAACAGGCCAGAGAAAGAGGAAGATGATAAAGTATCCACCATTCGTGATCACTCTTCCTTCATCGGTATAGAACATGAACGAGAGGAAGATGCCAACAACAAGATAGATTGCAATGTACATCATTGTCGTGTCCTTTAGATAGAGATACGCTTCGTGATTGATTGAGGCCGAACGTTGTCGAGATAGAACCCAAAACCGCTCACGACGTAATACGTCTTGTTGTGCTTGCGGTATTTGTAAAGACCGAGCCCAACGCGACCATCGTTCAGATAAATCAGCCATTGAGGGTTCATTGTTTCACCTTTATGTGATGAAGAGATTGTCCCTCAATCTTTGACGATTGTAAACTGATTTGAATCGAATATTATGTTCTCAATCTCGTCAGGTCCATCTGGATTGGACCACCAACCAGCCTCAATCACAAGAATCGGGAACTTTGCGTTGCGAGATGGCTCGTTCCTGTATCGTTCGAGATACATTCCCTCCTTCCAAGTCTTCTCCCAACCTGTCCGGCTGTGAATATGATTGTCATACTCTTCTTTCGTGTTGAAGAGATGCCAAGTGTTGCCAAGAGTGTCGAGGTCAATCTCGATTTTCATCACTTGTCCAGTTTGTTGAAGATCGCTTCGATCTGCTTGTTTTCGTCGACGATCTCTTCGTTGATGGCTTCGTTTTCGCGACTTGCAGGTTCGCGAACCATCATTTTATGATTGGTAGCGATCAACAAATCGAGAGCATCTTTCACGAGATCGATTTCTTCCTTCGAGAGAGTAATCGTTTTCATTTATGCATCTTCCCTATTACTGCGTGCGATTTCAACGCCTTCTTTGATCACTTCGAAGACGATCTTCTTTGCTTTTGCAGAATCGTTTGCGTACTCAAACGCAGATGCTGCTTCACGTGTGAGCCACCAGAAACTGGCATTGATACCATTTACGACAGCACCAACACAATCACAATGATCGTCCCTCCAAGTGTCTTCGAGATGAACACTCTTGATGTCCTCGACACTCTTGATTGCTTCGAGAATGTTGAAGTGCTCTTCGGAAAGATCATCAAGCATTGGATAGTCGTCGGACATTTGTTTCTCCGGTTGATGGAGAGCACTATATCACATTACTTTGATGTGATCAACGTTTCCACATTGCTCCGATTGCTTCACCGATCGTGAGGATCAGGATCACGCTACCGATAAAATGCCAGAATGAACTGAAGATGAAGTTCAAGACATCAATCATAGACTTGCCTTCATTTGATTGAAGATTTGGTTCGCGACAGGATCGTCTGTCTCAACGTAGTAGACTGAGTAAAGGGTGCTATTGATAACACCAATCATGCTAAGATGGTTGATCAGCAGATCACACGCATGCTTTGCTTCTTTGAGACCAACATCCATTTTTTCACGAATCGTCTTGATCGCTTGTACACGATTGCCTGCACGGATGTCAACAACAACACCAGACACCCAAGGAAGAATCGGCTCCCTATTGATCAGCTTCGTGATTGCTGACTTTAGGTTATTGTCTTCACGAATCGTACGAAGCGAAAGAGAATCGAGATGGTGCAGAATCGCTTCGATCTCTGCGTTCGTGAGAGAGAGTTGGTATGTGCGGTTGTTCATTTGTTTCTCCGGTTGATGGAAGATATTGTCCATCAATCAGTAATCGTCGTCAACAACCCCAAGATACTTGTTGATGATCTTTGCATCTTTTTCACCACGACTTTTGATGCCAAGCGAAGTGCTCTCACCATAGCATACATAACGTGGCGACATCGCCTGCCAGTCGATCACAGAGGCATCGCTGTATTGAAGTTCACAGAAACCAGCACCAACAATGTTTGAAGTATTACCAGTGAGGGCTCGTGCAACCTCAGCGTGGTTTGCGAGATCGCTAAACAGAACGGGAAGAATAAATGCTCCCGTATCGATGATGAAATACTTTGTCTGGTGTCGCATTATTGCCTCTCAAAGAGAACGATGTTGTTTACTTCCACCTTCAGAATCGAATCGAGCTTGAACGTACGAACCTTCACTTCATCTTCGAGACCTTGCTTGGTGGGCTTGTTGTACTGAGAGATGAACGGACGGAGAAGATCATAGCTGATTTCCTCTCCATTGAGAACATAGTGAGCATCGAGCTTTTCCAGTTCGATAGTTTTCACGTACGTTTGACCATTATGCTCGACGATGATGTTGTCGTTGCTGTGTCCCCACACGAGACCTTCTGCCTCGAACGTTTGCTCCTTCCCTTCCTTCTGTCGCATCATATTGACACGATTCTCATAGTTCTCGTTGAGAGCAACGCGAACACGCTGAATCTTACGAGCACCAACGTATGGGTTGTTCGTCTTCTTCATTCGCACTTCGGTGGAAGTGGTGAAGATAAAATCGTAAACGGAAGCTCCGTTTCGGATTTGATTGACGAAGTCAGTTGCGTTCGTGAAGATTGCCATTTGTTCCTCCAGTTGATGGAGAGCATCATACTACACAATGTTGTTTGTGTCAACGTCCTTTTGTGTTGCTTCGTAAAAAGCAATCAGATTGTCTTGAGCTTTGATTACATTTTGTTGCAGCTCGTTTATCTTTCGCAGATCGTTGATATCTCTTCGTTGGAGAGACATCACATAAGATGCACCCTCGAAGATCACTGCACTAATAACGATCCACAGAGCAGTCATCCAGTTATGATCCTTGACGGCAAAGAACCCTCCCACCACGATGCCTGCACGAACAATCAGTTCGGGCCAATTTGTGTTCACGTAAGAGAGAAGTTTGTTCATGTAAACGATCCTTTCAATGAAGGGAAGAATCCCCTCTTTCGAGGGGATTGTCAACGATTACTTACCGACGATCTTCTTGCAGTTGTAATAGTACGTCGTTGCACCCTTCTCCGTCATGTTGAGTTCCTTCACGAGCTTCTGAACGAACTCTTCACGAGTGCCATCGAAGTTGCGATAGAGCTCGACTGCTTGTTGCTGCTTCGTGCCTTCACGAGTCTTGCGAGGAGTTGCAACTTCGCTCGCAGTCTCGGTGTCCATCGAAAGAGCACGATGGTTCTTCTTGAACGTTTCGTTGAACCAATCGATGTTCGCGAGCTGCTGCTTCTTCCACTGCTCAGCGTCGACATTCTGGAACTGGTACACGATACCGCCATCGTTCGTCATCGTTTGCGTCAGGATTTCCATTTGCGTTCCTTTGTGCGTTGAGTGATGTTTCAATCGACTACAGAGCGCATTGTACACATTTTATGGAAAAGAACAACGTTGACTTGTTCGCAATGTTTTAGTCTATAGTGCTTGACACCAAACGGCTTCAACCTGTTCAAGATCAACGAACAGCAATGCCTCACCTTTGATCTTGTCCCATTCCAGCTTGGTTAGTTCACCAGGCTTCTTTGTGCAAGTGATGTTTGTTGTTTTGAATGAAACAACATTCCCACTTTTCATGTACACCTTCACATCGAACTTCTTCTTGAAGAGTTTTTTGAACATTACACTTTCCTTCCCATTGTCTTGTAATCTGCTTCATTCGTGATCACTTGATACGCTCCCTTATTGCTGATAGGAGCAATCGTGTGTTTCACTTGTCGTGCTTGCTCTTCACGAAGCTGAAGAGTGGGATCACTATACTGCTCACTTTGCTTCTTTGTTGCATTACCAATCCCATCACCGATTGATACTTGGTGCTTCTTTGCTTCAAGATGCTCCTTCATTCGATCATTAATGATCGGTTTCAGAGGCTTGAAGTTGGGTACTCGCTTCGGTTGCTTGAGTGAGCGAGCAGGAATCTGTGTGCGAACGATCATATTGTTTACTAGTATCTTACTATCAGGTTTTTAGTTCAACATCACGGATTGAAGTTTCGTTGTATGCTTTGCAAGAGCTGTCGTGAGCAGAAGGTTTTGTCCCCCAACCGAAATGATTGTTTTCAGGATAGCCGCACGTTTTACAAACAAGGAGACCTAGTTGCTTTGCACGCTCACGACTCATCTCAAAAACGATTGTGTCTTTCATATTCAACTCTTGTTTAGATATTGTAAAATCAAAACGTTTCGATCAGTTGAATCAAAGCTTCCTTTTCGATGTTAGTAAGACCCTTTACGAATTGGGTCATACGAACCTTCGCTTCTGCCAGTTCTTTCTCGTGTTTCTCGTACTGCTCAAGTTCATTGATGACATCATCAACATGCCACTTATCATCTTCAAGTGAAATGGAATACTTCATCACACAATCATATTCATTGTGATAGAATGAAAATGACACTTCATTCGGAGCGACTTCATGATGAAGGTGTAGTTGAGCTGCCTTACCTACAACATAAAGCATCTTGAGAGGAAGCTCTTCTTTCCTCCACTTTGCAAGTTCAGCTTCACGATTAGTCTCTTCTTGCTGCTCTCGTGCAAAGCGTTCAGCTTTTGTTTCGCGTGCCATTGTATTCTCCAAAAGAGATTACACTTTACTTTGCTTCTTGTTTGTTGTCAACAAATGTAATCTTGAAACAAGTCTTTTCTTTTACGGAACGAATCCAAAGAACAAATACACTTTCTGTCTGTTCTTTTTTTAGAACATCACTCATAATCTTGCGATAGAGATAAGGTCCTTCAAAAATGAGAAACGCTACAAAGAGTATCAACCATATAAGAACACCAACACTAGCAAATGCTACAAATGAAGAAGGTTGATCAACAAACATCCATGCGTACGATTGGTGGTAGATTGATACACCAATCATCAGTAGTGGCAACACTACCATAGCAGCACTAACCAAACTAACGACACCAATCACCACTGCAATAACGAATACTCCACGAATGAAGTACTTTGCATATTCGCAGATCGTTGTTTGCGTTGGACGATGGCTTACACCAAAATATGCAACTCGATAGTGCCAAGAAGACTTGTCAATGTTCATGTTAGATCCACATATACCAACCAGTTAGGAAAGCTCCACCAACCAGTGCACCGAGAATGATATTTCCTTGGTGCTTCTTCACCAACCGATTCCCACGAAAGAATCGATCGATAATATTGTCAGCAACGACTGCTGCAATGATACCAACAATACCAGCAACAATCACGATGAAGAAATAGTGGATGTCAAAACTATTCCACAGAGCATACTCAAGTGGATTACGATACAGGATCACTTCATTGGGTTGGCTCATTTGTTATTCCTCAATAAGGAAAGCAATGTTTGCTGGATGTATTGACGATGGACACTCTTCATTAGACCATTGTACCTCAAGAATGATTTCTTGAAAAGCGTTTTCGCGAAAACGAACAATGTGTCCAAGTGGTGGCTTGCCGTTGTAGTCTTTGAGTTTTTCTTTCACGCGAGATACAACAGAGCCAACCTTCACGAGGTGATCGGGGATTTCACCATTCCAGAACTTCATTAGAATCCCCAATCAACATGCATAATCGTCGCATGACGAATATCATACTTGTATTCTTCAGCATTCCTCTTTGCTTCATTCATAAACGAAGAGTAAGCTGCATCATTGTAAGTGAAATAAGGACCAGAAACGATCCTTGGATTGTTTGGATCAAAAGCCAACTCAACGACAAAGTATAGTTTCAGCATCGTTAGTCCTTGATTAGGGAACCTCCGACCACTCTCAGGTCGGAGGCACTGCGATCAAATGTTTCGGGGGAGAGTATACACCCTATCGTTGATGGGTTCAACGAAAACCCCTCTGCGATGTTATGCAAGTCCCTCGAGGCTCAAATCTCGTCGCGCTTCCGGTGAGGATGACTTCTCCGTTGCGTCTACTCTTGCCGTACTAGAGTCGAGCTTACTATCACGGCTCCGTGGTTTGCAGCACATTTCATTTACAGATACTTTACTTGTTTTCGTTCAGCTTGACAACAGGTGTTCCTTTGTGAAACGCCCACTCCTTATATTGCATTCCACGATGCACCGACCAAGCAATCGTGATTCCATTTTCTTCACCAGTCTTGACGAATGTTTCGTTGTCATATACGAAATATTCACCAATACAAAGACTCTGGATAGGCATCGTATCGTTCATTTAGTTCACCATAATGAACGCGACGGCTTCACGAGATACATCGGAGAGCATTGAGGATATGGAATACCTCGTTGCAGGTTCTTCTTGATCACCTGCACCTGCTTTGCAGGCACATATTCGGTGATCAGTTCAGGCTCGTAAGGAAACCGATCATTGAACCAACGACGAACCACGAGGTTGCCCTTTTCGTCGTACGACATTTCATTCTCCTTTGTTGGTGAACTTCGAAACTTGATTGAGAGCATCATACATTTCTTTTTGACGCTTTGCAACAGCAATCGTATTCAGTTGCTTGTGATACTTGCAGAGACGAGGATAGCCAGCCTTATCAAGCTTCATCCAACGCTCGACTTGCCAATCAAGCAGCTTGCCGTGCTTGATGTAGAACTTAGCAGTCATCGAACCAGAACGAGCATCGGTGCCAGAGAAACCGATACCATTGTGCTCGTGAGTGATGTTAGCAACTTGCTCGCTAGCAGTTTGGTTGTTGTGGATAGCAACAAGAGCACGACCAATCACACGGATCACATAATCACGATCTTCCACTTCGAGCATCTTCTTGAGCGAATCACGGGTGATCATTGCGCGAGCCATTTCAGTGTTCTCCGTCAGTTGATGAAGAGCATTCTATATGAAATGTTTGGTTGTGTCAACACAAAAAGACCAATCAGCACCTTTTTCTCGGCACCTATGGTCTTTTTGCTTACTTCTGTTGAGTTGCAAGAAACTACTTTCTAAATCCTCAACCAGTTGAAGTCTTATTGCTAGATCACAAGACTTTCTTTGCTGAGGCACTATATTAATGTAATGTGTTAGCCGCTAGCCCGACTTTAGAGATTAGGTCGACCTAATCTCTATTTTTCTCTCTAATATATAAGTTTTCATTGATACTGCATACTACAGAGAAGAGTTTACATGATAGCTTCCATTTAGTCAACGCTTAGTTTACCAAGGTCCTCCCCACCCACGACGGGCGTTTAGAGCCTTTTCTTGTTGTTTCTTCCACTCTTCACGCTTATTGTTATAGTCAGGATCGTAGAAATCACGAATCTTGACAACTTGCTTCACAAGATTGAAAGCACGACCAGCATCACCCTTCAACACCATAAAGTGTCTCCGCCTTGCCTTCAGCGCATAGATTCCAGGAACAATGATCGTGATCGATGAACTAAACGTACTTGAAGTGGATGTGTACATCCAACGTCTCCGCACATCACATGCTTTCAGCTGCATCTCTTCAAAATCTTTCTCAATCTTCTTCAAACGACGCTTGGCGTCTTCGGTGAAGAGTTCAATCTCTTCTGGGGTTGCGTCGTGAATGTTCATAGTAAGAACACTTTACTATATTGTTCGACCTCAGTCAACCATAAAAATAGCCAACACCAACGCCACCATACTCAGGGTTCCATTCACCGAGTTCTTCACCATCAATGTGTGCCACCAATCGATCGCCACCATTATTTTCAATGGTGGCGCCCATACGAAGAGCGATTGCCTTCCATTCTTCGAATTTGTCGAACATTGCTATTCCACCTTATCGAGCGAAGTATCTTTCAAACCAAGTTCCCGCCACTTTCCCTTAAGAAAGTCCTTATAGTCAACTGGCTTGCCAACATACTTGTTCATCACAAGTCCGAAGTAAGAAATCTTACCATTCACCAAAGATGGATCTTGTTGACCTTTGATCGCATACGACTTACGATCAAGCCCCTTGTTTTCGTTGTAAAAGTCTTCCACCACCTTCACCATGTGGTTGTACACATGGTCGACCTTCACTTGCATTTCATCGATTTGCTTCATTGCAAGTTCATCAGTATAGAACATTGAACGAAGATCGTCAATCGCTTCATCAAGGATTGCTTCGAACAAACGACGAGGATTGTTGACACTATCCTTCGCATGGTGGAGCGACAGATACCAATCACACTTCACCTTGAAACGAAGACCGCTTACCATCTCGACAACGAATCCTTCGATGTCAGTCATCTCCTTCACAGAAGAGATGAACGCTTCAGGATTATCAACTTCGAACTGCTCGATTACATTTTCCTGTCCAAAATGCTGGACAAGTTGATAGTAAGGAAGATACTCACCAGAAGCACGATGACGAGCATTCAACACCTTCAGTTGAGGCTGAAGATAGCCAAGGACGATTCGGTGTTGAGGAGCACACCATTCGAGATTACTAGTATACCCACAATCGTTCAGTTCGTGAAGACGATCACGAAGATCATCATGTTGCTTGAGAAACTCCATTGCGTGAAGCGCTTGCTCACTGAACAACGAACCCTTCGACTTCAAACGAAGTTGATCATTGTGAGTATAAGTGCTCATCAAGGAACCATCAGCCTTCACCTGAACATAGAGAATCTGCGAAAGATCGAGATTCATCGTGAGAGGATTTTCGTTCAGATTGAAGAACTTAGACATCGGCAGAGAAGCAAGACGCACTGCTTGGTTATTCTCTACTTCGAACATCACACCACGACACTCCATTGCGGAGGGTTCCAGAAAGTCAGTGTAAGACGCAAGACGATAGTTGAAGATACGATAGGTCTTGCCTTCCAGCACGAAGTCCTGGAAATAGAAAGCCTCGCTTCCTTCCGTGAGGCTCATCAGATCTTCGTAGAGAGTGATTTCGAAAGAAGTCATTTGTGTTCCTCAGTAATATGAGGAGATCATATAGTATTGTGGTGAGAATGTCAACAAAAGAATAGATATAGCTGATCGATAGCACAACGGAGATCGAAGTTATCGTTTTCTGTTTCCTTTGTGTATCGGACTACTTCATCGTCCCGACTATAATACCAATCAGCAGATATATACTTGTCAAAGATATACCCATTTTGATCAGCAAGGAATAGATTATGGTCCATCATGGCTTTGTGTTGTTTGCTTTCGTCAATGCTGATGATACAGGACCGATCACGGATTCTTGTCCAAGACGATAAAACCGCATCAGTTCGCCAGACACTTCACGAATCAGTTCTTCACGATCCGTATATCGATCAACAAGCCTCGTTGCGTGCGTTAGTGCATATTTGTTATCATAAATCATTTTTGAGATCTATTATCAAGTACGTTAGTCGTAGTGTTTGTGTTTCAGCAGTGTCTGACACTTAGAACAAAAGACATAGTGTGAAACACCTCCGTGCTCCTCAACCAGTTCTTCTTCGGGATCGTGCCCAAACAAACAAGTTTTACCAATCACTTTGGTGATAAACACAAAGACAAAACCAGCAACAACAATACTATATCCTATGATAGACAATATCAGAATCAACATACATTTCTCCATAGTCAGTTAGAAAGTTCTCTTCTCTATCAGAGAGTCCCATTCCCCCTTGCCTGCTTGGGACGAGCAGACTGGCCCCTTTTGCCACGAGATTCGAACTTTCTAACTAACCATTACGGAATATACCAAACAGGACCACCATACTCTGGATTGAACTCACGAGCAGTTGTTGGTTGAATGATATCACGCTCCACGAGACGATTCAAAAACTCTTGCACGCGTTCCACATCATCGCTCTTGAAGACAAGGACAGCACCAACCATTTGCTCGTTCATTTGTGTTCCTTCATTCAGTGAAAGCACTATACTCTAAACAAGATGTCGCGTCAACACCCTTGATTGAGATTTGATACGATGGCCACTTCTTCTTCCTTAGATACTTTTTCAGTTCCTTTGATTCCTTGAACGATCGTTCTTTCTTGTAATACCAATGATGATCAACGAATTCGTGTTTTTGAATGAATACCTTTTCGTTTTGTTGTTCGTGGAACTGAGTGGATGTGATATCAACAATCACATCATCAACGAGAACAAAACAATGTCCATCGTTATATGCAATCGAAATGTTATGCTTACGATGCAACTTTGCACGACGCAGTTGATTTGTAAGATGCATCGAAGCGATTGCACACATCCCCGTCAAATCATTGTGATAGGGATGACCAAGTTCTGCATTCGTCTTCTCTGCCCACTCACGAGCAGAAGTTGCAATCTGTTTGATTTTAGGAGATATCATTCCACTTTCTCTGTACTTGTCTCATTAGACTTTCAAGATTGCGTTCTTGTTCTCTTAGATCTGCTGGAACAAGTTGGTCAATCTTTTCACGAACTTCCTTTAGTTGATTCGAAGTATCAACATATTGTTGATAGGTGTCAACCTCTTCTTTCGATACCTTGATCAAATAGAAAGCACTTGACGAAGAGTGCTTACCAAGGAGAACTTTTGTTCCACTCTTCATACCAGGGATTCGTTTCTTGACTGATTCAGGAAGATCAATGCTAAGCACTTCTTCCTTTGTGTAGTATTTCTTGTTTCCGATGACATCAATCCACTTTGTGTAGTATGGACCAATGTTGACAACCTCATCGTCAACGTATCTGATTGTGCAGAACTTGAACATTATCAGTCTTCTGAATAATCCTGATCTTCGTAATCATCATCGTCGAAGTCGTCTTCATATTCTTCTTGATCACTTCCATCAGTAATGATTTCGATGATACCGAAAGAACCGATGAAAGTAAACGTGCCATCACTATCCCGTGAACACTGAAGTGGAGTGTCAGTCTTTACAAACCGACCAAGACCATTCGATTCGATTTCTTGCTGTTCACGCTTGTCAACAAGCGACATTGGTACAGCGCCAATGCAACCAGCATCGACACCATACGTGTACATACCATCATCGTATAGACCATCTCCATATGCAGTGCTATACACGAAGAACTGAATACCATCAAGTTCGATGTCGTGGTTTTCATAACCATCGTTTCCTGGAATACCAGGAAACATTTGATCGCACACCTTGCCCCAACGATCATCAGCAATCACATAGCAAGGATCACCGATGTAATATTCACCAGCAGGAAGAGTGAGAGAGACTTCTTTGCCACGAGACATTTTAGTTTCCTTGTGTTAGTTGATGAAGAGCACTTTACGCACGATTGCGAAAGTTGTCAACAAGCATATTGCTTACTGCTTCATATGCAGCGAAGCGTGCTTGTTGTTCAGTATCTCCACCAAACCTTGCAATATAGGTTGTATCAAACGATCGACAATCCACTTCGGCAATCCACTCATTCGTAGATTGACGAAAGTATGGTTCACGAATCGTGATCATTGCTTCGGTGTTCATTGCTCACTCCATTAAAGTTTCGACAGCATACCCACTATCAGTCGTGTAGGCAACAACTTTTATTCCAAAGTCCTTGATCGCTTTCATACAAGCAGGACACGGACGACACATTCCAAGTTTATCGTTCAGGTTCCGTCGGAAGATGTAAATCTCTGCATTGGCAAGGTCAAGATCCTTTGCTCGGACGATCGCTGCCATTTCTGCGTGGAGATAGTGTGGAATATCCTCCGGCTTCTCTGCACGGAAGCGATCATATTTTTGTTGAAGCGGATGCGATTTCCGAATGTTCGTACCAACTGACACCACCTGTCCGTCAATGACGATTGCAGCACCAATCTTCGCTCGAAACTCCGAAGTGGTGGAGATCGCCTCCGCCACCTGGAAATACTTCGTTTGTTTTTTCGTAAGCATAGGGTGCAGTATACCCTATTTTGAGATTATGTCAACTGCGACAAGACTTCACTTCATGATACTGCGTCCAATCATCACCAGCTGTGAATCGATTCACGATTGACTCCATACCCATAGCCAGATAAAGACTCCGACAATGAGAGCAAGTTGAAGAAATGTCATACTATTCCTTCTTGGAAGAAAGATTGTGCGACTTGAAGATCACACTACCAACGATCGAGAAGAACATCATCATCCAAGCAACATCATAGTATCCGATGTTCACCCAAACTTCAGGAAGAAACGTGAAATACTTCGGAGCAAGATATCCCCACAGGAAGTATACAGGGATTGCAAGAATCCCAACGTAAATCACGATGCCAGCAAGAATACCACCAAGAACTTGAGACATTTAGTTTTCCTTCCAATCAAGAAGTTTGTTATAAATCACGAAACCAAACAACTGAACAAGATATGTTGATTGTTCCCAGTCTAACCAATCATATCGTCTGACCACTATAACCGAAAAGTCGTCCAATGTCAAGTTGATGTAATCGCGCCAGCGAACACCACCCTTGAACTCGTTGTAGTTCTTTAATTGAAAACCAGAAAGCATTTATTTCAATCCTTTACTATAAGAATAGGTCCGGATTGTTTGTTCGGCACAATCCGGAAAGCCATCAACGGAGTAGGCACTCTTCTCTTCTAACTCCGCCACCGATTCCTGACTTACCATCAACCTAACTGACGCTAGGGCTGCAGGTCGGCGTCTTTGGATCACACACTTCTTTCTTATTTATAAAGATACTTTATATGATTTCTCACCACTTGTCAACGCTTACCATCCTTGAGTTTCATCGTATACATCATCCTCATCGTACCAAACATCGATTCCGGCATCACATCGAGGGCACTCGTATTTCGTAACAAACACACTACTACTTTGTACATTCCTCATATGAGGACACGTTTGGTTCTCAGGACACTTGAGTGCCTTCTTTACTGCTTGTCGCTCTTCGTGTGTAAGGATGGTTTTCATCAAAAACTCCAATACGTTTCCGTTGAAGGATCACACACGCGTGGAGTATTGACACCGATCTTGAAGGGGGTGCCACTCAACAGATTCACCTTCTCCACTTGCTTCTCAATGTCGCGATAGAAGATTGTTTTTTCAGCGATAGCGAAATCAGCACCATTGATCTTGTACTTCTTCACAGCACGAGTCAGTGCAGCCTTTGCAGCACGTTCGGTTGCATACGACTCAGGCATCCGACGACGCTCACTCACGTGCACATCGAGACGCTCAGTCGTTTCCTTGTGATATACGATGTAGGCCATCTTTGTTGCTCCATTCGTTAGGATAAGTGCATCATATACGAAATGATGCACTTTTACAACAAGTTGACTATTTCTGATTTGCTGGGTGATTATCGATGGTGAGCACAAGACGGAAGTTCGTGCCTGAACCACCATAGTGATACTTTGCAACATCAAGAGCACCACCTGGTGTCTCTGCCTTCACCCAACACCACCTCTTTCCTTCTTCCCACATTACACCATCTACTGCAGTTGGACGAGTAATACTATCCCATTCAACTGCAAAGTTTTCGATGGCACGCTCAATGTGAGTTGCGTGAATCGTATGACCACAAGACGGAATCATTCATTCCTCTTCAATCAGTTCATCGTATGAAACTTCAATGTTTACATCTTGAATTCTTGAAGGCCTTGGTACCCATGTGCCAGTAAGACCAAGCATCCTTGGTTCTTCGAGAAGTTTTTCCTTCATGTATTCGATCATTGCATTTGTATCAATGACAGGTGGATTATCAGGATCCACCTTATCAATGAAATAAACAACATCGAACACGAGTGCTAGTTTAGCCATTTTAGATCTCTTGTGTTTACTAGTATTAGTTATTCTTCACCATCGTCAGTTCGCTTGGCTGGTGCATTACCAACCACCTTACCAGCAAGACGAGCAAACCAAGTGTTCTTCTTCTTCGTCTTCTTCTGGGTGCAAGCAGGACCACCACCATTCTTCCGCTGAGCGGTGTTCTGCTTACGAAGAGATACGAGACGACGAGACTTGCTATTACGAGACATTTGTTTCTCCTAAGTTGTGTTAGACGACAGAATGAATATTACGCAATGTTTGCTAGAATGTCAAGCGTTAGTGAGTGAACATCACGATGAACCAGACGGCACATCCTGCAATGATTACCCACTCAACAGCATCAAGACATTTGAAATTCGTCAAAGTTTTCATAAAGTTCTTCTTCACGCATCTTCTCCAACCGGCTCAGTTGATTTTGCCGATATTGCTTATTTAGCCTTCGTTCAACTGGATCTTGAAACTGACGACGAAAATCTTCCTTCTTTCCCTTCTTCATTCCATGCATTTTGTTTCTAACTCCTTATCGATAGATACGAATGAACTCACGAGCAACGATGTCAAGCATCATAGAACGGACATCATGGTATCCTTCATGCACATTGAACCGAAGCGTTGGATGCTGACGAATAGTACCATCTTCATCACCAACACACAACATTTCGAATGCCTTCAGGTGTTCACTATTTCTTGGATCGAAGTCCACTTGATTTCGTTGGATCTTCGCAAGAGAGGGACATAGCATTTATACAACTCCTTAGTGGTTAGAAAGTATGAGCACAATACAACAACATTACACTTTAGACAACTGCTTCCTTCATTGCTTGACAATATGTGTCAATACACCAAAGAATTTCTTCTGTGCGATATTGATAGTCAGCGTTGCCATGACCACGAAACTCAAAGTATCGTTGTTGGTTTGTTCCTTTGAAATGACTTGTTCTATCAACAACAAAAACACCTTTGTCGTTGTCATTCACATGAGCGATTAGGATATCATTGATGTTATCATCGAAAACTTTTTTGACCAAAGCACCAAGTTGTGCATTCGACAACTTACGATATGGTTCAACAAAGTTTTTCAACTTAGTATTCGATGGCTTTCGTCCATTCGCACTTTTGCATAATGCACTAAGTATACTAATGAAATCATTATCATCTGAATCAACAAGATAGTAAATATCACTAACATCAATCGAACTAAGGCTCAATGGCTCACAATATTCATTTGCATCACGATCGAACATCCTCAAGATTTCTTCCTGAGGAATCAAAGAGATCATTTTCTCGAAGTTGACCTTTTTCGTTTTTCGTGCGTCAATAAAAGAAAGGTTCACGTGAAGCCCAGTTGAGTGGTTCGTGATACACTCAGCCTGTGCCCAAGTCAATAAAGTTTCAAGTTGATGTAATCCATCCTTTATAGGAACTGGTTGTGTAATCACTTCAACACACTTGCGTGGATCTTTTCTCGTAGTTCCAGCAGGCCGTTCATCTTCTACGGAATAATCCGAATCGATTACAAGTGTCTTTGCCCATGGTTCTCTAATAAGACGAACTAGATGGTTATGTAAATCTTTTCTGCTATTGATCCCTGATGGTCCTACAAGTTCAAGTTCAAAACCAACATTAAACATAAACTTCTCCTGATCTTTTTAAGATTATACTTCTTTTGAGGTGAAGTGTCAAGATGGTTTGAATAAAAATGGTGCCTAGAGTCGGAGTCGAACCGACATGGCCTTTCAGCCGAGGGATTTTAAGTCCCTTGTGTCTACCAGTTTCACCATCCAGGCATGTTTACTAGTAAGGGGGATTGCTCCCCCTCACTATTTACTGATCGATATCATCGTACATTGCAATGACTGCTGAATCAACATCATATTCTTCATCGTTGATTGCAGTTTCCTTACCAAAATACCTACCAGCGGCTTGGACATAGTTATTCATCCAAAGAACATCCTGAATCAAGTAATTCTTATCCTTGTGTAGGTCTCGATAAAGATCATCGTACGCTTCATCAATAGCATTGATGTTGCGAATAGGTGCATTGAATCCTTCTTGATATGCCTTTTCAAAGAGAGACTTCTGATGCTCAGTCATTTTGAACTGATTCGATGTTTCCTCTTCATCAGAAGATTCTTCCCAAGTATCACGATCATCATAGTCGACAACAGAAGAGTTCCAAACACTTGATCCACCAAGAGCCTTCTTCACTTCCTCTTCGGATAGTTCACCAACAACTTCATAGCGACAAGCACGACCCTTTGTGTTATTGTAATCAGTTGGAATCGACACAACATCACGAGGGTTGATCTTGAGAATCACCACCTTCTCACCAGAGAAGGAACGAAGGTATTCATGTGAGCAGAAGTGAAGACCATATGAACAAGTATTGTCGCTACAATCATCCACTTGATTTCGTGGCATCTCAACGATTGAGCCAATCGAGTTGTCAGTCTTTCCATCGTGGACAGACTTGTAATCACTACGAACACGCTTGTAAGCAAGGAAGTGTCCATCTTCAGTGATAGGCATCTTACCATATTCAAGGAACTGATAAAGTTCTTGAACAGCACGACGAGAAGGATTGTCGTAAAGGTTATTCAGGAAATTGACAAGGGGGTTCACATCAAAACCACTCTTGAGCATGTCCATGATACGACCAACGATTGAACCATCAACAGGTTGACCCTTGTAGGTAATCGTCCCAAGTTCTTCGTTCACTTGGATAACACCATTCAGGAAACTCTTGAGAGCAGCAGGAATACTGACAAGTTCAATTAGGTCAGAAAAACGACCTTCACGAGCTGCTGAAATAATATCAACCCATCGAGGATGGTCATTCGTTGCTGAATATTGCTTGTTATCCACAACAAACGCAATGCCAGTGGAAGTAAGAATCATTGGGATCGACATAGTTGCTTCTCCTTTGTTGAAAGCAAGTACATATTATCACAAACTGATTGTTGGGTCAACAAAAAAATGAGGTGGGATATCAACATCTTATAATATCCCACCTCCCCCACAACCTTACTTGAACTTTGCGTTGATTAGGTCAGCAAACTCCTGTACAGCTTCAGTATCGTTGACAATATCATGAACAGGAATATATTGTAGAACACCAAGTTTGCTTGTGATCTCGTCATATTCCATCTTCGTACGAAGTTCGTCCTGTTCGATCATTTCGAAGAACTTATTTCGCTGTAGAACACGACCAACATCTCTAATGAACTTCATGTTGTAGCGCTTTCGAAGTGAAGCATACAGAACAACTTGTTGACCAAACTTCCTGTACAAGTTGTCCTGAAACAAACCACAACGCTGGTTGATCAGTTCATACATTCCAAGGAATGACTTGTCTTCCAGGAAATCATTTTCCACTTTCACGAGGAAAAGTTCATGCTTGTCCCACCATTCGTTCAGTGCTGTAAACAGGTTGACCCAAGTATCATTGTTCTTGACATGAGCAACTTGTTTCTTGTTTAGACCAAACACAAGACCAGCCGTAGGAAGCACACCTGCATTCTTAGCACAATGAACTACTTCGTCCAAGTTAGAGACGATTCGACCATTCATGATTGGAGTGAACCTGTCAAGTTCAACATAGAACTTTGTTGCTTCACGATTGTTTAGGTCTTGCTTCAATGAAGTCCAAACGTTGCGAGAATAAGTGTGTGATCCTTTGTTGAACTCCCGCCATGTGTAAACCTCATTGATATGCTTAGCCTTATAAGCAGTACGAGTCTTTGCTTGAAGAGCAAGCTTAGATACATAGAAAACAGGAGCTCCAACAAACTGATCCTTTAGTACCTTCTCAATAGTATTCCAATCACTCGACTCACACTGAATGTACAGCAGATGGAATCTATCATTCTTGTTTGGATGATTGTCAGCAAAGTGTTCCTTTGCACGCGACAGACCACCCTTCTTGAATGTGTCGTCAACAACTACAACCATATCAGTAATATCACCAATCTTGTAAGAAAAGTGATCCTTCTTCACACGAGTGTTGTTCTGAGCATATGTGCTGCGAGTGTTATCACGACTTTGTTGCGTCGAAGACCAATTAGTGTCATATGACTTCTTGTGATAAGACTTGTAGAGAAGTCGAAAGTCAACATTCTTATAATCAGTATTCAACTCAAAATGAATTGGATACTCAGCACCCTTCCATGTGAAGGCGTAAGCATTCCTCACGATTCGTTGGAATACGTTGTTGTTTAGCTTGAGAGCACGACAACGAGCTTCCCAAAGAGTGTCATAGGAATCAAGTTCTTGTTGGATTAGCTTCTTGCACGATTCAACGAACTCGTGGAACCGAATCATCAGATTCCTACAAGTACGCTTATCATACGATAGACGCTCACGTGAAGCAGCAACGTCCACTTCACCAATCGGTACGAAAAAGTCAACAGCTGCATTCTCCATAATCAGCTTTAGATCATTCGACAGACCATTTTCTTGAAGAATGTGAAGATCGATTGGATATGCAACAAGACCTTGCACGACACGAAGACGTGTCTCACCATATGCAACTTGTGCCTTGATCTTCCAGTTCTTTTCTTGGATCGAATCATATACAGCCTTATTAGGAGTATACGAAGTTCCATTGACAATAGGAACAGGATCAAAGAACTCAAATGCAATCTTTGCTGCATTTGCGAATGCAATGAAATCATTCGCCTTTACGTCAACAGAAATCGTGATACCATTTTCTTCAGACGTAGTGGTCTCGTTCATCAGAGAGATAGAAGGAACACCTTCTTCGTTCAGGAACGCACGATACTGACGAAGAGTACCATTGTACCTGGATTCCACAGAGAAAGCATTGACGTACGAGAAAGGACTCTTCGAACCAAGACCAAGAGCACCAATGAAATCATTGGAATCACTCTTAGTGGATTCGAAGTAAGTGGTGTAGAGATTGATCACCTGATCGTGAGAAAGGCCTGTACCATAGTCCTTTACAACAAACGAAGGTGAAAGAGCATTCGGAAGCTTCACTTCGATTGGCACATTCTTCTTGCCTGCTGCAACGTGTGCATCATATGCGTTGCAAGAAAGTTCACGAACGATTGCTTGAATCTTGTTGGAATAAAGACCAGAAGACAGAATGCTAAATGCCTTGCTGGTTGCCTTGATCTTGAACTCAGTTTCCTGAACGATACCACTCCGTTCGACGACGGAAGTTTTTTGTTGGATCTTCATTATGATTTCCTTTAGTTAGTGTGGGGGGATAACTAATGAAAAGCACTATACACAAAGATTGATGTTATGTCAACATCAATGAAGATTACGCTTTACACGCTCCATTAGGTCAGAGTATTCAGGGAGCGTTTGACCTTTGTTTTCGATTTCAGCAAGCGCCTGATCAACTTGGTCAAATTGTGCACTTGCCCTTGCATCAATGATTTCATTAATGATTTGATCAAGATTCGATGCAAGCTGCTTTGCACGTTGTTCAACGGTAACGATCGTGGGATCGTAAGGAACTTGTTCTGTTGCAACACTCATGAATGGAGTAGCATCTTCGAATGAAAAATGCATCTCGCCCTTGAAGTTGAGAGGGTTGAACTTTTGAGAGGTTTGATAGATTGCTCGATTGTAAAATCGAGCAGCCATCAGAGTGTGCATCGATACCATATCATGCACATGAGAAAGACTTTCGTAATACTCTACGTTCGACTGAGGCATACCTTCTGGCAGATCGTTGGTGTGAAAAGTAATGACTGCCTTGAGAAGAGTCTTCATTTGTATGTCCTTTAGTGGGGAAAGTGAGAGGAACTATACAACATTCCTCTCACTTAGTCAACTACTGATTACTCACCAGCTTCGGCAGCAGCTGCTTCGGCGGTCTCAACGCTAACCACTTCAGCAGTCACGCCAGTAGCAGGAGCGACAGCCTTCTTGGGACGACCAGAAGCGACAAGCTCCATAGTCACACCAGTTACACCTTCCTTCTTGAGGCGAGCTGCAATCCGACGCTTGGCGTTGGATGCATCTTCCTTAGACCGCCACTGAAGGGTTTCCTTGCCAGCAGCTTCGGTTACGATAGCAGAATGCTCTGCAGATAGACCAACGATTTCGATGCGCACCATAGTTATATCTCCTATGAGGTTAGTTGAAAAAACATCTGACTTCATTTACATCTTTGCTTCAGTCATTACTGCACATATTACACACTTTCACATCATTTGTCAACCACTTTCTTCTTCCGTCCACGCTTGCTTTTTTCAATGTGAACTTCTTCTCCAGTTTCTTCTTCATATGCTTTCCTTGTGTTGTAGGCATATGTAGTAGCACCAGATTTACTCATATCAAGTTGTTCCATTAGTACAGCAATGAACTCCTTGTTTGAGATCTTCTTCTCTACAACATATTCCTTGAATAGTTGTAGAGCCACAACTTGCTTACCACCCTTCTTGATCTTACCATCAGATCGAACAGCAACTTCAACACCTGCAAACTCTTTCTTTTCTTCGAACTTCTCTTGAACTTGTTCTGCAGTATAAATGTACTGCATATTTGGATTGTTGCGGAACTGCTTTACTTTTTCAAGGGCTCGTTGAAGGACATCATCTGGTTGAAAAATATAGTCTTGATCGAGACCAGACTTCACAGCAGATTCAACAGCTATTTGAGCAATATGAAGTGCATCGATCTTACTTTCAACATCGAAAGTAAGTCCAGTAATATTCTTAAAAATATCTTTTGCTTTTTCAATCGGATCACTGGATGTTTCAACAACATCTCTTACTTCTTGTACAGCTCGAAGTGCTGAGATTGTTGAGAAACCTAATGTTTCAACAGCTTTTACTTGTGCTAGCATCAAATGCTCCTATATGGGGAGTTCTTGTTTAT
>CAYLKR010000024.1:0-21904 GCA_964384225.1 uncultured Methylibium sp.
CGCCAGCGCGGCCGCGTCGGCCTGAGGGTCGGCGGCCAGGGCCACCGCGCCGGCGGCCCGCGCGGCCGGCAGCATGAGCGCGAGCATGCGCTGGTCGCGCGCCGCCAGCAGCGGCAGCGGCCGGTCGCAGGCGCCGAGCAGGGCCAGGTCGTCGGCGCGACGCAGGCGCCAGCCGTCCAGCGCCACGAGCTCGTCGCCCGGCGCCAGTCCGGCCGCCTCGGCCGCGCCGCCGGCGAGCACCGACTGCAGCTTCAGCGGGCCGCCGTTCTCGGCCGCCAGCCGCGCGCCGAGGCGCTGGGCCGGCGTCGGCGCGTCCTCGCGCCAGCGCACGCCGAAGGCGGCCAGCGCCTCGCGCAGCGGCAGCTCGTCGGTGCCGTGCACCCAGGCGGCAAGCTCGTCGCGCCAGTCTCGCCCGCCGACCGCGAGCAGGGCGGCGGCGATGTCGTCCTCGCTCACCGGTCCGCCACGGCTGCCCTTCCACAACGCGCGCAGCACGGCGTCGAGCGTGCCCTCGCCCTCGCGACGCAGGCCGAGGTCGAGCAGCAGCGCGACCAGCGAGCCCTTGGTGTAGTAGCTGACGGTGGCGTTGACGGTGTTCTCGTCGGGCCGGTAGTACTTGACCCAGGCGTCGAAGCTCGCCTGCGCGACGCTCTGCACGCGCCGCCCCGGCGTGCCGAGCACCTGGTTGACGGTCTTGGCGACGAGCCGCAGGTAGCGCGCCTCGTCGATCAGCCCGCAGCGGCGCAGGAACAGGTCGTCGTAGTAGGACGTGAAGCCCTCGAAGAACCACAGCAGCTCGGTGTAGTTCTCCTGCGTGTAGTCGTAGCGCTCGAACTCGGCGGGCCGCAGGCGCTTGACGTTCCAGGTGTGGAAGTACTCGTGACTGATCAGCCCGAGCAGCGTCGCGTAGCCCTCGCTCATCGCGTCGACGCCGCGGCGCGGCAGGTCGCGGCGGTTGGCGATCAGCGCCGTGCTGGCGCGGTGCTCGAGGCCGCCGTAGCCCTCCTCCACCGCATTGAGCATGAACACGTAGCGCCCGAACGGCGGCTTGCCGCGGCCATGCCAGAAGGCGATCTGCGCCTCGCAGACCTTCTGCGTGTCCCTTAGCAGCCGCTCGCCGTCGAAGCCCGGCAGCGCACCGGCGACGACGAACTCGTGCGGCACGCCCCGCGCCGTGAAACGGCCGCGCCAGAAGCGGCCGAGCTCGACCGGGTGGTCGACCAGTTCGTCGTAGTCCGCCGCCTGCCAGCCGCCGTCGGCCGGCGTGAGCGCCGTCGCGACCTCCCAGCCGCGCGGTAGCGGCCCGAGCTCCAGGCGCTGCGGCTCGGTCTCGCGACCATGCACGCGCAGAAAGACGCTGGTGCCGTTGAAGAAGCCGCGCTCGGCGTCCAGCCAGGCGGCGCGCACCGAGTTGTCGCGTGCGTAGACGGTCCAGGTCGCGACCAGCGGCGCGCGGCCACTGCAGCGCACGAGCCAGGTCGCCTTGTCGAGCTGCTCGACGGGCAGATCTCGGCGCCCCTGGCGCGCCTGCAGGCCCGACAGGTGGCGCGCGAACTCGCGCACCAGGTAGCTGCCGGGGATCCACGCCGGCAGGCTCAGCCGCTGCTCGGCGGCCGGCGCGGGCACGGTGAGCGTGACGCGGAACTGGTGGGCATGCAGGCCCCGGGGGGCGTCCAGGTCGAGGCGGTAGCGGATCATCGTTCGTTCAGGTCGCCGGGGCGGCAAGGAAGCAGCACAGGCCCGCCACGCTGCTCAGGTGCAGCCTCAGCGGCAACCAGCCGGCCGCGCCGGCCGGCGGGTAGACGCGGCGGTCGACGGCGTAGGAGACGAGCAGCACGGCGCCGCACAGCGCCAGTCCGACAGCCGGCGGCAGCAGCAGGCCGGCCCAGCCCGCGAGCGAGCCCGCGATGCCCCACCACAGGCTGCCGGCTCCCGCGCCCGGTCCCGCGCGCAGCGCCAGGCCCCAGTGCATGCCGCCGAGGAAGGACGCGATGACCGCCGCGTAAGCCAGCAGCGCGACCGAGGCGCCTGCGCGCATCGGCTCCGGCGCGCCCCAGACCGCCAGGGCGCCGGCCAGGAAGGGGATCAGGCCCGCATAGCCGAGCCCGACGGCCAGCGCGGGCGGCGCGGCCGGGGCCGAGGGGATGGCGGGCTTCGGGTCGGGGCTCACGGCAGGGGTGGCGGGTCGCGCGGCATTGTCGCCGCTGCCGTGCCGGCCCGCGGCCGACCGGCCGCTCAGGACTTGCCGGCCTGGGCCTGGCGCTCGAGCTGCTTTTCGAGCTGGGCGGCGCTGAGCAGGCCCGGCACACGCAGGCCGTCCTCGAAGACGATCGCCGGCGTGCCGCGCACCTGGTGCTTCTGGCCGAGCGCGAGGTTGCGCTCGATCGGCGTGTCGCAACCCTTGCTCTGCAGCCGCGGCGGCGGCATGCCGTCGACCATCCAGTCGCGCCAGACGGCCGTGCGGTCGGCGGCGCACCAGATCGCGCGCGACTTGTCGTGCGAGTCTTCGCCGAGGACGGGCAGCAGGAAGGTGTAGACGGTCAGGTCCTTGACCTTGGCGAGATCCTGCTCGAAACGCTTGCAGTAGCCGCAGTTCGGGTCCGAGAACACCGCGATGCGGCGCGCGCCGGTGCCGGTCTTCCAGACGATCGCGTCCTTCAGCGGCAGGCTGGCGAAGTCGATCGCGGTCAGCTTGCTCATGCGCTCCTCGGTGAGGTTGCGCTTGCTGCGGGTGTCGAGGATCTGGCCGCCGATGATCAGGTGCGAGGCCTCGGCATCGGTGTAGTACAGCTCGGTGCCGAGCCGCACTTCCCAGATGCCGGGCATCGCGGTGCGGCTGACTTCGTCGACCTTCTTCAGCTCGGGGAAGCGCTCGGCCAGCCGCGCACGGATCGTCGCGTCCTGCGGCGACTGGGCCAGGGCCGAGACGGCGACGGTGGCGGCGATCGCCACCGCGGTGGCGCCGGCGAGGGCGAGGGTCTTGAAGCTCATGCGGTTCGTCTTTCGTGCGGGGACCGCACTGTCGGTCGTCGGGCGGCGTTCAGGCCTGCAGTGCCCGGCCGGCCAGCCAGCGCTTCAGCGGCGGCAGGTGATCGACCAGACTCAGGCCACGGTTGCGGAGTTCCCGCAGCGCCGGGTGTTCGTGTGCGAAAAGTTGCAGCAGGCCGTCGGTGACCTGGCCCATCGCCCAGGTCGGCACGGCCCGCGCGCGGGCGTAGCGGGCGAGCAGCTTCTCGTCGCCGAGCGGGCGCCAAGGTTCGTCGCGCTGGCGCTCGGCCAGCACCTCGGTGAGCGTCGCCACGTCGGCCAGGCCGAGGTTCAGGCCCTGGCCGGCCAGCGGATGGACGACATGCGCCGCGTCGCCGAGCAGCGCCCAGCCCGGGCCGTGCCAGCGCGTCGCCCGCGCCAGCTTCAGCGGCCAGGCCGCGCGCGGACCCGCGAGCCGCAGCCGGCCGACGGCGCTGCCGGTGGCCTCCTGCAGCGCCGCCTCGAAGGCCGCGTCGTCCAGCGCCAGCAGCTCGGCGGCGCGCGCCTCGGGCAGCGACCAGACCAGACCGTAACCGGCGCCCGCCGGGTCGCCCTCGAGATCGAAGGGCAGCAGCGCCAGCACGTCGGGCGCGCGGAACCACTGCCGCGCGATGCCCTGGTGCGGCCGCTCGCAGGTCAGCCGCGCGGCGACGGCGCGCTGGCCGTAGTCGTGCTGCTCGACGGCGATGCCGAGCGTGGCCGCGGCCTGCCCGTGTCGGCCGTCGCACCAGGCCGTGAGCGCCGCCGGCACCGCGCGATCGACCGCCGTGACATGCGGCGAGAAGCGCAGCGCCACCGCCAGCTCGCGCTCCAGCGCCGCGGCATCGACGATCCACGCCAGCTCCTGCACATGCTGCTGCCAGGCGCTGAACTCGAGCGCGCCGCCGTGGTCGCCGGCGACCTGCATCGCGGTGACGCGGGTCGCGGCATTCGGCCGCGCGGCGCGCAGTGCGTCCCAGACCTTGAGCTGGTCGAGCAGTTCGACCGAGCGCGCGCCGAGCGCATAGGTGCGCACGTCGGGCCCCGCGGGCGGCTCGCCGGCGGCGGCGAGCGCGACACGCAGGCCGAGCCGGGCGAGCGACAGCGCGAGCGCCTGACCCACCGCGCCGCGGCCGCGCACGCACACATCGAAACCGTTCATTGCGTTTGGATTGTAGGCAGCGGCCTCGCTGGCGGGAGGCCGCCGCCACAATGGCCGCAGGCTCACTCCCGCCGCTGCGTCCCATGCCCGTCTGGCTCCGCCGCCTGCTGATCGCCCTGGCCGTCCTCGCCGCGCTGGCCGTCGCCGCCATCGCGGTGCTGGTCGCGACCTTCGATGCCAACCGCTACAAGGGCCTGCTGGTCGACGCGGTGCGCGAGCGCCACCAGCGCACGCTGACGATCGCCGGGCCGATCGGCCTCTCGGTGTTCCCGCGGCTCGAACTCACGCTGCGCGACGTGACGCTCAGCGAACACCGCAGCCCCGAGCGCTTCCTGGGCCTGGAGGAAGCCGCGCTGTCGGTGCAGCTGCTGCCGCTGCTGCGCGAGCGCCGGCTCGCGGTGGACCGCGTCGCCGCCCGCGGCGTCGAACTCGTCTACACGCGCGACGCGCAGGGCCGGCGCAACATCGACGACCTGCTGGCCGGGCGACCCGCCGACGGGCCGAAGGCGCAGGACCCGGCCGCCGCGCAGCCGTTGAGCTTCGACGTCCGCGGCATCGAGCTCGCCCGTCTGAAGGCCACGGTGAAGGATGCGCCGGCCGGCCTCGACGGCGTGTTCGAGGTCGAGCACCTGAGCACCGGGCGGCTCGCCGACGGCGCCGAATCGCCGGTCGAACTGAAGGCGCGGGCGCGGCTCGCGCAGCCGAAGGCCGACGCCAGCGTCGAGCTCGCCGCGCGGCTGACGCTGGCGCTACCGGCCGACGCGCCGGCGCGCGTGACGCTGCGCGACACGCGGCTCGCGCTGCGCGGCGAGGGCTACGGCATCAAGCAGCTCGACGCCCGCCTGAACGGCGCGCTGGCCTGGGACGGCTGGGCCGCGAGCGCCGAGACGCTGACGCTGGTGCTGTCCGGCGAGCGCGCCGGGCTCGCGCTGAAGGACAGCGGCCTCGCGCTCGGCAAGCTCGCCTACGACCCCGGGCAGCGCCGCCTCGCCCTCGACCAGCTCAGCGTCAAGCTCGCCGGCCGCCAGGGCCCGCGCAGCCTCGGCCTGACGCTCGAATGGCCCAAGCTCGCCATCACCGGCGACCAGCTCGCCGGCAGCGCGCTGAAGGCCGACGCGCAGCTGAAGTCGCCCGACCAGACCCTCGACGTCGCGATCGCCTCGCAATCGCCCGCCGGCAGCTTCGAGCGCATCCGCGTGCCGGGGCTCAGGATCGACGTGATCGGCCGCACCGGCGCGCGCCTGATCAAGGGCCAGGGCCGCGCCGACCTGCTGCTGGCCACCGCGCCCTTCTCGGCGGCGCTGTCGGCACTCGACCTGAAGCTCGACCTCGCCGACCCGGCGCTGCCGCCGACCCGGATCGCGCTGCGAGGCAAGGCCCAGGCCAGCGCCCAGGCCGCGAGCTGGGCGCTCGACGGCGAAGCCAACGAACAGAAGCTCGCCGTGAGCGGCAGGGCCGACCTGGACCGGCCGGTGCCGCGCATCGAGGCCGACGCGCGCTTCGGCACGCTGGACCTGACGCGCTTCGTCAAGCCGGCCGACGGCGCTGCGCCGCGGACCGACGCGCCGGCCGCCGACACGCCGCTCGACCTGTCGGGGCTGAAGGCGGTGGACGGCCGCTTCACGCTGCGCGCCGCCATGCTGGTCTACCCGCCCTACCGCGTGGCCGATGCGACCCTCGACGCCGCGCTGGCCGGCGGCCAGCTGAAGGTCGGCGAACTGTCCGGCCGCGCCTGGGGCGGCCGCTTCACCGCACAGGCCAGCGCGCAGGCCGCGGCACGGCCGCAGGACCAGCGCGTCGCCGTCAGGCTCGACGCGAGCGAGGTCGACATCGCCGCGCTGCTGAAGGACGTGGCGCAGTTCGAGAAGCTCGAAGGCAAGGGCCGCGTCACCGCCGACCTCGCGACGCAGGGCGGCAGCGTCGCGGCGCTGCGCAAGCAGCTCGACGGCACGGCAGCGATCGCGCTGCGCGACGGCGCGGTGCGCGGCATCAACCTCGCGAAGGTGCTGCGGCAGTGGAAGAGCGCGGTGACGCTGAACAAGGACGCGGTGCAGGCCTCGAGCGCGCAGGAGAAGACCGACTTCTCCGAAATCACCGCGAGCTTCAAGGTCGCCGACGGCGTGGCGCGCAACGACGACCTGATGGCCAAGAGCCCCTTCCTGCGCGTGACCGGCGCCGGCGCGATCGACATCGGCGCCGGCCGCATCGACTACCTCGCCAGGGCCACGGTCACCGGCACGCCCGAGGGCCAGGACGGCGCCGAGCTGGCCCAGCTCAAGGGCGTGACGGTGCCGGTGAAGCTCGCCGGGCCGTTCGAAGCGGTCAGCTACAACGTGCAGTGGGGCGCGGTGGCCGGCGAGCTGCTGAAGAAGCGCGCCACCGAGTCCATCCTCGGCAGCGGCGGCACCGGCGGGCTGCTGGACAAGCTGACCGGCCGCAAGCCGGCGGCAAGCGCGCCGGAGGGGGCGGCGTCGGCACCGAAGAAGAAGGAGTCGACGAAGGAGCGCTTGAAGGAGTTGTTCGGAAGGTGAGCCCACGCGCCGCGGCTACAGTCGATCGGATGCACATCTACTTCGATACCGAGTTCACCCAGTTCCGCGAGGGTGAACTCCTGTCCATCGGGCTCGTGACCGACGGGGATCACGAGCTCGTCGTCGAGGTCCACGACAAGGACCGCCTGGCTCGGGCCAGCGCGTTCTGCCACAGCACCGTGATCCCGCAGTTCGGCTGCACGCCGGCGATGGCGGTCACATCGGATGCCGAGGTCGGGACGATCGTGGCCGGGTGGCTGGCGCAGTTCGACGCGCCGCACACGATGCTCTACGACTACAAGCTCGACTGGCGCTTTCTCGAGCATGTGCTGCGCGCCGCCGGCGAGTGGTCCCGCCTGGGTCCGACCCTGAGGCCGTTGAACGTTGCCGATGTCGCCAACGACGACCGCTGCCTTGCGGCCCAGGCCAGCTACTTCGAGGGCTTGGCCATGCCCGGGCGCCACCACCCGCTCGTCGATGCCCGCGCCATGCGGCTGCGATGGCTGACCCACCTGCAGCTTCCAGCGGCGACCTGACCCGCGCTCCGATGCTCACGACCTACCCCGGCTCCTGCCACTGCGGCGCCGTCCGTTTCGAGGCCGACCTCGACCTGACGCAGCCGACCTTCCGCTGCAACTGCTCGATCTGCCGCCGCAACCGCTTCTGGGCGGCCGTGGCCACGCCCGAGCATTTCCGGCTGCTCGCCGGCGAGAGCGTGCTGACCGAGTACCTGTTCAACCGCCGCAAGAACCAGCACTTCTTCTGCCGCCATTGCGGCGTGCGCGCCTTCGGTGTCGGCAACGACACGCCGGTCGGCCAGATGGTCGGCGTGAACATCGGTTGCCTCGAAGGCGTGTCCGAGGAAGCCCTGTCGGAGATCCCGATCGTCTACGTGGACGGCATGAACGACCGGATGGACGCGCCCGCCTTCGTCGCCCATCTCTAGCGCCTGCGAGCGCGATCCCAGGGCTCGCAGCGTCGGCGGAGCGGCCTCGGATAATCACCGGATGGATGAACCGACGCCGATCACCCTCGCCTCCCTCCACGTCTACCCCGTCAAGTCCTGCGCCGGCGCAGCGCTCGCCGAATCGCTGCTGATCGAGACCGGTCTCGAGTTCGACCGCGCCTGGATGGTGGTCGACGCCGACGGCGAGTTCCTCAGCCAGCGCGAGCTGCCGCGCATGGCGCTGGTCGCCACCGAACTGCGACACAGCGAGCTGGTGCTGCGCGCCCCCGGCATGCTGCCGCTGCACCTCGCGCTCGACACCGTCGAGCAGCCGACCCGCGTGCGCGTCTGGAACGACGAGGTCGCCGCCTACGACATGGGCGAGCTGGCCGCCACCTGGTTCAGCACCTTCCTGCGCCAGCCGCTGCGGCTGGTGCGCTTCGACCCCGAGCACAAGCGCCTGTCCGACCGCGCCTGGACCGGCGGCGTCGAGGCCGAGAACGCCTTCAGCGACGGCTTCCCGCTGCTCGTCGTCTCTGCCGCCTCGCTCGCGGCGCTGAACGAGCGGCTCGCGGTCAAGGGTGTCGATCCGGTGACGATGGCGCGCTTCCGGCCCAACCTCGTGCTCGACGGGCTGGACGCGCATGGCGAGGACTTCCTCGACGAGATCGCCTTCGACGCACCCGAGGGCTCGGTGCGGCTCAAGCTCGTCAAGCCCTGCCCGCGCTGCCCGATCCCGAACGTGGACCCCGCCACCGGCGTGCCCGGCACCGAGCCCGGCGACACGCTGGCCGCCTACCGCGCCGACGCGCGCGTCGGCGGCGCCATCAGCTTCGGCATGAACGCGGTCGTCGTCGAAGGCCTGGAATGCACGCTGCGCGCCGGCATGGCCGGCCGCGCGACGCTGAAGTTCTGAGCCGCACGATGGCGGCCCCCGGCGCGGCGCCCGGCCTGCGCACCTGGCAGCTGTTCGCGCTATGCGTCGGCATCTGGGGCACGACCTGGCATGTCATCACCTGGCAGCTCGGCGCCACGCCGCCCGAGCTGGCGGTGGCGCTGCGCTTCGGGCTGGCCGGGCTGGTGGTGCTGGCCTGGCGCGCGGCCTGCGGCGACACCCTGCGCTACGGCCTGCGCGCCCATGGCCTCTTCGCGCTGCAGGGGGTGTTCATGTACTCGCTGAGCTACATCTGCGTCTACCACGCCGAGCGGCATGTGCCGTCGGGGCTGGTGGCGGTGGGCTTCTCGGCCAGCCCGCTGATCAACGGGCTGGCGGCACGCGCGATCTGGGGTGTGCGTTTCCCGCGGCGCTTCCTCGCCGGCGGCGTGCTGGGCGTGGCCGGCGTCGCGCTGATCTTCGCGCCGGAGTTCGGCCGCGCCAACGCGGCGGGCGCGGTGGCCCTGGGCGCGGCGTTCACCGTGGGGTCGGTTCTGCTGTCCTCGGTCGGCAGCCTGACGGCCAGCCGCAACCGCGTGCGCGGCCTGGGCATGTGGCCGGCGATGGGCTGGGGCATGGTCTACAGCGCGCTGTCGTCGGCGCTGGTGCTGCTGGTCGTCGCCGAGGACGCCGCGGCCTGGCTGCCCCCGTCGCCTTGGGCCGCGCCGCTGTGGTGGGTGGCACTCGCCTACCTAGCGCTGGCCGGCTCGGTGCTGACCTTCGCGGCCTTCCTGACGCTGCAGGACCGCGTCGGCCCCGGGCCGTCGTCGGCGGTCGGTGTCGCGGCGCCGGTGCTGGCGATCGTCGTCTCGATCGCGCTCGAAGGCTACCGCCCCGGCTGGGAGACGGCCGCCGGCGTGGCGCTGGCGGTCTGGGGCAACTGGTGGATGCTCAAACGCTGAAGCGACGCTCCGGCAGCGGAATCCGCTCGGTCTCGCCCGGCACGCGGCCCAGGCGATCGGCCTCCCAGTCGTCGGCGGCCTGGGCGATGCGCTCGCGGCGCGACGAGACGAAGTTCCACCACATGTAGCGCCGCCCGAGCGGCGCACCACCGATCAGCACGACGCGCGTGGCCTGCGGCGCGGCCAGCGTGAGCGCGGCGCCGGCCGGCAGCACGGCCAGCACGCCGGGCTCGACGCGGTGGCGCTCGCCATCGGCCCCGACCAGCTCGTAGGCGACGCCCACGCCGTACAGCGCGCGCTCCTCGGCCGCCTCGGGCCCCGGCAGCGCGATCGCCGCGCCGGCGGCGAGCGCGTAGTCCACGTACAGCGTCGGCGAGCGCGTGCCGACCGGCGAGCGCAGGCCATGCGCCGCACCGATCAGCACCCGCGCACACGCGCCGCCGGACTCGAGCTGCGGGATGCGCGCGGCCGGCGTGTGCTCGAAGGCCGGTTCGCAGTCCTCGTCCGCCACCGGCAGCGCGGCCCACAGCTGCAGGCCGTGGCTGGTGCGCGTGCGGCCGCGGAGGTCGTCGGGCGTGCGCTCGGAGTGGACGATGCCGCGCCCGGCCGTCATCCAGTTGATCGCGCCGGGCTCGATGCGCTGCGCCACGCCGGTCGAGTCGCGGTGCTGCATCGCGCCCTCGAACAGGTAGGTCACGGTCGCCAGGCCGATGTGCGGGTGCGGCCGCACGTCGTGGTCGTCGGCGGGGCCGGCGGTGACGGGGCCGAAGTGGTCGAAGAAGAGGAAGGGGCCGACCGCCTGGCGCCCTGCGGCCGGCAGCAGCCGGCGCACGGTGAAGCCGCCCCCGAGGTCCTTGGCGTGAGGGTCGAGCAGTTGCAGGTCCATCGCGAGGCTCCAGCTGCGGGCAGGCCCGCAGTGTCGCGCGATAGGCGCCAGTCGGCCAAGCAGTCGCCGCGGACCGGCTTTGCCGGGCCGCCAGCGGCGCCCCCTTGAGGGGGAGCGGCGAAGCCGCGACGGGGGTGGGTCAGAGAACGAGCAGTCGCCGGCGCCGCTGTGTCAGGTCGATGTAGCGCTGCAGCGCGCGCTCGCCGTCGCCGCCGAGCTTGCCGAGCTCGCAGCCCAGGCGCACGCCCTTGGACTCGTGGTGCAGCAGCGTGACGTGGTGGATGGTCAGGCTGGCCGTCAGCCGGGTGTCGCCGTCGAGCTCGACGACCGCCTGCTCGATACGCACCCCGGGCTCGATCTCGGGCACGCCCTCGGGGAGGAAGAGCGCGATGCCGCCGATGCTGACGTCGATGACGCGCAGCTCCAGCGCCATGTCGGGCAGTGCCGGGTGGCGGAAGCTCGCCACCGGGCGGGTGTTGACGAGCGGGCGCACGCGGAAGCTGCCGCGGCGCTGGAAGCGGTAGAGCTCGCGCGGGAAGCGCACGTTCAGCGCGCTGCCGTTGTGGCCGCGCACCAGCACGATGTCATGCAGGTCGAACTGCAGCTTGATGCTGTCGAGGTAGCCGACCGCGACCACCTCGTCGCTCTCCAGCAGGCTCTGCAGCTGCACGTCGAGCGGCTCGGCGCTCAGGCACAGCAGGCCGCGCTGCGGGTCGAGCGCCCAGACGGTGGCGCTGCAGTTGGCGCCGTCGGGCGTGCTGAGCGTCAGCGCGGCGTTGGCGTCGGCGAGCTGCTTGAGCAGCGCCAGCACCTCGACCGGCGAGCCGACGCGGAACTCCGCGAGCGCCTGGCCCTGGGCACTCATCGCGTCGAGCGGCATCGGCAGCGTTTCCATCGCGTCCTCGTCGGTGGCGTGCGGCGCCGGGCCTCAGTGCAGCATCTTCGGGCGGCCGGCCATCAGGCGGTCGAGGTCCTCCAGCCAGGGCTCGGCCAGCGTGCGGATCTCGGCGTCGTTGACCAGGATGCGCTTCATGATGCGGCCCTTGAGCTGGCGCTCCTCGCGGCCGAGTTCCTGGCTGGCGGCGGCATGCTTGAGCTGCGAGATCAGCAGCGCGCAGGCGCCTTCGAGCTTGACGACCTGGTCCCAGTCGCCACCGCGGGCGGCGTCGAGCATCTGCTCGCTGGCCTGTTCGATCGCCTCGTAGTACTGCAGCAGGGAAGCATTCATCGTGGGTTCCATCCCTGTTCGTTCACGAGCGGCCGGCCGGGCCGTCCACCTGCGGGCGGATCGCCGTCCAGGCGTCACGCAGCGGCTCGACCAGCGCCACGCATTCGGCGATCGCCGCCTCGTCGTTGCGCAGGTTGGCCTGCGTGAGGCGCAGCGCCAGGTAGCCGTAGAGGCCGTCGAGCTGCTTCGTGAGCTCGCCGCCGGCCGGGTTGAGCGCGGCCTTCAGGCCTTCGTCGACGATGCGCACGGCGCGCGTCAGCTCGGCGGCCTTGCGCTCGACCTGGCCTTCGCGCAGCGCGCCGCGGGCCCGAGCCAGGGTGTCGAGCAGGCCGCTGTAGAGCATCGCGACGAGCTGGTGCGGCGACGCGCGGTCGACACCGGTCTCCACGCCGACGCGGGCATAGGCCATCGAGTGCACCTGGGCACGGGAGGTCGAGTAGGGGGTGGGGCCGGTGAACATGACGCAGCAGCCTGAGTAGTCGGTCTGCTGGGGTTATCGGCGTCCGGAGCCCCGGGCTTGAGTGCGAAACGTCAGGTTCGCGGGGTCATCTCCGGGCTTGGGCCCGGTGCGCCGGCACGGCGGCGCCGCGTGGCGCCGCGTCCGGGCGCGGCTCAGCCGCCGTTGTTGCTGCTGGCCGCCAGCGCGGCCATCTGCGCGCTGACGTAGTTGGACAGGCCGTTCATCGCGCCGAGCTGGGTGTCGAGCGCGGAGTACTGCCGCAGCAGGCGCTGCTGGAACAGCAGCACGCGGTCCTCGAGCCGGTCCTGGTTGTCCTGGTTGCGGTCGAGCTGGGCGCGCAGGCCCTCGTTGCGGCTGGCGATCAGGCCGTCGATGCCGTTGAGCTGGTCGGCCAGCGCGCGGATGCGCGTCGCGAAGCCGTCGCCGGGGGCGTACAGCGGGTCGCTGGCCGAGAACAGGCGGGAGATCTCCGGCAGGTCGGCCAGCGCGCCGTCGAGCTTGGCGGTGTCGAGCTTGATCGAGCCGTCGCGCTGGACGTCGAAGCCGATGTCCGACAGCCGCGTGAACACCGTCGAGGCCTCGGAGGAGCCGCCGAGCAGCGTGCGGAACTGGTTGCGCAGGCTGATCGCCGCGCTGTCGCCCTGCAGCGTGGCGCCTTTTTTAGCGCCTTCGTCGTACTTGGTCTGCGAGGCGAGGTAGGTGTTGAGCTCGTTGTAGGCGGTGACGAAGGTCTCGACCGCGGTCTTCATCGCCGCGGCGTCGGGCGCAACCGTCACTTCGATCGGCGTCGTGGTCGGTCGCATCAGCGTCAGGTTCACGCCGTCGAGCACGCCCTCGAGCTGGTTGCTCGCGGACTCGATGTCCAGACCGTTGATGTTGGCCAGCGCGTTGGCGCCGGCCTGGGTCTGCACCAGGCCGCCGGCGCCGGACGGCGGGTCGAAGGCGAGCTGGCCGAGGCCGACGCCGTTGGACAGCGGGCCGCCGGCGTCGCTGGCGGTGATGCGCAGCTGGTTCTCGGCGCCGCTGGCGGTGGAGCGCAGCGCGAGCCGAGCGCCGGAGACGTCGGTGACGATGACCGCGGTGACGCCGGCGTTGGCGGCGTTGATCTGGTCGCGGATCTGCGCCAGCGTGTCGGCGCCGGGCGCGATGGTGATGTCCACCGCCGCGGCGGCGCCGGGCGTGAACGCGGTGTTGCCGGCGTCCCAGCGGCCGAGCTCGATGCGCAGCGTGCCGCTGCCGATCGCCGCACTGCTGTCGGCGAAGGCGCCCGAGGCCACGCTGTGCGCCCGCGCGAGCTGGGTGACCTGCACGCTATAGCTGCCGGCCACCGCGCCGCCGCTGGTGGTGACGCCGACCGAGGTCGGGTCGGCCGAACTGCCGGTCGTGCGGCCCCACACCGACGCGCCGCCGAGCGCGGCGGCCGCGTCGCGCACGCCCGAGACCAAGCTTTGGATCTTGCCGTAGGCGGAGATCTTGGTCTCGATCGTCTTGGCGCTGGTCTGCAGTTTCTCGATCGGCGCACGCTCGATCGCGACGAGCTGCGAGACGATCGCGTTGACGTCCAGGCCGCTGCCGATGCCGGGGGAGGTGATGGTCGCCATGCGTGGAAGGAACCGGATGTCGTAGCGTTATCGGCGGCGGCGGCCCAAAGTGAAGCCCCGCCGGCGGCGCCGGCGAGCACTTCGCGGCGCCGCCGGCGGGGCGGGTCGGGAAGCCGGGATCAGCGGCCCAGCAGCTGCAGCACCTGCTGCGGCAGCTGGTTGGCCTGGGCGACCATCGCGTTGCCGGCCTGCTGCAGGATCTGCGCGCGCGACAGCGCCGCCGATTCCGCCGCGAAGTCGGCGTCCATGATGCGGCCGCGGGCGGCAGCCAGGTTCTCGGCCGAGACCTGCAGGCTGCCGATCACCGACTCGAAGCGGTTCTGCGCCGCGCCGAAGCCGGCCCGCGCGGTGGTCACGTCGGTCAGCGCGTCGTCGATCGCGGTCATCGCGGCGAGCGAGCCGGTGGCGTCGGCGCCACTGATGTCGAGCGCGGCGATCGCCGCGACGGTGGCGCTGAGGTCGGCGGTGTCCACGTCGATCGTGTCGGTGGCGTCGGTGCCGGCGCCGACCTGGAAGGTGAAGGTCGCGCTGGTGCCGTCGAGCAGCTGGGTGCCGTTGAACTTGGCGCCGTTGACGATGCGCGCGACTTCGTCGTTGAGCTGCAGGAACTCGGCCTGCAGGTTGTCGCGGTCGTCGGCGTTGTTGGTGCCGTTGGCCGACTGCACGGCCAGTTCGCGCATGCGCTGCAGCGCGTCGCCGACCTTGCCGAGCGCGCCTTCGGCCGTCTGCGCCAGCGAGATGCCGTCGTTGGCGTTGCGGATCGCGACGTTCATGCCGCGGACCTGGGCGTGCATGCGCTCGGCGATCGCCAGGCCGGCGGCGTCGTCCTTGGCGCTGTTGACACGCAGACCCGAGGACAGGCGCTGCATCGCGGTGGACAGGGAGGTCTGCGAGGCGCTCAGGTTGCGCTGCGCGTTCAGCGAGATCAGGTTGGTGTTGATGGTCTGAGGCATGTCGCACTCCTAAGAATCAAGGACTCCCGGCAATGACGCCGGCCCAGGGGCAGAAAGGCGGACCGACCCCTGAAGGACGGCCCCCGCCGCTCGGCCCGGCAAGTCATTGCACCCTGGGGCGGCTCGTGCCGACCGGATGGAGTGCAGTGGATTCACTCGAACCTGCTGGAGTGGATTCTTCAGCAGCGCCTCCGGGGCCTTAAGCCCGAAATGCAGTGCGAAACGCGGCCAGTTCCGGCCCGCGGACGTGAAAAAGCCCCGCCCGGCGGGTGCCGGGCGGGGCTCGGATCGAGCCTCGAGGGGACGATCAGCGCAGCAGCGAGAGCACCTGGCCCGGCAGCTGGTTGGCCTGCGAGATCATCGCCGTGCCGGCCTGCTGCAGGATCTGCGCACGCGACAGGTTCATCGTCTCCGACGCGAAGTCGGCGTCCATGATCCGGCCGCGGGCGGCGGCCAGGTTCTCGGCCGAGACCTGCAGGCTGCCGATCACCGAGTCGAAGCGGTTCTGCACGGCGCCGAAGGTGGCGCGGGCGGTCGTCACTTCGGTCAGCGCGTCGTCGAGCGCGTCGATCGCGGCGGTCGCACCGGTGGCGTCGGCGCCGCTGATGTCGAGCGCCGTGACGGCGGTGACGGTGGCGCTGAGGTCGGCGGTGTCCACGTCGATCGTGTCGGTGGCATCGGTGCCCGCGCCCACCTGGAAGGTGAACGTGGCGGTCGTGCCGTCGAGCAGCGCGGTGCCGTTGAACTTGGCGGCCGACACGACGCGGTCGACTTCCTGGGACAGCTGATCGAATTCGGCCTGCAGGTTGTCGCGGTCGTCGGCGTTGTTGGTGCCGTTGGCCGACTGCACGGCCAGTTCGCGCATGCGCTGCAGCGCGTCGCCGACCTTGCCGAGCGCGCCTTCGGCCGTCTGCGCCAGCGAGATGCCGTCGTTGGCGTTGCGGATCGCGACGTTCATGCCGCGGACTTGCGCGTTCATGCGCTCGGCGATCGCCAGGCCGGCGGCATCGTCCTTCGCGCTGTTGACGCGCAGGCCCGAGGACAGGCGCTGCATCGAGGTGGCGAGCACGCTCTGCGACATGCCGGCGTTGCGCTGGGCATTCAGCGAGATCGAGTTGGTGTTGATGGTCATTGCCATGATGAAACTCCATTCGGTTAAGAGACTCCCGGCAAAGGACGCCGGCCTTGACGGAGCTGGGCCAGCCAGCTGACTGGCTTCGCCCCGCCCTGGCCCGTCGGTGCCTCGGCGTCCTGGGGGACGCTCCGGCGCTTCGGGGCCTGCATGCGCCCGGCGTGAGTCTTCCGCTTGATCTCGAAGCGAGGAGCGTCTGGTTGTGCCCTCGTCGAACCCTCGGTCGCTTACTCCGGACCCCGGAACCGGCTTGCGCCGATCCCGTTGGAGGGCTTATCGGAACGGGTCCGGTGGAACTTTAGGGACCGGTGCATCGCACGCTGACATCGGGCGCATCGCACCGCGGCGGCTGCCCGATCGGCTGCCCCTCATATATGAGCAGCGCCGGCCACGGCCTGACATCGGCGCGGCGCCGCTGCTCTGGAGCGCGCCGGCGCCCGACCAACGGCAAAGAGGCGAACTGGCCGTGTTTTCACACGCTCAGCCGCCCTTTGCGCGTGAACCCGCAACTAAAGAATCCCGCCAGTACCGCCGATAGACCGCCGAGCGAGCGGAAGGTCCCGTTTCGTGCACGCCTTCACGGCGCACAGGACCCGACGCCCCGGCAGCACGCCGATCCCCTACCGCAAGGATTCCCCATGGCCTCGATCATCACCTCCCTGAGCACCGCGCAGATCGCGGCGCTGTCGACGACGACCATCGCGTCGCTGACCACGGAGGATTGGGCGGCGTTCAGCACGGCGCAGATCCAGGCCCTGACGACGGCGCAGGTGCCGGCGATCTCGACGGCCGGGCTGTCGGTGCTGACGACGGCGCAGATCGCCGCCTTCGAGACCGCCGACATCGCGCGCATCACGACCGCCGGCCTGCGCGCGCTGAGCACCACGCAGATCGGCGCCCTGACCACCGACCAGCTGCCGGCGCTGACGACCGGCCAGGTGGCCGCGCTGACCACCGCGCAGCTCGCCTCGCTGTCCACCGGCGACCTGAACAGCTTCACCACCGCGCAGTTCCGCGCGCTGACCTCGGCGCAGGCCGCCGGCCTCACCACCGCCCAGGTGGCCGCGCTGACGACCGACGACTTCGCCGCGATCTCCACCACCGCCTTCCGCGGCCTGACGACCGACCAGATCGCCGCGCTCACCACCGCCCAGGCCGCCGCGCTGACGACGGCGCAGGCCGCCGCGATCACCTCGACCCAGGCTGCCGCGTTCGAGACCGCCGACCTCGCCGCGCTCGAGACCGCGGACCTGCGCCTGCTCAACACCGCCGCGCTGCGCGCGCTGTCCACCGCGCAGCTGGCCGCGCTGTCGACCGACCAGCTCGGCGCGCTCACCACCGGCCAGGTCGCCGCGCTGACGACCGACCAGATCGCCTCGCTGACCACCGGCGACCTCAACAGCCTCGGCACCGCCCAGTTCCGCGTGCTGACCTCGGCCCAGGTGGCCGGGCTGACGACGGCGCAGATCGCCGCGCTGGAGACCGCCGACCTCGCGGCGATGAACACCGCCGCCGTCCGTGCGCTCTCCACCGAGCAGCTCGCCGCGCTGACGACCGACCAGCTGCCGGCGCTGACGACCGCGCAGATCGTCGCGCTGAGCACGGCCCAGCTCGCTAGCCTGACGACCGGCGACCTGAACAGTTTCACGACCGCGCAGTTCCGCGCGCTGAGCTCGGCCCAGATGCCCGGCCTCACCACCGCGCAGGTGGCCGCGCTGACGACCGACGACCTCGCCGCGCTCAGCACCGCCGCGGTGCGGACGATGACGACCGACCAGATCGTCGCACTGACCACGGCCCAGGCCGCCGCCTTGACGACGGCGCAGGCCGCCGCGCTGACGACGGCCCAGGCCGCCGCGCTCGAGACCGCCGACCTCGCCGCGATGGAGACCGCCGACGTGCGCGCGCTGACCACCGCTGCGCTGCGCGCGCTGAGCACCGCGCAGCTCGCGGCGCTGACGACCGACCAGCTGCCGGCGCTGAGCGCGGCGCAGGTCGCCGCACTGACGACCGATCAGATCGCCTCGCTGACGACCGGCGACCTGAACAGCTTCACGACGGCGCAGATCGCCGCGCTGACCTCGGCCCAGGCCGCGGCGCTGACGACCGCGCAGATCGCCAACCTGACGACCGACGATGTCGCATCGCTGAGCACGGCCGCGCTGCGCGCGCTCTCCACCGCCCAGCTCGCGGCGCTCACCACCGACCAGCTGCCGACGCTGCGCACGACCCAGGTGGCCGCGCTGACGACCGAGCAGCTCGCGTCGCTGACGACTGGCGACCTGAACAGCTTCACCACCGCGCAGTTCGCCGCGCTGACCTCGGCCCAAGTGCCGGGGCTGACCACCGCCCAGGTGGCGGCGCTCACGACCGACGACTTCGCCTCGATCTCGACGCTGGCTCTGCGCGCGCTGACGACCGACCAGATCGTCGCTCTCACGACCGCCCAGGCCGTGGCGCTGACCACCGCCCAGGCCGCGGCACTGACCACGGCCCAGGCCGCGGCCCTGGAGACCGCCGACCTCGCTGCGATGGAGACCGCCGACGTCCGCGCACTGAACACCGCCGCGCTGCGTGCGCTCTCCACCGCCCAGCTCGCCGCGCTGAGCACGGACCAGCTCGCCGCGCTGCAGACCGGCCAGGTCGCCGCGCTGACGACCGACCAGATCGCCTCGCTGACCACCGGCGACCTGAACGCGCTGACGACCGCACAGTTCCGTGCGCTCACCTCGGCGCAAATGGCCGGGCTGACGACGGCGCAGATCGCCGCGCTGACCACCGACGACGTCGCCGCGCTGAACACCGCCGCGGTCCGCGCGCTGTCCACCGCCCAGCTTGCGGCACTCACGACCGACCAGCTGCCGGTGCTGACGACCGCGCAGACCGTCGCGCTGACGACCGAGCAGCTCGCCAGCCTCACCACCGGCGACCTCAACGCGCTCGGCACGAACCAGTTCCGCGTGCTGACCTCGGCCCAGGTCGCCGGCCTGACGACCGCCCAGGTCGCCGCGCTGACCACCGACGACCTCGCCGCACTGAGCACCACCGCGCTGCGCGGCCTGACCACCGACCAGATCGTCGCGCTGACCACCGCCCAGGCCGTGGCGCTCACCACCGCCCAGGCCGCCGCGCTCACCACCGCCCAGGCCGCCGCGCTCGAGACCGCCGACATCGCCGCGATGGAGACGGCCGACGTGCGCGCGCTGAGCACCGCCGCCTTGCGTGCGCTGTCCACCGCCCAGCTCGCCGCGCTGACGACCGACCAGCTCGGCGCCCTCGCCACCGGCCAGGTGGCCGCGCTGACGACCGATCAGCTCGCCTCGCTCACCACCGGCGACCTCAACAGCCTCACGACCGCGCAGTTCCGCGTGCTGACCTCGGCCCAGATGGCCGGGCTGACGACCGCCCAGATCGCCGCGCTGGAGACCGCCGACGTCGCCGCGCTGAGCACGGCCGCGCTGCGCGCCCTGTCCACCGCCCAGCTCGCGGCGCTGACCACCGACCAGCTGCCCACGCTGACGACCGCCCAGGTCGCGGCACTGACCACCGAGCAGCTCGCCAGCCTGACCACAGGCGACCTGAACAGCTTCACCACCGCACAACTGCGCGCCTTGACCACGGTGCAGGCGCCGGCGCTGACGACCGCGCAGGTCGCGGCACTGACCACCGACAACCTCGCGGCGCTCTCGACCGCCGCCGTCCGCACGCTGACCACCGACCAGATCGTCGCGCTCACCACCGCCCAGGCCGTCGCGCTGACGACGGCCCAGGCCGCCGCACTGACCACGGCCCAGGCCGCGGCGCTGGAAACCGCCGACCTCGCGGCGATGGAGACCGCCGACGTCCGCGCGCTGAACACCGCCGCGCTGCGTGCCCTGTCCACCGCCCAGCTCGCGGCGCTCACGACCGACCAGCTCGGCGCGCTCACCACCGGCCAGGTGGCGGCGCTGACCACCGACCAGATCGCGTCGCTCACCACCGGTGACCTGAACAGCCTCGGCACCGCGCAGTTCGGCGCGATCCGCGCGGCCCAGGCCGTCGGGCTGACCACGGCGCAGCTCGCCGCACTGGAGACCGCCGACCTCGCGGCGATGAACACCGCCGCGGTCCGCGCGCTGACGACAGCCCAGCTCGCCGCATTGACGACCGACCAGCTGCCGGCGCTGACGACCGCGCAGGTCGCGGCGCTGACCACCGAGCAGCTCGCATCCTTGAGCACCGGCGACCTGAACAGCCTGACGACCGCGCAGTTCCGTGCGCTGACCTCGGCGCAGGCCGCTAGCCTGACGACGGCTCAGATGGCCGCGATCACGACCGACGACTTCGCCGCGATCTCCACCACCGCCTTCCGCGGCCTGACGACCGACCAGATCGTCGCGCTCACCACCGCCCAGGCCGTGGCGCTCACCACCGCCCAGGCCGCCGCGCTGACGACCGCCCAGGCTGCCGCGCTCGAGACCGCCGACCTCGCCGCACTGGAGACAGCCGACGTGCGCGCGCTCACCACCGCCGCGCTGCGCGCCCTCTCGACCGCCCAGCTTGCAGCCCTGACGACCGACCAGCTTGGCGCGCTCACCACCGGCCAGGTGGCGGCGCTGACCACCGACCAGATCGCGTCGCTGACGACCAGTGACCTGAACAGCCTCGGCAGCGCCCAGTTCGCCGCGCTCACCTCGGCCCAGGTGGCCGGCTTGACGACGGCGCAGATCGCCGCGCTGGAGACCGCCGACCTCGCGGCGATGAACACCGCCGCGGTCCGCGCGCTGTCCACCGCCCAGCTTGCGGCACTCACGACCGACCAGCTGCCGGTGCTGACGACCGCGCAGACCGTCGCGCTGACGACCGAGCAGCTCGCCAGCCTCACCACCGGCGACCTCAACGCGCTCGGCACGAACCAGTTCCGCGTGCTGACCTCGGCCCAGGTCGCCGGCCTGACGACCGCCCAGATCGCCGCGCTGGAGACCGACGACCTCGCCGCGCTGTCGACCACTGCCTTCCGCGCGCTGACCACCGACCAGATCGTCGCGCTGACGACGGCCCAGGCCGTGGCGCTGACCACCGCCCAGGTGGCCGCGCTGACGACGGCCCAGGCCGCCGCGCTCGAGACCGCCGACCTCGCCGCGCTGGAGACCGCCGACGTGGCCGCCTTCGGCACCGCCGCGCTGCGCGCGCTGAGCACGGCCCAGCTCGCCGCGTTCACGACCGACCAGCTCGCCGCGCTGCCGGCCAACCGCGTCTCGGTGCTGACGACCGACCAGATCGCCAGCCTGACCACCGGCGACCTCAACAGCTTCACGACGGCGCAGTTCGCGGCCCTCGGCTCGGCCCAGGTCGCCGGCCTGACGACGGCGCAGATCGCCGCACTGACCACCGACGACGTGGCCGCGCTGACGACCGCCGCGCTGCGTGCCTTCAGCACCGCCCAGCTCGCCGCGCTGACGACCGACCAGCTGCCCGCACTGCGCAATGCCCAGGTCGCCGCGCTGACGACCGAGCAGCTCGCGTCGCTGACGACCGGCGACCTGAACAGCTTCACCACCGCGCAGTTCGCCGCGCTGACCTCGGCCCAGGTGCCGGGGCTGACCACCGCCCAGGTGGCGGCGATCGCGACCGACGACTTCGCCTCGATCTCGACGCTGGCGCTGCGCGCGCTGACGACCGACCAGATCGTCGCGCTGACGACGGCCCAGGCCGTTGCGCTGACCACGGCGCAGGCCGCCGCGCTGACGACCGCGCAGGCCGCGGCGCTCGAGACCGCCGACCTCGCCGCGATGGAGACGGCCGATGTCCGTGCGCTGAACACCGCCGCGCTGCGTGCGCTGTCCACCGCGCAGCTCGCCGCGCTGACGACCGACCAGCTCGCCGCGCTGCAGACCAGCCAAGTCGCCGCGCTGACGACCGACCAGATCGCCAGCCTGACGACCGGCGACCTGAACAGCCTGACCACCGGCCAGTTCGCCGCGATCACCTCGGCCCAGGTGGCCGGCTTGACGACGGCGCAGATCGCCGCGCTGGAGACCGCCGACCTCGCGGCGATGAACACCGCCGCGGTCCGCGCGCTGTCCACCGCCCAGCTCGCCGCGCTGACGACCGACCAGCTGCCGGTAATGACGACCGCGCAGACCGTCGCGCTGACGACCGAGCAGCTCGCCAGCCTCACCAC
>CAYLKR010000025.1:0-21817 GCA_964384225.1 uncultured Methylibium sp.
GCCAGCTGATGACCACCACCGAGGTCGACAACTGGCCGGCCGACGTGCACGGCGTCCAGGGCCCCGATCTGATGCAGCGCTTCCTCGAGCACGCCGAGCGCTTCAAGACGCAGATCGTCTACGACCACATCAACGCGGTGGACCTGTCCAAGCGGCCGTTCGAGCTGACCGGCGACTCGGGCCGCTACACCTGCGACGCGCTGATCCTCGCCACCGGCGCGTCGGCCCAGTACCTGGGCCTGCCCTCGGAAGAGGCGTTCATGGGTCGCGGCGTCAGCGCCTGCGCCACCTGCGACGGCTTCTTCTACCGCGACCAGGACGTCTGCGTCGTCGGCGGCGGCAACACCGCGGTCGAGGAGGCGCTGTACCTGTCGAACATCGCCCGCAAGGTCACGCTGGTGCACCGGCGCGACAAGTTCAAGGCCGAGGCGATCCTGGTCGACAAGCTGATGGAGAAGGTGGCCGCCGGCAAGATCGAGTTGAAGCTGTTCTACGTGCTCGACGAGGTGCTCGGCGATGCCAGCGGCGTGACCGGGATCCGCATCAAGAACACCCGCGACGGCAGCACCGAGGACATCGTGCTGAAGGGCTGCTTCATCGCCATCGGGCACCGGCCGAACACCGAGATCTTCACCGGCCAGCTGGAGATGAAGAACGGCTACATCGTCACCCGCGCCGGCCTGGACGGCTTCGCGACGATGACCAGCGTGCCCGGCGTGTTCGCCGCCGGCGATGTGCAGGACCATGTCTACCGCCAGGCGATCACCAGCGCCGGTACCGGCTGCATGGCGGCGCTGGACGCCCAGCGCTTCCTGGAGCAATCCGCCGGCTGAGCCGCCGCGGCCCGACGGTCGGGTTGTGGCTATAATCGCGGTCTTTGCGGATCGGGGCATGGCGCTCCGGGTCGCCGCGTCGAAACACACCAACGGAGAAGCGTCATGGCACGCGTCTGTCAAGTCACGGGCAAGGGCCCGATGGTGGGGAACCATGTTTCCCACGCCAACAACAAGACCAAGCGTCGCTTCCTGCCGAACCTGCAGTACCGCCGCTTCTGGCTCGAGACCGAGAACCGCTGGGTGCGCCTGCGCGTGACGAACGCCGCGCTGCGCCTGATCGACAAGGTCGGCATCGATCAGGTCGTCGCCGACCTGCGTGCCAAGGGCGAACTCTGATCTAGGAGACGGACATGGCGAGCAAAGGTGGACGCGAGAAGATCAAGCTGGAATCGACCGCCGGCACGGGTCACTTCTACACGACCGACAAGAACAAGAAGCTGCACCCCGAGAAGATGGAACTGATGAAGTTCGATCCCAAGGCGCGCAAGCATGTCGCCTACAAGGAAGTGAAGCTGAAGTGACGCGTTGAGCGTCAGCCAGCAAAAAGGGCCCGCTGTGCGGGCCCTTTGCTTTTGGCGCCGCCCGAAGGCGGCACCGCCTCGCGGCCGTCAGGCGCGTGCCATCGCCGGCGCGAGGTGCGCCGAGCGCAGCGTCAGCGCGAACTGCTGCAGGCCGGCGATGCCGCTGTCCTCGGCCTTGCGGCACCAGGCCTGCAGGTCGGCGACGAGTTGCTCGGCCGACACGTTGGTGCGGGTCCAGAGCTGGCGCAGCTCCTCGCGCATCGTCACCAGCTTGTCGAGCACCGGGTGCTCGGCGCGCGCCGACGCGAGCTGCTGGCGGACGGCCGGCGGGATGCGGTCGTCGTCGCGGTGCAGCCAGCGCTGCGCCAGACGCAGGTCGGCCCACTTGGCACTGCCCTGCTGGCCGGCGGCCTTCAGGCGCGAGAGCTCGGCGGCGCAGGCCGTCCTGAGCTCGCGGCCGTAGCCCGCCATCAGCTCGTAGCGGTGGGCGATGATGGCCTCCAGCGTCTGGTTGTCGGCCACCGGCTTGATGGTGCCGAGCGCCAGCTTGGGCGGCGTCTTGCGGACCTTCGCCAGCCCCAGCATCTCCAGCGCGCGGATGTAGGCCCAGCCGATGTCGAACTCGTAGGGCTTGACCGACAGCTTGGCCGAGGTCGGGTAGGTGTGGTGGTTGTTGTGCAGTTCCTCGCCGCCGATGATGATCCCCCAGGGCGAGATGTTGGTCGACGCGTCCGGCGCCTCGAAGTTGCGGTAGCCCCACCAGTGGGCCAGCCCGTTGATGATCCCGGCGGCGGTGACTGGGATCCAGGCCATCTGGACGGCCCAGACGGTGGCGCCGATCGCGCCGAACAGGAACAGGTTGATCAGCAGCATCAGGCCGACGCCCTGCCAGCTGTAGCGGCTGTAGAGGTTGCGCTCGATCCAGTCGTCCGGCACGCCGTGGCTGTACTTGGCCAGCGTCTCCTCGACCTTGGCCTCGGCACGGTAGAGCTCGCTGCCCTCGAGCAGCACCTTCTTGATGCCGCGGGTCTGCGGGCTGTGCGGGTCGTCCTCGGTCTCGCACTTGGCGTGGTGCTTGCGGTGGATCGCGACCCACTCCTTCGTGACCATGCCGGTGGTGAGCCACAGCCAGAAGCGGAAGAAATGGCTGACGACCGGGTGCAGGTCGAGCGCGCGGTGCGCCTGTGCGCGGTGCAGGAAGATCGTCACCGCGGCGATGGTGACGTGGGTGAGCGCCAACGCGGTCAGCAGCACCTGCCACCAGGTGGCCTCCAGCCAGCCGTTGGCCAGGCCGTCCACCACGCTCATCCACACCGTCGAAATCGTGTCCATCGAAACCCTTCTAAAAACGTGCTCGGATTGTAGGTGGCCGCCCCGTGAAACCCCCCGGGAAACTACGGACTTTCCTGATCCAAACCAAACGATAGCCGATTCGGGCGACGCACCGCCTTTCGGCGACGTAGTCTATTTTTTCTGCCAGATCGCAGCGAAAAAACCATCGGTTGCATGCAGATGGGGCCAAAGCCGCAGGGCCGGCCCGTGCGTCGGCGCGGCGGCATCGGCCACGCCGGCGCGCTCGAGCACCGCCTGCACCGGCAGCGGCTCGAAGCCCGGATGGGCCGTCGAGAAGGCCTCGACGACGGACTCGTTCTCGGCTTCGAGAAGGCTGCAGGTGGCGTACACCAGCCGCCCCCCGGGCCTCACCAGCCGCGCCGCGCTGGCCAGGATCGCGTCCTGCTTGGCACGCAGTTCCACGATGGCCGCCGGCGACTGACGCCACTTCAGGTCGGGGTTGCGGCGCAGCGTGCCCAGGCCCGAGCAGGGCGCGTCGACGAGCACGCGGTCGATCTTGCCGGCCAGGCGCTTGACGCGCTCGTCGCGCTCGTGGGCGATCTGCGCCGGGTAGACGTTGGACAGGCCGCTGCGGGCGAGCCGCGGCTTGAGGGCGTCGAGCCGGTGCCCGGAGACATCGAAGGCGTACAGGCGCCCGGTGTTGCGCATCATCGCGCCGAGCGCCAGCGTCTTGCCGCCGGCGCCGGCGCAGAAGTCGACCACCATCTCGCCGCGGCGCGCCTCGGTCAGCAGGGCGAGCAGCTGGCTGCCTTCGTCCTGCACCTCCACGTCGCCGCGCGTGAACAGCTCGAGCCGCTGCAGGGCCGGCTTGCCGGCGATGCGCAGGCCCCAGGGCGAGTACGGCGTCGGCTCGGCCGCGATGCCGGCCGCCGCGAGCGCCGCCTGCGCCTCGTCTCGCTTGGCACGCAGCGTGTTCACGCGCAGGTCCAGGGGCGCCGGCTGCTCGAGGCTGGCGACGAGCGCCCAGAAGCCTTCATCGCCGAGCGTGCGCTTCAGCGGTTCCGCGACCCAGTCGGGCAGGTTGTGGCGCAGCTTCTCGGGCAGGGTCGCGACATCGATCGCCTGGGCGCGCGCCAGCCAGTCCTGCTCGGCGGGCGTGGCCGCGGCCTTCAGCAGCGACGCCCCGCCCGCCCAGCCGAGCAAGGCCAGTCGACGCTCGAGCGGCCCGGCCCCCGACTGCGCGAGATGCTGGAACAGCAGCCGGCGGCGCAGCACCGCATAGGTGGTCTCGGCGAGCACATGGCGCTCGCGGTGGCCGAGCGCGCGGTGCTGGCGAAAGAAGGCGGAGACGATGCCGTCGGCCGGTGCGTCGAGCTTCAGCACGGCGCGCAGCAGGTCGGCGCCGAGGTCGAGCAGGGCGGCAGGATGCATCGGGCGGATTATCGGCGGCGCCCTCGCCGCGGACTCACAGCCCGCCGGCCGCCAGCGCCTCGCGCACCGCGCTCGCCTGCCGGCGCGACACTGCGAGCCACTCGCCGGTCGGCCGCACGCACACCGCCCAGCCCTCGGCGCCCTCCTCTTCGCTGGCGCGGCGCTCCAGTGCCTGCACCGCCGAGCGCGCGACGATGGCGTTGCGGTGCACGCGCAGGAAGCGCTCGCCGAGGCGCATCTCCAGGTCCGACAGCGCATCGTCGAGCACATAGCTGTGCGCCGCGGTGCGCAGCGTCACGTACTTCAGCTCGGCCTTGAGGTAGAGCACCTCCGCCAGCGGCACACGCAGCAGCCGGCCGCGCTCGCTGACGACGATGACCGGCTCCGGTGCCGCGGCGGCGGGGGCGCCGTCCACGGGCTCGAGCCGCCGCGCGACGCGCTCGAGCGTCATGCACAGCCGGTCGCGCTTGACCGGCTTGGTCAGGTAGTCCACCGCCTCCAGCTCGAAGGCGCGCAGCGCGTGCTCGGCATGCGCGGTGACGAACACGACCGCCGGCGGACGCGGCAGCGACTGCAGCCGCGCCGCCAGACCCACGCCGTCGAGTCCTGGCATCTGCACGTCGAGGAACACCAGCTCGGCCTCGTGCCGGCGCAGCCAGTCCAGCGCCGCCGCAGCGTCGCCGGCTTCACCGACCACGCGCACCAGCGGCGCGCCGTCGCGGCCCGACAGCTCGCCGAGCAGCTGCCCGAGCCGCAAGCGCGCCAGCGGTTCGTCGTCGACGACCAGCGCCCTCAGCATGCACGGCCTTCCATCACAGCGGCACGACGATCTCGACGCGGTAGAGCGCACCGTCGCGCCCGGCGCGCAAGTCGGCGGCCACGTCGTGCATCAGCCGCAGCCGCTCGCGCACGTTGCGCAGCGCGATGCCATGGCCCGGCGCCGAGGCCTGCTCGGGCAGGGTGTTGACGACCGCGATCTCGACCTGGCCGCGGCGCACCCGCGTGCGCACGCGCACCGTGCCGCCGGCGGCCGAGGGCTCGATGCCATGGCGCACCGCGTTCTCCACCAGCGGCTGCAGGATCAGCGGCGGCAGCTTCGCGCTCTCGGCGGACGGGTCGAGATCCCAGCGCAGCTGCAGGCGCTCGCCGAAGCGCAACTGCTCGATCGCGAGGTAGCGGCGCGCCAGCTCGACCTCGTCGCCCACCGTCGTCGCGGCCTGGCTGCCGGCATCGGCCAGCGCGACGCGGAACAGCTCGGCCAGGTCTTCCAGCACCGCCTCGGCGCGCCCCGGGTCGACGCGCACCAGCGCGATCGCGGTGTTCAACGTGTTGAACAGGAAGTGCGGACGGATGCGCGACTGCAGCTCGGCCAGCCGCGCCGTGGTCGCCGCCGGCAGCCGCAGCCGCGCGCGCTGCCGCAGCCACACCCAGAACAGCGCGGCGAAGGCCATGCCCGTCGCGCCGACATGGGCCAAGCGCAGCGGCCCGGCCGACTGCGGCTGAAGCTGGTCCCAGCCCCACCATGGCAGCAGCGCACAGGCGCCGCCCCAGGCCGCTGCCAGCAGCGTCTGAGCCGGCGGCGCCAGCCGCTCCAGCGCACGGCAGGCCAGGCAGACCGTGGCCAGCCAGAGCAGCAGCGCCGGCAGGGCCACCGCCGAGGCGCTGGCGAAGAGGGTCCACCAGGCCGGGCCGGTGTCGGCGACGAAACCGACCGCCAGCGCGAGCGCCCCGTGCACGCACAGCACGGTGCGCAGCATCACGCCGGGCTGGCAGACGTCGGGCGGGACCTTCAGCGCCACCGGCGGCGGCGCCGTCAGGCCGTCCAGCCCGGTGCTGCCGAAGCCGGTGGCCGCCGGCCCACAAGCGGCATCGGCAGGCAGGGACTCGGGCGTCGGGGCGGTCAATGGGGTGGCTCCTACAATCGATTGTCCACAACCGCACCACAGGCCGACAAGCCGGACGCGCCGCGCCGATGACCTCCTCCAACCCCCTCGCCAACAAGTCCCAGGCCTGGTCGGCCCTGTTCTCCGAGCCGATGAGCGAGCTGGTCCAGCGCTACACCGCCAGCGTGTTCTTCGACCAGCGCCTGTGGCGCGCCGACATCGAGGGCTCGCTCGCGCATGCCGAGATGCTGGCCGCGCAGGGCATCCTGAGCGCCGAGGACCATGCGGCGATCCAGCGCGGCATGGCGCAGATCGTCGAGGAGATCGAGTCCGGCCGCTTCGAGTGGAAGCTCGAGCTCGAAGACGTGCACCTGAACATCGAGGCGCGCCTGACCCAGCTGGTCGGCGACGCCGGCAAGCGCCTGCACACCGGCCGCTCGCGCAACGACCAGGTGGCCACCGACGTGCGGCTGTGGCTGCGCGGCGAGATCGACGCGATCGCCGCGCTGCTCGTCGCGCTGCAGCGCGCGCTCGTCGAGGTGGCCGAGCGCAATGCCGAGGTCATACTGCCCGGCTTCACCCACCTGCAGGTCGCGCAGCCGGTGAGCTTCGGCCATCACCTGCTGGCCTATGTGGAGATGTTCGCGCGCGACGCCGAGCGCCTGGCCGACCTGCGCCGGCGCGTCAACCGCCTGCCGCTCGGCGCCGCCGCGCTGGCCGGCACCAGCTACCCGCTGGATCGCGAGCGCGTCGCGCGCACGCTGGGCTTCGAGGCCGTGTGCCAGAACTCGCTCGATGCCGTCAGCGACCGCGACTTCGCGATCGAGTTCGGCGCCGCCGCCGCACTGTGCATGGTGCATGTGAGCCGGCTCAGCGAGGAGCTGATCCTGTGGATGAGCCAGAGCTTCGGCTTCATCGACCTGCCCGACCGCTTCTGCACCGGCTCGTCGATCATGCCGCAGAAGAAGAACCCCGACGTGCCCGAGCTCGCGCGCGGCAAGACCGGCCGCGTGGTCGGCCACCTGATGGCCCTGGTGACGCTGATGAAGGGACAGCCGCTGGCCTACAACAAGGACAACCAGGAGGACAAGGAGCCGCTGTTCGACACCGTCGACACGCTGAAGGACACGCTGCGCATCTTCGCCGAGCTGGTGGCCGGCATCGTCGTCAAGCCCGGGGCGATGGAGCGCGCCGCGCTGAAGGGCTACGCGACCGCGACCGACCTGGCCGACTACCTGGTCAAGAAGGGACTGCCCTTCCGCGACGCGCACGAGGTCGTCGCGCATGCGGTCAAGACCGCCATCGGCCAGGGCCTCGACCTCGCCGCGCTGCCGCTGCCGGCCCTGCAGGCCTTCGACCCGGCGATCGGCGAGGACGTGTACGCGGTGCTCAGCCTGCAGGGCTCGATGAATGCGCGCCAGGTGCTTGGCGGCACCGCACCGGCGCAGGTGCGCGCCCAGGTGGCGCGGCAGCGCGCGCGGCTCGGCGGCTGAAGCCGTCCGCCCCCACGTCGCTTCGCTCCTGCCCTCCGAGGAGGCGCTCAGCCGCCTCGGGACGGCCCCTCGGCAACCGAGGACTCAGCCGACCAGGTTGGCCAGCGTCAGCAGCGCCAGCAGCAGCATCCACAGCACGACCGAGCGCCACACCAGCCCGACGATGCTGCGCAGGTGGCCGAGTTCGGGCGTCAATCCGGGCGTCGAGCCGGTGGCGTCCGCCTCGCCGGCCGCCGCGCCGGCCGACAGCCCTTTCGATCTGTCCGTCGCCAGCGGTGGCGGCGCGCTGCCGCCGAGGCGCACGCCCACCGCACCGGCCGCAGCCGCGAGCACGACGCCGTCGTTGCCGCGCACCCACAGTGCCGCGTCGCGCCGCCAGCAGTCGATCGCCTCCTCGAAGTTCCCGACCACCGCGAAGCCGAAGGCCGTGAGCCGCGCCGGCACATGGTCGATGCCGGCGAAGAGCGACTGCGAGCGCTGCATCAGCCGCTCGTTGATCGCCACGCCGGCCGTGCGGCTGCGAAACGCCCAGTAGCGGCTCGAGAACTCGGCCAGCCGGTACAGCACCGCACCAGCCGGTCCCAGGCCCAGCGCCGACAGCAGGACGAACCAGAAGAACACGCCGAACACATGGCGATGCGCCGCGATCAGCGAATGCTCGATCACCTGGCGCAGCAGCTCGGCGCGCGGCAGCTCGCTCACGTCGAGATGGCGCCACTCGGCGAGCAGGCGGCGCGCCTGGACCTCGTCGCCGCGCTCGAGCGCCTCACGGATGTCGGTGAAGAAGTGGCTGAAGTGGCGGAAGCCGAGCGTCAGGTAGAGCACGACGACGTCCCAGGCCAGCGCCAGCAGCACGCTGAACTGCAGCGCCGCGAAATGGATCGCGAACACCGCGACCGCCGGCACCACGACGGTGATCAGCCAGACGACCCAGGCATGCTGGTCGCGCCCGGCATCGAAGTTGCGGCCGGTCCAGCCGGTCCAGGCGACCAGCGCCTGATGCACCCCGTTCTGTCGCGGCAGCGGCCGCAGTTGCTCGATGAACAGCGCCAGCAGCACTGCGAAGAAGCTCATGCGACGATGATACCGAGCGGGTTCCGCAGGGCCGGCCGCAGGCCCCCGGTTCAGGCGCTGAGGAAGCGGTAGAAGTTGCGCAGCATCGCGGCGGTCGCGCCCCAGATGAAGTAGGGGCGCTCGGCCTGCGGCGGCTGCCACGGCATCGACAGGAACTCGCGCCGGCCGCCACTCCACTCGAAGGCGTGGCGCTGGTGGTGGGCCGGCGTCATCAGGAAGTGCAGCGGCACCTCGAAGACCTCGGCGACCTCGAAGGGGTCGGGCCGCAGCTCGAAGCCCGGCTCGACCAGCGCGACCACCGGCGTGACGACGAAGTTGGTGACCGTCGTGTAGACGGGCAGACTGCCGACGACATCGATGTGGGCGCGGGCGAGACCGATCTCCTCCTCGGTCTCGCGCAGCGCGGTCGCCACCGCGTCGCGGTCCTCGGGCTCGGCGCGCCCGCCGGGGAAGCTGATCTGTCCGGCGTGGTCCTTCAGGTGGTCGGTGCGGCGCGTCAGCAGCAACGCCAGCCCGTCGTCGCGGGCGACCAGCGGCAGCAGGACCGAGGCCGGCGCCGGCTCGCGCTCGAGCAGGCGGCCGTCGCCGGGGATCTCGGGCTGCCAGGCGGGCGGGGCGATGAACCGCTGCCGGAGGGCCGCCGGCCGCAGCCGATCGACCGCGACCGCGGGCAGGTGCGCATCGCGGCCGATCACCGGCACCGCCTGCGGATCGAGGATCGGGACGCGCTGACTCATGCCGCGAGCTTACGGGCTCCGAAATGAACAAGCCGCCCGTGGGGCGGCTTGTTCGTGGGAGGCGCGGGCCTGCTCTTGGCTTCGCCGAAAGCTCGCTTACGCGAGCTTTTCCTTGATGCGCGCCGACTTGCCGCTGCGCTCGCGCAGGTAGTACAGCTTGGCGCGGCGCACGTCGCCACGGCGCTTGACCTCGATGCCGGCGATCAGCGGGCTGTAGAGCTGGAAGGTCCGCTCGACGCCTTCGCCGCTGGAGATCTTGCGGACGATGAAGCTGCTGTTCAGGCCGCGGTTGCGCTTGGCGATGACGACGCCTTCGTAGGCCTGTACCCGCTTGCGGGTGCCTTCGACGACGTTGACGTTGACGATCACCGTGTCGCCCGGCGCGAAGGCCGGGATGTTCTTGCCGAGCCGGGCGATCTCTTCCTGCTCGAGGGTCTGGATCAGGTCCATGGGGTCTCCTGGCGATCTTGCCCGCGCCGGCCGCGCATGACGCGCGGACCTCGAAAAGCCGGGTAGAGGATCGAAAAGCTTTCGATTATAGACCCAAGCCGCACAGGTACTGCTCGTCGGCCACCGACAGCTGCCCGGCGGCGCGCGCCGCAGCGATCAGGTCCGGCCGCCGGCGCGCCGTCAGCTCGAGCTGGCGCTCGCGCCGCCAGCGTGCGATCTGCGCATGGTGGCCGCTCAGCAGCACCGCCGGCACGGCGCCCTCCGGCGCGTCGCCGAGCCGCTCCGGGCGGCTGTAGTGCGGGCAGTCGAGCAGGCCGTCGGAGAAGCTGTCCTGGGCATGCGAGGCGGCGTCGTTCAGTACCCCGGGCTGCAGGCGCGCGACCGCGTCCAGCAGCGCCAGCGCCGGCAGCTCGCCGCCGGACAGCACGAAGTCGCCCAGGCTCAGCTCCTCGTCGACATGGCGGTCGATGAAGCGCTGGTCGACGCCCTCGTAGCGGCCGCAGACCAGCACCGCGCCGGGCCCGGCCGCCAGCGTCTCCGCGCGCGCCTGGGTCAGCGGGGCGCCTGCCGGGCTGAACAGGATCACCGGCTTGCGCACCCCGCCCTCGTCGGCGCGGATCGCCTCGAGCGCGCGCTCGAGCGGCTCGACCAGCATCACCATGCCGGGCCCGCCGCCGTAGGCGCGATCGTCGACGCGGCGATAGGCGTCGTCGGCGAAATCGCGCAGGGGCCACAGCCGCAGGTCCACCTGCCCGCGCTCGAAGGCGCGGCGTGTCACGCCGGTCGTCTGGAAGGGCGCGAACAGCTCGGGGAACAGCGTGACGACGTCGAAGCGCATGGCCCGCGCCTCAGTAGTCGAGACCCCAATCGACGGTGATGCGGCGGCCGGGCAGGTCGACGTCGTCGATGTAGGCGGCGACGAAGGGGATCAGCCGCTCCACCGGCTGGCCGCCCGCCGCGTCGGTGACGCGCAGCACGCTGTGCGCGCCGGTGTCGAGCAGGTCGGCGACCGTGCCGAGCGACTCGCCGGCGCGGTTGACCACCGCCAGGCCGATCAGGTCGACCCAGTAGAACTCCCCCGCCCCGGCGGTCGGGAAGCTGGCGCGCGAGACGAACACGCGGCTGCCGGTCAGCGCCTCGGCGGCATTGCGGTCGGGCACGTCCCGCGCCATCGCGACGATGACGTCGCCCTGTTCGCGCGCGCTCGTCACGCGCAGCAGCGTGGGCAACCGCGACGCGCCCGCCGGACGGCCGTCGGGCGGGCGGAGAAACCAGCGCTTGGTGGAGAACAGCGCCTGCGGGTCGGCGGAGAAAGGCAGGACCTTGATCCCGCCCTTGATGCCCCAGGCGTCGACGATGCGGCCGACCTCGACCGCGTCGTCGGGCCAGGCCGCTTCGTCGTCGCGCGCGGGCGACATCACGTCGGCGGCCCGGCGTCGGATCAGGCCGCGGGCGCGGCCTTGGCCTTGGCTTCCTTGACCAGGCGAGCCACGGTCGGCGACAGCTGGGCGCCGACGCCGACCCAGTGGTCGATGCGGTCGAAGGCGACGCGCAGCGGCTCTTCGCCCCCGGAGGCCACCGGGTTGTAGAAGCCGACCCGCTCCAGGAAGCGGCCGTCACGGCGGTTGCGCGCCGGCGCGGCGACGATGTTGTAGAACGGGCGCTTCTTGGAGCCGCCGCGGGCGAGTCGGATCACGACCATGATGTTTCCTTCGATTCGGTTCAGGATCCACCGCACCCGGAGACACTCGGGGCTTGCGAATCGGGTCCGGCCGGAGCCGGGTGGGTCGGTGTCGTAGATACGCCCGGCTGGCTCGAAAGCCGGGCCGGGCCGCCACCGAAACCGGGCATTATAAACTTGCCTGCGATGACTGCGCCCCCCTCCCCGGCCCTGATGCTGCGCCCGAGCCGGCCCGAGGACGTGCCGGCGATCACCGCGATCTACGCCTGGCACGTCGGCCATGGCAGCGGCACCTTCGAACTGGAGGCGCCTGACGAGGCCGAGATGGCGCGCCGCCGCGACGACATCCTCGCCAAGGGCCTGCCCTGGCTGGTCGTCGAGCATGCCGGCACGCTGCTCGGCTACGCCTATGCGAACCACTTCCGGCCGCGCCTCGCCTACCGCTACGCGCTGGAGGACTCGGTCTACATCGCCGAGTCGGCTCAGCGCCGCGGCCTCGGTCGGCTGCTGCTGGCCGAGCTGATCGCCCGCTGCGAGGCGCTCGGCGCTCGCCAGATGTTCGCGGTGATCGGCGACAGCGCGAACGCCGGCTCGATCGGCGTGCACAAGGCGCTGGGCTTCACCGACGTGGGCGTGATGCGCGCGGCGGGCTGGAAGTTCGGGCGCTGGCTGGACGTGGTGATCCTGCAGCGCCGGCTCGGTGCCGGCGACCTGACGGCGCCCGAATGACCAAGTCCAAGACCGCGGCCACCTGGCTGGCCTTCCTGGGTGGCAGCCTCGGCCTGCACCGCCTCTACCTGCATGGCCTGCGCGACCCGCTCGGCTGGCTGCACGTGCTGCCGACCTCGCTCGGCGCCTACGGCGTGCTGCGCATGATGGAGTTCGGCCAGGACGACCGCACCGCCTGGGTGCTGATCCCCTTGCTCGGCGGCGTGCTGGCCACGAGCATGCTGTGCGCGATCCTCTACGGCCTCACGCCCGACGAGCGCTGGGACGCGCGTCACAACGGCGGCGCGCCGTCGCCGCGCAGCGGCTGGGGCGCGATCCTCGGCGTGGTCGGCGCGCTGTTCGTCGGCGCGACGGTGCTGATGGCGACGATCGCCTTCGGCACGCAGCGCTACTTCGAGTCCCAGGTCGAGGCGGCGCGCGAACTCAGCCAGTAGCGCTCAGGCCGCGGCGAACAGCGCCGCATGCTCGGCGCGCAGCAGGTTCTTCTGCACCTTGCCCATCGCGTTGCGCGGCAGGTCGGCGACGACGAAGAGCTTCTTCGGCACCTTGAAGGCGGCGATCTTGCCCTTGAGCTGCGCGACCAGCGCGCTGCCGTCGGGCGTCGCGCCGGGCTTGGCCACGACGACCGCGACCACCGCCTCGCCGAAGTCCGGGTGCGGCACGCCGACCACGGCCGACTCGGCCACGCCGTCCATGTCGTTCAGGTAGCCCTCGATCTCCGCCGGGTAGACGTTGTAGCCGCCGCTGATGATCAGGTCCTTGCTGCGGCCGACGATGGTCACGTAGCCGTCGGCGTCGTAGCGGCCCACGTCGCCGGTGCGGAACCAGCCGTCGGCGGTGAACTCCTCGGCCGTCTTCTCCGGCATGCGCCAGTAGCCGGCGAAGACGTTCGGGCCCTTGACCTCGATGTTGCCGATCTCGCCGGTCGGCAAGGGCCGGTCGCCCTCACCGGCGACGCGCAGCTGCACGCCCGGCAGCGGCTTGCCGACCGTGCCACCACGGCGCTCGCCGTCGGCGGGCCTGACCGGGTTGGAGGTCAGCATCACCGTCTCGCTCATGCCGTAGCGCTCGACGATGGTGTGGCCGGTGCGCTCCTGCCACTCGCGGAAGGTCTCGATCAGCAGCGGCGCCGAGCCGGCGAGGAAGAGCCGCATGCCGCGGCAGGCTTCGCGCGTCAGCCCGGCTTCCTGCAGCAGCCGCACGTAGAGCGTCGGCACGCCCATGAACACGGTCGCGCGCGGCAGGCGTTCCACCACCGCCCTGGGGTCGAACTTGGACAGCCACAGCATCGTGCTGCCGTTCAGCAGCGCGCCGTGCGAGGCGACGAACAGGCCGTGCACATGGAAGATCGGCAGCGCATGGATCAGCACGTCGCCGGGCTGCCAGTCCCAGTAGCGTTGCAGCGTGCGCGCATTGCTGAGCAGGTTGCCGTGGCTGAGCATCGCCCCCTTGCTGCGCCCGGTGGTGCCGGAGGTGTAGAGGATCGCCGCCAGATCGTCGGCGCCGCGCGGCACGACCTCGTGGCGGTCGTCGTGCTGCGCCGCGCGCTCGAGCAGCGAGCCGCTGCGGTCGTCGTCGAGCGTGAAGACGTTGCGCACGCCGCGCTGGAAGGCGAGCTTGCTGACCCAGGGGAAGTTGCGGCTCGCGCAGACCACGACGCCGGGCTCGGCGTTCTCGATGAAATAGGCCAGCTCTCCCTGCTGGTAGCCGTTGTTCAGCGGCAGGTAGACGAAGCCGGCGCGCAGCGTCGCGAGGTAGAGGATCAGCGCCTCGACCGACTTGTCGGTGTGCGCCGCGACCCGCGTGCCGGCCGGCAGTTCGAGCGAGCCCAGCAGGTTGGCCATCATCGCGCTGGCGCGGTCGAGGTCGCGCCAGGTGTAGGCGAGGCCGGTGTCGGTCTCGATCGCGATGGCGTCCAGATCGCCCGGGAAGCCGGCGCGCAGCGCTGCGTAGAGGTTCTGGTGGTTCATGGCATCAGGTCGGTTCGCCGGGCTGGCCGAGGAAGGCGGCCACGCCCGCGCGGTGTGCCGGCGAAGCGGCGTAATCGAAGTGTGCCGCGCGCTCGGCCTCGGTGCGGGCGCCGCGCGCCCATTGCCGCAGCGTGCGCTTGTTGGCACGGGCCACCTCGGGCGGCAGCGCGGCGATGCGCAGCGCGGTGGCGCGCGCCTCGGCGGCCGGATCGTCGGCGACGCGTTGCACGAGGCCGCGCTGCAGCGCCCAGTCGGCGCCGTACAGCCTTGCCTCGAGCAGCAGTTCGGCCACGGTGTCGCGGCCCAGCGTGTCGAGCAGCACCTCGGCCTCGTCGGGCGCCATCGGGAAGCCGAGCCGCGCGATCGGCACGCCGAAGCGGGCGTCGCGCGCGGCGATGCGCAGGTCGCAGCACAGCGCGATCTCGAGCCCGCCGCCGATGCACGCGCCGTCGATCTGCGCGACCAGCGGCACGTCGACGCCACGCAGCGCCTGCAACCCCGGCGCGACGATGCGTTCGTGGTACTCGCGCAGCCGTCCGGTCTCGAAGCGCCAGTGCGGGAACTCGGCGATGTCGGCGCCGGCGGCGAAGCAGTCGCCCTCGCCGCGCACGATCACCGCGTGCAGCGCCGGCGCCTGCGCGTCCAGCGCCTCGGCGAACTCGCGCAGCGCGCGCCACATCGCCACCCCGATCGCGTTCATCCGCCCCGGATGGGACAGCACGAGGTGGCCGATGCGGGCGTCGCCCGCATCGCGCTCGAAACGCAGGCTGCCACTCACGGGCCGGCGGGCTGCGAGGCGGCTCAGTCGAGCTTGGCGCCCGAGGCCTTCGCAACCTCGGCCCAGCGCTTGATCTCGGCGTCGACGAAGCTGCCGAAGGCCGCGCCGGTCAGCGTCGGCGTCTCGGAACCGAGATTGGTCCATTGCGCCTTCAGCTCCGGAGAGTTCAGGGCCTTGGTCATCTCCTCGGTCATGCGATCGACGATCTCCTTCGGCGTGCCCTTCGGCGCCCACAGCCCGTACCAGGTCGCCACCTGGTAGGTCGGCACGCCGCCCTCGACGCTGGTCGGCACGTCCGGGAAGCCCGGCGCGCGGCGCTCGGCGGCCACCGCGAGCGCCTTGATGCGGCCGTTCTTGATGTGGCCGGCCGAAGAGCCGAGGCCGTCGAACATGATGTCGACCTGGCCCGCCATCAGATCCTGCAGCGCCGGGCCGGCACCGCGGTAGGGGATGTGGGTCACGAAGGTCTTGGTCTGCAGCTTGAACAGCTCGCCGGCCAGGTGGTGCGAGGTGCCGTTGCCGGCCGAGCCGTAGTTCAGCTTGCCCGGGTTGGCCTTCATGTAGGCGACCAGTTCCTTCAGGTCCTTGGCCGCCACCTTGGCCGGGTTCACCACCACCACCTGCGGCACCGACGACACCAGCGCGACCGGGATGAAGTCGGCCTGCAGGTTGTAGTCGAGCTTGGGGTACATGGCCGGCGCGATCGCGTGGTGCACCGCGCCGACGAAGAAGGTGTAGCCGTCCGGCGCCGCGCGCGAGGCGATGCCCGCGCCCAGCGTGCCGCCGGCGCCGCCCTTGTTGTCGATGATGACCTGCTTGCCGAGCTGCTTGGTCAGCACCGCGGTCAGCGGTCGCGCGAAGGCGTCGGTGCCGCCGCCGGCCGGGAAGGGCACGACGAAGGTCACCGGCTTGGTTGGCCAGCCGGACTGCGCCTGCGCCGCGCCGGCGGCGAAGGCGGCGCCGAGCGCCAGCAGGGTGTGCAGCGCGAGGCGGCGCGGGGTGGAGGTCGGGTGGGTCATCGGTTTGTCTCCGTCGAGGTCTTGTGGTCCGTGGCGGGAAGGGCGTGCGGATCGCGCACGTTTCAAAGACGGCGCGCCACGCGCCGTGAACTGACCACCTCGCCGTGGACGAAGCGCTCGTGCTGCGCCTCGACCTCGTCGAGGTTGTAGAGGTAGTTGACCATCAGGCCGAGCGACTGCTTCAGGCCCTTGGCGCTCAGGTCGCCGGCCCAGTTGAGCCGCTCCAGCCGTGCGCCGTTGTTCAGGTGGAACTTGGCCACCGGGTTGCCGCCCGGCGCGACCGATTCGCGCGCGAGGTAGTGCGTCGCCAGGCGCTCGATCGCGTCGCGCTGCGCTTCGCTCGCCTTGCGCGGATCGAATCCCGCCAGACCCTCGAAGCCGGCGCCGAGGTCGGTGCGCAGCAGCGCATCGGCCTCCACCAGCCGGGCGCGCTGGCGCGGCGCGAGCTCGGCGCGCTCGGCCCAGCCGCCGCTCTTCCTCAGCCAGTCGGTGAAGCCGGGCATCGGCGACAGCGTGCAGTAGGTGCGGACCTGCGGCAGCTCCTGCTTCAGCACCTCGGCGACGCGCTTGATCAGGAAGTTGCCGAGCGACACGCCCTTGAGGCCCGGCTCGCAGTTGCTGATCGAGTAGAAGGTCGCGACCTTGAACTCGCGTGACGACCGCGGCTCGGAGGCCGGGTCGATCAGCGGCGCGATCGCCTCGGGCATCTCGGGCAGCAGCGCCACCTCGACGAAGATCAGCGGCTCGCCCGGCAGCTGCGGGTGGAAGAAGGCGAAGCAGCGGCGGTCGGGCTGCAGGCGGCGCCGCAGGTCGCCCCAGCCCTGGATCGCGTGCACCGCCTCGTGCTCGATGATGCGTTCGAGCAGCGCGGCGCTCGAGCCCCAGTCGACCTGCTCCATGTGCAGGAAGCCGGCGTTGAACCAAGAGGACAGCAGGTGCTGGAAGTCGGCCTCCACGGCCGCCAGCGCCGGGCGCTGCTTCAGCGCGCCGAGCAGCGAGCGGCGCAGCGCGACGATGGCCGCAATGCCGCCCGGCACCCGGCTCAGCCGCCGCAGCAGCTCCTGGCGCGGCGGCTCGGCGCGCGCGCCGAGCGCGATCAGGTGGGCCGCGCTCGGCTCGGCGGCGTAGCGCTGGGCGGCGTCGAGCACGGCCTGCGGGTCGGGGCCGAACTGGCGATCGAGCAGCTCGAAAAGCTCCACATGCTGCGCGGGCGGCAGAGACTCGATGTCGGCCAGCAGCTCACCGGCGATCACGAAGCTGTTGGCCTCGCCGGGCTCGGAGATCAGCTTGCGGCCGGTGCGGGCGATGCGCTCGATGCGCCTCGGGTCGGCGGCGCGCTGTGCGCCGCGCCGGCGCGGCGGCGTGCCCTCGGCCGGACTCGGCATCGGCCGCGTGCGCAGCGACGGTGACCACAGGGTCCACATGCTCAACCTCCGTTTGCGTGTTCCGACGCCCGCAGCGCCTGCAGCGCCGCCAGCTGGGCCATCAGGTGGCCGTGCATCACCCGCTCGGCGGCGGCCGCATCGCGCCGCACCAGGGCCTCGATCAGCTCGCGGTGCTCGGCGATCGAGTCGTCGATGCGCCCGGGCCGCTTCAGCTGCCGCCCGCGCAGCAGCCGCACGAACACGCGCAGCTGGTCGGTCGAGCGCGCCAGCCACGGGTTGTGCGCCGCCTGCTCCACCAGGCAATGGAAGCCGTGGTTGGCGCGGTAGTAGGCCTCCACGTCGCCGGCGGCAGCGTGGCGCTCCAGTTCGTCGTGCAGGCGCAGCAGCTCGGACAGCTCCTCGTCGCTGGCATGCAACGCCGCCTCGTGCGCGCAACGGCCCTCCAGCAGCGCCATCACCGGGAAGAGCTGGGCGGCGTCCTCCTCCGACACCTCGGTGACCATGCAGCCGCGGCGCGGCAGCAACGTCACCAGCCCCTCGGCCACCAGCACCTTGAGCGCCTCGCGCACTGGCGTGCGGCTGATCGCCCACTCGCGCGCCAGCGCCTGCTCGTCGATCCACTGGCCGGGCTCCAGCCGGCGCTCGAAGATCATCGAACGCAGCCGCGACGCCACCTCCTCGTGCAGCGAGACGGGGCGGATCGCGGAGTCGAGTTCGCTGAGGTCGGACATGGTGTTCACCAAGAGACCAAAGGATAGTCGACAAAATACATAATTACCAATCCGGGGAAGCCCTGCCCCGGATCGGGGCCGTCGGGCGGCGTCAGTGCGCCCGGCCGGCGTGGTTGAGCCAGTCGAGCTTCGCCGAGTACAACGCCTGATCGGCCGGCGAACTGCTGTACTCCTGAGCCAGCTTCAAGTGCCGGCGCGCCAGCTTGGCATCGCCGAGCGCCGCATTCGCCAAGCCGAGCCAAAAGTGGAACTCATGGACGTAGGCGGCGCGCTCGACCTCGCGCCGGAACTCGTCGCGCGCGTCGGCATATCGGCCCTGGCGCATGGCCTCGAGGCCGCGGTCGAAGTAGGCGAACGGCGCGGCCTCCTCGATCGCCGCCAGTCGCACACGCAGCCGCTCGGCATCGGCCTGCTTGCCGAGATCGGCTTCGACCAGCGCCAGGTTGGACAGCAGCTGGGTGTTGCCCGGCTCACGCTCCAGCGCATGGGCCAGCACCTGCTCGGCGGCGGCCAGCTCGCCGCGGCGCCGGTAGACGACACCCAAGGTGTTGTAGGCGCTCAGGAAGCGCGGCTGCTTCTCCATCGCCGCGCGCGCCCACCAGTAGGCGGTGTCGACGTCGCCGCTGGTCAGCGCCTCGACCGCGCGGTTGTTCAGGTACATCGCCACCACCGTGGCCTCGTCGATGTAGCGGGCGCGGTGGCCGGCCACCTGGTCGGGCGGCAGGAAGTCGATGACCACCGGGCTCTCGCCGACCACGGCGCCGCGCGCCTGCGGCCCCTCGCGCGTCAACGCGAGGTTCACGTGGCCGGTCAGGTGGGCATAGCCACCAGCACGGCTCCAGCTCTGCTCGCCGTAGACGCTCTGGAAGCGCACGGGCAGCTGCAACTCCCGCGCGAAGGCCGCGGTCAGGATCACTAGCGACAGGCAGTTTCCGGAGCGCGCCTCGAAGGCTTCGGCGGCGTTGCGCGTGAAGTCGGTGCGGTAGCTCAGCTGGAGCTGGCGCGGGTCCTGCAGCATGCCGAGCAGCGCGGCGCGCGCGCCGCGCTGGCGGGCCCGCGGCAGCAGTTCCTCGGCGAGGTAGCGCCGCATCGCCGGACTGAGCGCGAACACCTCGTCCGAGACCGGGACGCGCGGCGCGGCGAAGCGCGCGTCGGCGAAGAGCGCTGCCGGTTCGGGCGCCGGGGCGACCGAGGCGCACGCCGACACCATCAGCGCGGCCGGCAGGAGCCACAGGGACTTCATGCCTGCACGATAGGCAGCCGGCGCGCGCGGCGCAAGCGCGGCGACCCGCACGGGCGGCAGTTCAGCCCGACAGGCCGTCCCACAGCAGCTTGGCGCCGGTCAGCAGCATGCCCAGATGCACCAGCCGGTAGAACAGCACCGGCTCCATGCGCCGCGCCCAGCGCACGCCCAGCCACACGCCCAGCGGCGCCAGCGGCATCAGCACGGCGGCGGTGGCGAGATTGCGTCCGTCGATCAGACCCAGCCACGCATAGGGCAGCCACTTGCTCGCGTTCACCGCGGCGAAGAAGACCGCCATCGTCGCCGTGAAGCGGATCGGCGCCAAGCGCAGCGGCAGCACATAGGCCATCACCGGCGGCCCGCCGGCATGGGCGACGAAGCTGGTGAAGCCGCCGGCCACGCCCAGCAGCGCCCCGGCCCAGCGCGGCGGCGGCGGCGCATCGGGGCGCGGCGGGAAGAAGAGACGCTGCGCCAGGAACAGCAGCGTCAACGCGCCCACGACGCCGGCCACCGCCGCCGGCGCCAGCAGCCCGAAACTCGCGGTGCCGACCACCGTGCCCACCAGCCCGGCCGGCAGCAGCAGCCTGAGCAGCGCGCGGTCGGCCTCGCGCCACAGCGCGGCCAGCCCGAAGGCGTCCATCACCGCCAGCAGCGGCAGCATGATCGCCGCGGCCTGCGGCACCGGCACCGCGAGCGCCATCAGCGGCACGGCGAGTGCACCCAGCCCGCCGCCGAAGCCGCTCTTGGACAGCCCCATCAGCAGCACCGCCGGCACCGCGACGGCGTAGAACCAAGGGTCGGCGATGATCGCGGGCGTCGTCACTGGATGCCGAGGCAGGAATGAACCCGGTTGCGCTGAACCTCGCCACCGCACTGTGGGCGGTCGAACTGGCGGCCACGCTGGCCTTCGCGCTGTCGGGGCTGATGGAGGCCTCGCGCAAGCGGCTCGATGCCGTCGGCGTGGTGGTCGTCGCCGGGCTCGCGGCCTTCGGCGGCGGCACGCTTCGCGACGTGCTGCTGGACCGGCGGCCCTTCTTCTGGGTCGAGCACCCGCATTACGTCTGGGGCATCCTCGTGCTGGCCGCCGCCGCGATGCTGTTCATGCGCCAGCGCCATATGAAGCCGACCGAGCGCGGCATCGTCTGGCCCGACGCGCTGGGCCTGGGCCTGTTCGCCGCATCGGGCACGCTGATCGCGCTCGACGCCGCGCTGCCGCCGCTGGTGGCCGTGCTGATGGGGGTGATCACCGCCAGCTTCGGCGGCGTGCTTCGCGACATCGTCTGCAACGAGATCCCGACCGCCTTCCGCGACCACCGGCCCTATGCGGTGTGCGCGTTCGCGGGCGGCTGGGTGGTGGTCGCGGTGCACGCGCTCGGCGGCGGCGAGACCGTCACGCTGATGCTCGGCACGCTCGTCACCTTCGGGCTGCGCGCCTGCGCGCTGCGCTTCGACTGGCGGCTGCCGACCTGGCAGACCGGCTGAAGGGGTTCCCGGCGCGGCGGGGCGGTTGACGACGGCAGGCACGCCGGCATTGTCTGCCGTCGCCGCCCGCCCGCCGCGGCCACGCCGGCCACGGGCTCACAGCGGCCGGACCGCCTGACCTTCCTGCAGCAGCGCGTTGACGTTCAGCACGACGCGCGTGCCCGCCGCGATGCCCCGGCCGAGCTCGACCTCGTTGCCGACCGTGCGGCGCACCTCGACCGGCACGAAGCGCAGCCGGTTGGCCGCATCGACGGTCGCCACGTGCGGGCGCCCGCCCCGCACCTGCACCGCATTGGCCGGCACGCTGATGTGGGGGCTGGCCGGCGGCGCCTCGAAGCTGACCTCGCCGCGCAGGCCGGCCGGCACCTGCCGCCCGGGGTTCGGCAGCAGCAGCTCGGCGCGCATCGCCCCGCTGACCGGATCGATGCGGCCGGACAGGCGCTCGACGCGCGCCTCGAAGCGGCGACCGGGCAGCTCGGCGAACTCGACGCTCGCCGCGGCGCCGCGCTCGACCCGGCCGATGGCCGACTGCGGCACCTCGACGACCACGCGCAGCGCATCGAGCCGGGCCAGCCGGAACAGCGCTGGGCTGTTGTTGGCGCCGTCGGCACTGACGCGGTCGCCGCGCTCCACGCTGCGCTCGATGATCGTGCCGGCAAACGGCGCGCGCACCGCCTGGAAGCCCTGCAGGGCCTCCAGCCGGCGGACCTCCGCCGCGGCGGCGGCGGTGTCGGCACGCGCGACGTCGAGCGCGGCGGCTAGGTCGTCTAGCCGTGTCGGCGACACGAAGTTCTGGTCCACCAGAGGCCGGTTGCGCTCCAGCGTCAGCTGCGCGAGCCGTTCGCGCGCACGCGCCTGCTCCACGCTCGCGCGGGCGCTCGCCAGCGCCTGATCGACCTCGGGCGCCGCGATGCGCGCCAGCAGCGCGCCCGAGGCCACCTCGTCGCCCAGATCGACGCGCCGCTCCAGCACGGTGCCGCTGGTCCGCGCGTACAGGCGCGCCTCCTCGATCGGCTCGGTGCGCGCCGGCAGGCGCAACGCCGGCGCGGCGGCGGCCGGCCTGGCGAGCGCCGTGCGCACC
>CAYLKR010000026.1:0-21795 GCA_964384225.1 uncultured Methylibium sp.
GACAAGGGCATCGCCAACTCGATCCTGATCAAGATCAACCAGATCGGCACGCTGAGCGAGACCTTCGCCGCGATCGAGATGGCCAAGCGCGCCGGCTACACCGCGGTGATCAGCCACCGCTCCGGCGAGACCGAGGACAGCACGATCGCCGACATCGCGGTCGGCACCAACGCCGGCCAGATCAAGACCGGCTCGCTCAGCCGCAGCGACCGCATTGCCAAGTACAACCAGCTGCTGCGCATCGAGGAGGACCTCGGCGACGTCGCGCAGTACCCCGGCCGCAAGGCCTTCTACAACCTGCGCTGAGCCACCGCGCGCCGCGATGCGCTTCGTCACCCTCGGCCTCGCCGCCGCGCTCCTGCTGGTGCAGCTGCAGCTGTGGTTCGGCTCGAACGGGATGGGGCGCGTCGTCGAGCTGTCGCGGCTGCTGGAAGACCAGCAGGCGAAGAACGACGCCGCGCGCCAGCGCAACGAGCAGCTCGCCGCCGAGGTGCGCGACCTGAAGGAAGGGCTGGAGATGGTCGAGGAGCGGGCGCGGCTCGAGCTCGGCATGGTCAAGCCCGACGAGATCTTCGTCCAGGTCGCGCCGCCGCGGCGCTGACGCCCCTCCCCGCCGGCGCGGCGGGTCCCCTTGCCGCATGCTTGCCACGCTCGCCTCGCTCGCCGCGCTGCTGAACGCCCCTGCCCTGACCCTCGGTCCGCTGGTCGCGAGCCGGGCCGAGCTCGCCGGCGCGCTGCTCGGCCTGTGGATGGTGTGGTGCAACCTGCGCGTCAACCCGCTGGCCTGGCCGCTGGCGATCGCCAGCTCGGCGATGTACGGACTGGTGTTCTGGGACGCGCGGCTGTACGGCGACGCAGCCCTGCAGGGACTTTTCATCGCCGTCGCGCTGTGGGGCTGGTGGCAATGGCTCTACGGCCACCAGGCCGGCGGCGCCGCGCTCACCGTGCACCGCCTGTCGGCGCGCGGCCGGCTCGCCGCGCTGGCCGCGATGGCGCTGCTGTGGCCGGCGATCGGCCTGCTGCTGCGCCACGGCACCGACACCGACGTGCCCTGGTGGGACGCCTTCCCGACCGCCGGGAGCATCGTCGCGACCGTGCTGCTGGGCCGCAAGTGCATCGAGAACTGGCCGGCCTGGTTCGTCGTCAACGTCGTCGCCGTCGGGCTGTTCGCCTACAAGGCGCTGTGGCTGACGGTCGGGCTGTACGCGGTGTTCGCGCTGCTCGCGCTGGTGGGATGGCAGGCCTGGTCGCGGCGGCTCGCGGGGGCGGCATGAAGCATCCGGTGTCAACCCATCCTGTGCGGGCCGAGCGCCGGGCCGCTCCCAAGCCGGCCCGCGTCCCCTCGGGGGACCGGCCGACGTACCCGTCGGCCGAGGGGCTGTCATGACCGGCCCGGTGATCGCGCTGCTGGGGGCCGAGAGCACCGGCAAGTCCGACCTCGCGATGGCGCTGGCCGACGCGCTGGCGCAGCGCGGCCTGCGCGCGACCGCCGTGCCCGAGTACCTGCGCGAGTTCTGCGATGCCGCGGGCCGCACGCCGCGCATCGACGAACAGGCGCACATCGCCGACGAGCAGTGGCGCCGCATCGAGGCCGCCGCCGCTGCCGGCGCCGTCGTGCTGGCCGACACCACGCCGCTGATGACGGCCGTCTACAGCGACTACGTCTTCGGCGACCGCTCGCTCTACGCCGTCGCGCTGGAACGGCAGCGCCGCTGCGCCGCCACGCTGGTCACCGGCCTCGACCTGCCCTGGCTGCCCGACGGCCTGCAGCGCGACGGCCCCGAGGTGCGCGCGCCGGTCGATGCGCTGCTGCGCACCGCGCTGGCCGGCGCCGGCCTCGCCTACGGCGTGGTCTACGGCGAGGGCGAGGCGCGCATCGCCGCGGCCTTGGCCGCCTTGGCCGCGCCGCTGGGCCTGGCCCCCGCGCCGGCCGATCCGGCAGGCCGGCCCCTGCGCCTGCGCTGCCGCGACTGCCTCGTCCCCGGCTGCGAGCACCTGCTGTTCCCCCGGCTGACCCGCCCATGATCGACGACCCCACCCCGCCCCCGCCGCACCGCCCGATCCGCAGCTTCGTGCTGCGCGCCGGCCGCATGGGCCCCGGCCAGGCGCGTGCGCTCGCCGAACTCGGCCCGCGCTACCTGCTGCCCTGGCAGCCCACCCCGCCCGGCTGGGACGCGATCTTCGGCCGCGCCGCGCCGCGCATCCTCGAGATCGGCTTCGGCATGGGCGACGCCACCGCGCAGATCGCCGCCGCGAGGCCCGAGGTCGACTTCATCGGCTGCGAGGTCCATGCGCCGGGCGTCGGCGCGCTGCTCAAGCGCATCGGCGAGCGCGGCCTGACGAACCTGCGCCTCGTCCAGCACGACGCGGTGGAGGTGCTGGAGCACATGGTCGAGCCGGCGTCGCTGGCCGGCATCCACCTCTTCTTCCCCGACCCCTGGCACAAGAAGCGCCACCACAAGCGCCGGCTGGTGCAGCCGGCCTTCGTGGCCCGGCTCGTGACCCGCCTCGCGCCGGGCGCGACGCTGCACTTCGCGACCGACTGGCAGCCCTATGCCGAGCAGATGCTGGCCGTGCTGTCGGCCGAGCCGGCCCTCGCCAACACCGCGGCCTGCTACGCGCCGCGGCCCGACTACCGGCCGCTGACCAAGTTCGAGCACCGCGGCCTGAAGCTCGGCCACAGCGTCTGGGACCTGGTCTTCGTCAGGCGCTGACGACGAGGGTGGCGCAATCCACGGGGCCCAAGCATCATCCGCCCCCGTCAGCCCCCGACCCGCCCCACCCACGATCCCGACCGCCACGCCGCCCCGGATCTTCTCCCTGTTCGCCATCGGCGCGGCCCTCGTCGTGCTCGCCGGCTTCGGCCGGAACCTCGCCCTGATGGGATGGGCCGATGCGGCCGCCCTGCCGCCGCTGGTGCACGTGCACGGCGTCGTGATGGTGCTGTGGTTCGCGTTCTTCATCCTGCAGACGCGCCTGGTCGCGAATGGGCGCGTCGCGCTGCACCGGCGCGTGGGCCTGCTGGGCGCCGCCCTCGCGGTGCTGGTGCTCGTGATAGGGCTGCTCACCGCGATCGAGGCCGCCCGGCTGGAGCGCCTGCCCGGGCCGCCGCTCGCCTTCGTCGCCGTGCCGCTGTTCGACATGGTGGTGTTCGTCGCCTGCGTCGCGCTCGGCCTCAGCTACCGCCACCGGCCCGACATCCACCGCCGCATGATGACGCTGGCGAGCGTCGGCATGCTCGGTGCGGCCGTCTTCCGGCTCGGCATCCCCGGGGGGCTGATGGCGACGATCGCCGTGATCTCGGGGCTGCTGGTGGTGTGCGTGGTGGCCGACACCCTCGTCCACCGGCGCCTCCACCCGGCGTTCGCGCTCGGGGCGCTGCTGATCACGCTGTCCTGGCCGCTGCGGCTGTGGCTGTCGGGCACGCCGGCCTGGCAGCGCTTCGCGGGCTGTCTGATCGCCTAGGCGCTCCAGTCGCCCCAGCCGGCCCAGGCGGCGATCAGGATCACCCCACCGAAGACGATGCGGTACCACGCGAACGGCACGAAGTCGTGCGTGGACACGTAGCGGATCAGCCAGCGGATGCAGACCAGCGCGCTGGCGAACGCCACCACCGTGCCGACCGCGAACACCGGCGCGTCCTCCCAGCGCAACAGCTCGCGCTGCTTCCACACCGAGTAGGCGCCCGCGCCCATCAGCGTGGGGATGCCGAGGTAGAAGCTGAACTCGGTGGACGCCTTGCGCGAGAAGCCCAGCAGCAGCGCGCCGATGATCGTGGCGCCCGAGCGGCTGGTGCCGGGAAAGAGCGCCAGGCACTGCAGCAGACCGACCTTCAGCGCGTCGAGCGCGCTCATGTCGTCCACCGTCTCGACGCGCGCGACGCGACCGCCCTCCAGGTCGCGCTCGCCGTACAGCCGCTTGTGGCGCCGCTCGACCCAGAGGATGGCCAGGCCGCCGACCACCAGCGCCGCGGCCACCGGCACCGGCGAGAAGAGATGGGCCTTGACCCAGCCGCCGAGCAGCAGGCCGAACACCACCGCCGGCAGGAAAGCGATCACCACATTCGCCGCGAAGCGCCGCGCCACCGGGTCATGGCCGATGCCGGCGATCGTGCGGCCGAGGCGTTCGCGGTACTCCCAGACCACGGCGAACATCGCGCCGGTCTGGATCGCGATCTCGAACACCTTGGCCAGAGGGCCAGTGAAGTCCAGCAGCGAGCCGGCGAGGATCAGGTGCCCGGTGCTGGAGATCGGCAGGAACTCGGTGACGCCTTCGACGAGGCCGAGCACGGCCGCCTTCAGAAGCAAGACCCACGTCACGTCATCCAAGCCGGCTCCCAGGGGCAAAGGCGGGGATGTTAGCGGGGGCGGGTGGCGGGGACCGGCCCGGCTGCGCTTAGCTCCCGAGCAGCGCCAGCGTGGCCGCGTCCGGCACGCCCGCGAAGTAGCGGGCCAGCGCCTCGTGGAAGGGCGAGCCCGGCTCGGCCACCTGCGCGAACAGCGTGATGCAGGAGTGGAATTTCAGCGCATCGACCTCGCCGAGGATCGCGGCGGCGGCGAGCCCGTCGTGCCCGTTCATCGCGGCCACGCACTCGCGCAGGCGCGCGCCGAGCAGCGGGTGCGCCAGGTAGGCCCGCGCCTCGGCGAGGCCGGAGATCGCATAGCGGACCGACATCGCGCTTGCGCCGAGCCCGGCGAGCTGCGGAAGCACGTACCAGCTCCAATGCGTGCGCTTGCAGCCAGCGCGCAATTCGGCGAGGGCGTCGGCGTAGTTGGATGACTGGGCCGCGACGAAGCGGGCCAGGTCGTAGGGGTCGTCGGTGGTCATGGGCGCACCGAGGCCCTACTTCCCTACATCAAGCAGCTTCGCGTGATACCTGTCGAGTTCGCGCCCGACTTCCCGCAACCTGCTATCCAGCTCTGCAAATGCGCTTCGCGCAGCTTGTAGGCCGCTCGGCGAACCGCCGAGCGTATGAACTAGCTTTGCCTCATGTTCCGCCAGCGCTAGATAGTGGCTACGCAGGGCGAGGAGCGCATTGAGACGCCCAATGTCGTTGGCCGCCTTCGCTTCATTGGCGCTCCAGCGCGCATACAGGGCCGCGAGTCCTGAGGCAAGCAGCGCCACAGCAGCCAGGAACAACTCCCAATCCATTGCGCGATACCTCCTCTGCCATTGATCCCGCCTGACGCCCACGTCGGGTCACCGACGCAATGTAAGAGCATAGAGCTACGTACACTCGGCACTACTCATGCCTCAACGCCTCGATCGGCAACAACCCCGCCGCCCGCTTCGCCGGGTACCAGCCGAAGAACACGCCCACCGCCGCCGAGAAGCACACCGCGAGGCCGATCGCGCCCGGCCCCATCGCCACCTGCCAGCCGGCGAAGGTGGCCACGGCCCAGCTCGCCAGCGCGCCGAGGGCGACGCCGATCGCGCCGCCCACCAGGCTCAGCGTCACCGCCTCGATCAGGAACTGCGCGAGGATGTCGCGGCTCCTGGCGCCCACGGCCATGCGCAGGCCGATCTCGCGGGTGCGCTCGGTCACGCTGACCAGCATGATGTTCATGATGCCGATGCCGCCGACCACCAGGCTCACGCCGGCCACCGCGGCCAGCAGCAGCGCGAGCACGCGGCTGGAGGCCTCCTGGGCCTGCAGCAGCTCGGTGAGGTTGCGCACGCTGAAGTCGTCGTCCGCTTCCGGCTGCAGGCGGTGGCGCTGGCGCAGCAGCTCGCGGATGCGCTCCTCGGCCACGGCCATGCTCTGGCCTTCGCGGACCTTGACGTTGATCGCGCCCACGCGCTTGAGGCGCCCGCCGGCCTGGCCCTGGATGCGGTTGCGGAAGGTGGAGATGGGCACCATCACGGTGTCGTCCTGGTCCTGACCGAGGCTGTTCTGGCCCTTGGGCGCGAGCACGCCCACGATGGTCAGCGGCACCTTCTTCACGCGGATCACCTGGTCGATCGGGTCGGCGTCGCCGAAGAGCTGCTGCGCCACCGTGGCGCCCACCAGCGCCACCTTGCCGGAGCCGGCGATCTCGTTCGGCTCGAAGTTGCGCCCCTGGGCCACCGGCCATTCGCGCGCCTCCAGGTAGTCGGGCGTGATGCCGAGCGCCGAGGTGGCCCAGTTGGCATTGGCGGCCACCACCTGCACCCCGGTGCGCAGCGTGGGCGCGGCCACCTGCACCTCGGCCACCTCGCGGGCGATGGCCTCGGCGTCGTCCTCGGTCAGCGCCTGGCCGGTCTGCGCCCCCAGGCGCACGCCGCCGGCCGTCTGGGTGCCGGGCAGCACCAGCATGATGTTGGAGCCCAGGCCCTTGATCTGCTCGGCCACGCGCTGCTGCGCGCCGCTGCCGATCGCGATGGTGGTGATGACCGCGGCCACGCCGATGATGATGCCCAGCATCGTCAGCATGCTGCGCAGCCAGTTGGTGGCGATGGCACGCCACGCGGAGCGCAAGGCCGCAAGCAGGTTCATGCGCCGCGCCCCGGCTGGCGCGCGTCTTCGAGCACGCGGCCGTCCTTGAACACGATGCGCCGGCGCGCCCACTCGGCGATGTCGTGCTCGTGGGTCACCAGCACGATGGTGATGCCGCTCGCGTTCAGGCCGGCCAGCAGGCGCAGCACGTCCTCGGAGGTGGCGCTGTCGAGCGCGCCGGTGGGCTCGTCGGCCAGGATCATCTGCGGCCGGTTGACCAGCGCGCGCGCGATCGCCACGCGCTGCTGCTGGCCGCCCGACAGCTCCGCCGGCGTATGGTCGGCCCGCTCCGCCAGGCCCACCTGCGCCAGGCTGGCCAGCGCGCGGGCGCGGCGCTCCTTCGGCGGCACGCCCGCATAGACCAGCGGCAGTTCCACGTTCTCCAGTGCCGACGTGCGCGGCAGCAGGTTGAACTGCTGGAACACGAAGCCGATGCGGCGGTTGCGGATGGCGGCGAGCGCGTCGCCGGCGAGCGACTCGATGGCCTCGTCGGCCAGCCGGTAGTGGCCGGCGGTGGGCCGGTCCAGGCAGCCGATCACGTTCATCAGCGTGCTCTTGCCCGAACCCGACGCGCCCATGATCGCGACGAACTCGCCCGCCTCGATGTCCAGCGACACGCCGCGCAGCGCCTGCACCTCGTTGGCCGCGCCGTCGTGGCCGGCGCCCATCCGGTAGGTCTTGACGAGGTCGCGGACCTCGATCAGCGCCATCGCCCGGCCCCGCTCAGAACGGCGGGCGCCGCGCACCCAGCGGCGAAGGCGCCGGCGTCGCATTGGCGCCGCCCACCGTGCCGGTCACGACCTGCTGGCCGGGCTGCAGCGCATCGCCGATCACCTCCGTCATGCTGCCGTCGCTGATGCCCAGGCGCAGCGCCACGGCCTGCGGCTTGCCGGCGGCGTCGAGCAGGTAGACGCGGCCGCGGCCGACGCGCTCGGCGCCGGCGCGGGCTGCGCCGTTGCCGCGCGGTCGGCTGGCCGCGGAGGCCGCCGGCTCGGCCACGCCCGCCAGCCGCATGCGCAGCGCGGCGTTCGGCACCTTCAGCGCGTCGTCGCGCGTGTCGGTGACGATGCGCGCATTGGCCGTCATGCCCGGCAGCAGCTGCACGCGGCCGCGCGCGGTGTCCGGCGTGAACGCGACGACCACCGTGTAGGTCACGACGTTGTTGGTGTTCAGCGCCGCCTTGCGCACCGCGGCCACCTTGCCCTCGAAGGTCCGCGACGGAAACGCATCGACGGTGAAGCTCACGGGCTGGCCCTCGCGCACGCGGCCGATGTCGGCCTCGTCGATCGCCACCTCGACCTGCATGTCCGACAGGTTGCGCGCGATGATGAAGAGCTCCGGCGCCTGCAGGCTGGCGGCCACCGTCTGGCCGACGTCGACGCTGCGCTTGATCACCACACCGTCCACCGGCGAGCGGATCTCGGTGCGGTCGAGGTCCACCTTGGCCTGCGCCAGCACCGCCTCGCGCTGGCCGATGCTGGCCTGCGCGCTGGCGGCCTGGGCCCGCGCCACCTCCAGCTGCGCCTCGGCCACCTTGACCTGCTCGGCCAGCGTGCCGGCGGTGTTGCGCACCGCGTCGAGCGCAGCGTCGGACACGAAGCCCTGGGCCAGCAGCTCCTGCTGGCGCGCCAGGTCGCGCGCGGCGTTGGCAGCGTCCAGCTTCGCGCGCGACAGCGCCGCCTGCGCCGCCGCCACGTTGGCCTGCTGCTGCAGCGCCTGGGCGCGCACCGCGTCGACGTCGGCCTGGGCCTGGCGCACGCGGTAGAGGATGCTCTCGGGGTCGATGCGGGCGATCAGCTGGCCCTGCTTGACCTCGGTGTTGAAGTCGGCGTGCAGTTCCTTGATCTGCCCCGAGACCTGGCTGCCCACGCTGACCTGCCGCACCGGGTTGACGGTGCCGCCCGCCGCCACCACCGCCTGCAGCGGGCCGCGCTCGACCGCGGCCGTCTTGTAGGCCGGGGCGCCGTCGGCACTGCGCGTCCACCACCACGCGGCGGCCGCGGCCGCGGCCAGGACCAGCACCGCGAGCAGCGTCCAGGGGGGGCGTTTCATGCGGCGCGATTCTAGGCAGCGCCCCCTGCCGAACCGGCCGTCGGGCGGCAACTTCAAGCATCTTTACCCCGCTTGACCGGCGGCTCACGCAAGCCGGGCACAGTACGCACAACGCCCCGGCAAGCTGACGGCATGCAACTTCCGCCGTTTGACCCGCTCGAAGCAGGCCGCTACATTACTGACCAAGTAGTCAGTAAATCACATGTCCGCCCTTCCCCTCCCCCCCCCCCCCCCCCGCCAACGCCGCAAGGAAGCCCGTCCGCAGGAACTGCTGGACGCCGCCCTCGAGCTCTTCGTCGAGAAGGGCTTCGCGGCCACCCGCTCCGAGGAGGTGGCCGCGCGCGCCGGCGTCTCCAAGGGCACGCTCTACCTCTACTACCCGAGCAAGGAAGAGCTGCTGAAGGCGGTGATCCGCCGCAACATCTCGGCCGAGATCGCCGAGGGCGTGGACATCGTGCGCAACCACGAGGGCCCGACCACCGAGCTGCTGACCCACCTGATCCAGGAATGGTGGCGACGCATCGGCCAGACCAAGGCCTCGGGCATCTGCAAGCTGGTGATGGCCGAGGTGCGCAACTTCCCCGACATCGCGCAGTTCTACCTGGAAGAGGTGATCGAGCCGGCCGAGCGCATGATCGCCAGCGTGATCGAGCGCGGCATCGCGCGCGGCGAGTTCCGGCCGGTGCCGGTGCATGAGACGGTGCATGCGCTGATGGCGCCGGTGCTCTTCATCATGATGCACAAGAACTCGATCGGCGCCTGCCCGGTGGCCGAGCACCTGATCGATCCGCCGAAGCAGATCGCCGTGCAGATGGACCTGATGCTGCTCGGCCTGTGCCCGCGTGAGGCGGCCGCGCCGCAGGTGCCCGCCCGCAAGCCCGCCGCGCGCAAGGCCAAGGGAGCGGCACGGTGAGGCGCCGCGCGCTGCTGGCCGGCGTCGCGGTGCTGGCCGTGGCCGGCGTGCTGGCCGCGATCGCGCTGCGCCGGCCGCCCGCGCCGGCCCCGGTTGCCGCCACCGCACCCGAGCTCGAGCTCGCGCCGGCCGACGTGGCCCTGGCCGCACCGCGCGAGCTGCGCCGCACGCTGGAGGTGACCGGCGCGCTGAAGGCGGTGGACTGGTCGATGGTCAAGGCACGCGTGGCCGCCGAGGTGGCCCGCCTGGACGTGCGCGAGGGTGATCGCGTCGCCGCCGGCCAGGTGCTCGGCAGGCTCGACGGCACCGAGTACGAGCTGCGGCTGCGCCAGGCCCAGCAGCAGGCGGCGTCGGCGAAGGCCCAGCTCGACATCGCCGAGCGCGCACTGGAGAACAACCGTGCGCTGGTCGGCCAGGGCTTCATCTCGCAGAACGCGCTGGACACCTCGATCTCCAACGCTGCGGCGGCGCGCGCCGCGCTGCAGGCCGCCAACGCCGCCGCGGACCTGGCGCGCAAGGCGCTGAACGACACGGTGTTGCGGGCGCCGATCGCCGGCTGGGTGTCGCAGCGGCTGGTGCAGCCGGGCGAGCGGGTGGCGGTGGATGCCCGGCTGATCGAGATCGTCGACCTGAGCCGGCTAGAGATCGAGGCCGCGGTGCCGGCCCAGGACCTGGCGGCGCTGAAGCCCGGCGCGCTGGCGACGCTGCGCGTCGAGGGCGTGGACGCGCCGGTGACCGCGCGCGTCGCGCGCATCGCGCCGAGCGCCCAGGCCGGCACGCGCGCGGTGCCGATCTACCTGGCGGTGGACGGCCAGCCGGGGCTGCGCCAGGGGCTGTTCGCGCAGGGCGAGATCGAGCTCGAGCGCCGCACCGCGCTGGCGGTGCCAGCGAGCGCGGTGCGCATCGACCAGGCGCGGCCCTATGCGATCGCGCTCGAGGACGGCCGCGCGGTCGCCCGGCCGCTGGAGCTGGGTCTGCGCAGCCAGGCCGCCGCGGATGCCGAAGCGCTGGTCGAGGTGACCGCCGGCCTTGCCGACGGCGCCACCGTGCTGCGCGGCAGCGTCGGGGCGGTGCGCGAAGGCACGCGGCTGCGGCTCGCCGGCGCGGCCGCCGCAGCCCAGAGCGCGGCGGCGTCCACCGGCGTGGCCCCCGCAGCGCGCTGAAGCGACGCAGCCGCGACCGCCATGTGGTTCACCCGCGTCTCGATCGCCAACCCGGTGATGGCCACGATGGCGATGCTCGCCTTCGTGGTGCTGGGCCTGTTCAGCTACCAGCGCCTCGCGGTCGACCAGTTCCCGAACATCGACTTCCCGACCGTCGTCGTGCAGATGGAGTACCCGGGCGCGTCGCCGGAGATCGTCGAGAGCGAGGTGACGAAGAAGGTCGAGGAGGCGGTCAACACCGTCGCCGGCATCAACAGCCTGTACTCGCGCTCCTACGAGGGGCAATCGATCGTGATCGTCGAGTTCAACCTCGACATCGACGGCCGCAAGGCCGCCGAGGACGTGCGCGAGAAGGTCGCGCTGATCCGCCCGCTGCTGCGCGACGAGGTCGAGGAACCGCGCATCTCGCGCTTCGACCCGGCCTCTCAGCCGGTCTTCAACGTCGCGGTGCTGTCCGAGGACGGCAAGCGCAGCACGCAGGAACTGACAACCTGGGCCGACCAGGTGCTGCGCAAGCGGCTCGAGAACGTGCGCGGCGTCGGCTCGGTCAGCGTGGTCGGCGGGCTGGAGCGCGAGATCAACATCCACCTGCGCCCCGACGCGATGGAGGCCCTGGGCATCGGCGTCGAGCAGGTGCTCGCCGCCGTGCGCAGCGAGAACCAGGAGCAGCCGGTCGGCAGCCTGCGCACGCTCGACCAGGAGCGCGTGGTCCAGATCAACGCGCGGCTGAAGACGCCCGAGGACTTCCGCGACATCGTCGTCGCGCAGCGGGCGATGACGAGCACGGGCGGCGCCGCCGCCGGCGTGCCGGTGCGACTGTGGCAGGTGGCCGACGTCGTCGACGGGCCGCAGGAGCAGGAGTCGCTGGCGCTCTACAACGGCCGGCGCACGGTGCTGCTGTCGGTGCAGAAGTCGCAGGGCGAGAACACCATCGCGGTGGTCGACGGCCTGAAGCGCGCGCTCGAGGGCGCGAAGGACGTCACGCCGCCCGGCGTGAAGCTGGAGGTCAACCGCGACAACTCGCGCTCGATCCGCGTGTCCGTCGCCAACGTGCAGCGCACGCTGTTCGAAGGTGCGCTGCTGACGATCGGCATCGTCTTCCTGTTCCTGAACTCCTGGCGCTCGACGGTCATCACCGGGCTGACGCTGCCGATCGCGCTGATCGGCACCTTCCTGTTCATGCACCTGTTCGGCTTCACGATCAACGCGATCACGCTGATGGCGCTCTCGCTGTGCGTCGGGCTGCTGATCGACGACGCGATCGTCGTGCGCGAGAACATCGTGCGCCACGTGCAGATGGGCAAGTCCGCCCACCAGGCGGCGCTCGACGGCACCGACGAGATCGGCCTGGCCGTGCTGGCCACCACGCTGTCGATCGTGGCGGTGTTCCTGCCGATCGGCTTCATGGGCGGCATCGTCGGCAAGTTCTTCCACGAGTTCGGGCTGACCATCGTGGCGGCGGTGCTGATCTCGATGTTCGTCAGCTTCACGCTCGACCCGATGCTGTCCAGCGTCTGGAACGACCCGGCCGCCCACGGCCCGCGCCACGGCAAGCCGGTGACGCTGTACGACCGCACGCTCGGCCGCGTGACCGGCGCCTTCGAGCGCTTCACCGGGCGCCTGTCGGACGGCTACCAGGCCATCCTGCGCTGGTCGCTGAAGCACAAGCTCAAGACCCTGGCCGCGGCGGCGGCCACCTTCGTCGGCAGCTTCTTCATCATCCCCATCCTCGGCGCCGAGTTCGTGCCCAAGGCCGACTTCTCCGAGACCCAGGTGAATTTCTACACCCCGGTGGGCTCGTCGCTGGAACTGACCGAGCAGCGCGCGAAGCAGGTGGACGCGGCGCTGCGCGAGTTCCCCGAGGTGCTCTACACCGTCACGACGATCAACAGCGGCTTCGCCCAGGGCAAGATCTACGGCTCGGCCTATGTGCGGCTGGTGGACCGCAAGCAGCGCCAGCGCAGCATCGCGCAGCTGACCGAACCCTTCCGCGCGCGGCTCGCGAGCATCCCCGGCATCACCGTCACCAACATCGGCGTCACCGACCTCGGCGGCGGCAAGAGCCTGCAGTTCTCGATCCAGGGACCCGACCTCGCCGAGCTCGAGCGGCTGTGGAAGCAGCTCGCCCCCAGGCTGCAGGCCATTCCCGGCCTGGTGGACCTGGACAGCACGCTCAAGCCCGACAAGCCCACGGTCGCGATCGACGTGAAGCGCGACGCCGCCGCCGACGTGGGCCTGAACGTCAACGCGCTGGCGACGACGCTGCGCACGCTGGTGGCCGGCACGACGGTGGGCAACTGGCGCGCACCGGACGGCGAGAACTACGACGTCAACGTGCGCCTCGCGCCGAGCCAGCGCAGCGCGATCGAGGACCTCGAGCGCCTGCCGCTCGCGGTGGGGGCGGCCGCCGACGGCACGCCGCGCATCGTTCGGCTGTCGCAGGTGGCCGAGGTGCGGCCCTCGACCGGCCCGAACCAGATCAACCGCCGCGATCTCAACCGCGAGATCAACGTCGACGCCAACGCCTCGGGCCGCAGCGCGGGCGAGGTGTCGGCCGACATCCGCCGCGTGCTCGCCGAGACGCCCTTCCCGCCCGGCTACCGCACGGTGTTCGGCGGCTCGACGAAGAACATGCAGGAGTCCTTCAGCTACGCGGTCGGCGCGCTGGCGCTCGCGGTGGTGTTCATCTACATGATCCTCGCCAGCCAGTTCAAGAGCTTCCTGCAGCCGATCGCGCTGATGAGCTCGCTGCCGCTGACGCTGATCGGCGTGGTGCTGGCGCTGCTGGCCTTCCGCTCGACGCTGAACATGTTCAGCATCATCGGCATCGTGATGCTGATGGGTCTGGTGACCAAGAACGCGATCCTGCTGGTGGACTTCGCGATCCGCTGCCGCGCCGGCGGCCATGCCAACCTCGACGAGCAGGGGCACGACAGCGCACCGATGGACCGCGAGACCGCGCTGCTGCACGCCGCCCGGGTGCGGCTGCGGCCGATCCTGATGACGACGCTGGCGATGGTCTTCGGCATGGTGCCGCTGGCCTTCGCGCTCAGCGAGGGCTCCGAGCAGCGCGCGCCGATGGGCCAGGCGGTCATCGGCGGCGTGATCACGTCCTCGCTGCTGACGCTGGTGGTCGTGCCGGTGATCTACTGCTACCTCGACGACCTGGCCGAATGGGCGCGGCGCCGCTGGCGTCCCGCACCGTCGGGCGCGGCCGCCGGGTTCGGACCCGCGAAATAGAATTTTGAGATTCAGCCTTCCGCTTCCGCCATGAACATCGAACAAGCCCGCTTCAACATGATCGAGCAGCAGATCCGGCCCTGGGAGGTGCTCGACGCCTCGGTGCTGTCGCTGCTGTCGCTGCTCCGGCGCGAGGACTTCGTGCCCGCCGCACACCGCGCGCTGGCCTTCATGGACCTCGAGATCCCGCTGCCCGAAGGCCAGTGCATGCTCGCCCCCAAGGTCGAGGCGCGGCTGCTGCAGGAGCTGGCGCTGCACAAGCACGAGCGCGTGCTCGAGGTCGGTGCGGGCTCGGGCTACATGGCCGCGCTGCTGGCGCACAAGGCGCAGCACGTGATCACGCTCGAGAAGCGCCCCGCGCTGGCGCGGTTGGCCGCCGACAACCTGAGGCGTGCCGGCGTCTTCAATGCCGAAGTGCGCACGATGGACGGCGCGGCCGGCCTGGCCGGCGAGGCGCCGTTCGACGCGATCGTGCTGTCGGGCTCGGTGGCCGAGCTGCCACGCGCCCTGCTCGATCAGCTCAAGGTCGGCGGCCGGCTGGTCGCGATCGTCGGCGAGGAGCCGGTGATGCCGGCCGTGCTGCTCACGCGCCGCAGCGCCGACGGCTGGGACCGCGTCGAGCTGTTCGACACCGTCGCCCCGCGGCTCGAAGGCTTCCCCGAGCCTTCGCGCTTCAGCTTCTGAGCCGGCGGCGCATGGCTGCCGACGCGCTGCCCGCCACCCCTTCGCTGCAGGCCGGACGCCGCTTTCCGCGGTTCGTCGCCCGGCCCGCGACACCCGCCGCTGCCGCCGGTACAAGCCCGGCTGCGCCCGCCCGCCGGCACGCGATCGACCCGATCGCGCCGCCGCCCGTCTTCCAGCATTGATCCTGCCGAGGAAAGCCCCATGCCACAGCGTCCCTCCTTCCGCCGCCCTGCCGCATCGCGCCCCGCCGCCCTCGCGAGGTCCCTGATGGCGGCCGGGATGCTGCTGCTCGCGGCCGGCGCGGCCTCGGCGCAGAGCATCCAGGCGCTGTACGACGCGGCGCGCAGCTACGACGCGACCTACCTCGCCGCCCGCGCCCAGGCCGAGTCCGCCAGCCACCAGTACGAGCGCATCAAGGCGCTGCAGCGCCCGACGGTGGCGCTGGGTGCCGGCCTCACGCGCGGCATGTCGGACTCGCCGAACGCGGACTCGACCTACACCACGCGTTCGGAGGTCGGCGTCACCGCGCGCCAGCCGCTCTTCAACCGCAGCAACGACCTGACGATCGACCAGGCCGAGCGCGCGCTGCAGGCCGCCCAGGCCGACCTCGCGCTGGCCGAGCAGGACCTGATCGTGCGGCTGACCCAGGCCTATTTCGAGGTGCTCGCGGGCCAGGACACGCTGGGCACGGCGCAGGCCAACAAGACCGCGATCGCCGAGCAGCTGGCGTCGGCGAAGCGTAACTTCGAGGTCGGCACCGCGACGATCACCGACACGCGCGAGGCGCAGGCCCGCTTCGACCTCGCCACGGCGCAGGAGATCGTCGCCGAGAACAACCTGCGCACCGCGCGCATCGCGCTCGACCAGCTCGTGGGCACCCCCAACGTCACGCCGCGGCCGCTGGCGGTGCCGGTGCAACTGCCGAGCGTGGAACCGTCCGTCGTCGAGCCCTGGGTGGCGCTGACCGAGGCCTCGCCGAACGTGAAGCGCGCCCAGCTCGCCTACGAGGTCGCGCAGCTCGAGACCGGCAGGGCGCGCGCCGGCCACCTGCCGACCGTGGACCTGGTGGGCAGCTTCGGCAAGTCGCGCAACGACAGCGTGGTCGGCCGCGCGCAGACCGTCTCCGGACTGCAGGGCAGCTTCACCAGCGGCAGTGTCGGCGTCGAGTTGAACGTGCCGCTGTTCGCCGGCTACTCGATCCAGAACCGCGTCAAGGAGACGCTGTCGCTCGAGGAGAAGGCGCGCAACGACCTCGAGTTCACGCGCCGCGGCGTGACGCAGGCGACGCGCCAGGCCTTCCTGGCGGTCCAGTCGGGCGAGGCCTCGGTGCGCGCGCTGGAGGCCGCGGAGGCGTCGAGCAAGCTGGCGCTGGAGGCGACGCAGCTCGGCTATAAGGTCGGCGTGCGCGTCAACCTGGACGTGCTGAACGCCCAGACCCAGCTCTACACGACGCAGCGCGACCTTTACCGCGCGCGCTACGACGTGGTGCTCGGCAACCTGCGGCTCAAGCAGGCGGCCGGGTCGCTGAAGCCCGAGGACGTGAGCAGCGTCAACCAGCTGCTGGCGCCCTGAGCCGGGCAGCGACCTCGTCGGCGATCGCCAGGCAGGCGGTGAGCCCGGGCGACTCGATGCCGAACAGGTTCACGAGGCCGGCGATGCCGTGTTCCTCGGGCCCGTCGATCCGGAAGTCCGCGGCCGCTTCGCCGGGCCCGGCGAGCTTGGGCCGCACGCCGCTGTAGGCCGGCTGCAGCGACCCCGGTTTCAACCCAGGCCAGTAGCCGCGGATCGCAGCCTCGAAGGCCGGGGCGCGGCTGGCGTCGACGCGGTAGTCGATGCCGGTCGACTCGTCGGCGGCGATCCACTCGACGTCCGGGCCGAAGCGCGCCTGACCGCCGAGGTCGAGCGTCAGGTGCACGCCGAGGCCGGCGGCCTCGGGCAAGGGATAGATCAGCCGCGAGAACGGCGCACGGCCGGCCAGCGCGAAGTAGTGGCCCTTCGCGAAACGCGCCTGCGGCCGGTGCCCCTCGTCGAGGCCCTCGGTGCGCGCGGCGAGCGCCGGCGCCCACAGGCCGGCGGCGTTGACGACGATGCGTGCGGCCAGCTCGCTGCCGTCGGCCTTCACGACATGCGGCGTGCCGCAGACGATGCGCTCGACCCGGGTGCGCAGCGCGACCACGCCGCCGGCATGTTCCAGATCGCCCTGCAGCGCGAGCATCAGGCCATGGCTGTCGACGATGCCGGTCGACGGCGACAGCAGCGCCGCAGCGCAGGCGAGCTCGGGCTCGAACGAGCGCGCCTCGGCGCGGCTCAGCAGGCGCAGGTCGTGCACACCGTTGGCGGCCCCCTTGCGCTGCAGCGATTCGAGCTCGCCCTGCTGCTCCGCATGCGCCGCGACGACCAGCTTGCCGCAGCGCCGGTGGCCGATGCCGCGCTCGGCGCAATACGCATACAGCGCCTCGCGGCCCGCCACGCACAGCCGCGCCTTCAGCGACCCGGCCGGGTAGTAGAGGCCGGCGTGGATCACCTCGCTGTTGCGCGCGCTGGTGACGGTGCCGATCGCCCCCTCGGCTTCCAGCACGATCGTCTCGAGCCCGCGCTGCGCGAGCGCGCGACCGACCGCGAGGCCGACGACCCCGGCACCGACGACGACCGCATCGACGCCGTCCACGGCGCTCCGCTCAGCCCAGCGCGGCCACCACGTCGGGCGGCGCCTGCACCAGCTCGATCAGCACGCCCTCGCCCGACAGCGGGAATTCGTCGTTGCCCTTCGGGTGGATGAAGCAGATGTCGTGGCCGGCCGCGCCGCGGCGGATGCCGCCGGGCGCGAAGCGCACGCCCTGCGCGCTCATCCACTCGACCGCCTTCGGCAGGTCGTCGACCCACAGGCCGATGTGATTGAGCGGCGTCGTGTGGACCGCGGGCTTCCTGTCCGGGTCGAGCGGCTGCATCAGGTCGACCTCGACCTCGTGCACGCCCGAGCCCATCGCGCAGATGTCCTCGTCGACGTTCTCGCGCTCGGAGACGAAGTTGCCCTTGACCGCGAGGCCCAGCATGTCGACCCACAGCGCGCGCAGGCGCTGCTTGTCGGGCCCGCCGATCGCGATCTGCTGCAGGCCGAGGATGCGGAAGGGCTTGCTCATCGCCATGTCGTCCTCGTCAGGCGAATTTCAGGATGACCTGGTCCACCGTCAGGCTCTCGCCCGGCCTGGCGACGATCTCGGCGACCGTGCCGTCGCGCGCCGCGACGAGGATGTTCTCCATCTTCATCGCCTCGACCACTGCGAGCCGCTCGCCGGCATGGACCTGCTGGCCGGCCGTGACCGCGATGCTGGCCAGCAGCCCCGGCATCGGCGACAGCAGCAGCCGGCTGGTGTCGGGCGGCGCCTTGTAGGGCATCAGCTTCTGCAGCTCGGCGGCGCGCGGGCTCAGCACCAGCGCGTCGATGCGCCGGCCGTTGTGCGCGACGCGGATCCACACGCCGTCGCGCTCGACCTGGGCCGCGAAAGGCCGGCCGTTGCACTGGCCGATCGCGCGCACGCCGCGGTAGAGCCAGCTGCCCGTCAGCGCGTAGCGGCGCTCGCCGATGGTGACGTCGATGCTGCCGTTGGCCGCCTCGACGGTCACCGGGCGGTGCTCGTCGTGGCCCGCCTCGCCCTTCACGACGACGACGAACTCGCTGCCGATGCGCACGCCGTGGCCCGGCAGCTGGCCGCTGATCGCCGAGGCGCGCTCGAGGAAGCGCCGGTTGGCCGCGGCCGCCAGCGCGACCAGGAAGTCCGGGTCCTCGTGCGGCACGTCGGCGGCGTTGAAGCCCTTCGGGTACTGCTCGGCGATGAAGCCGGTGTTGAAGTCGCCCGCCACGAAGCGCGGATGCGCCAGCAGCGCCGACTGGAAGGGGATGTTGCTGTTGATGCCGCGGATCACGAAGGCGTTGAGCGCCTCGCGCATCCGCGCGATCGCCTCGGCGCGGTCCTTTCCGTGCACGATGAGCTTGGCGATCATCGAGTCGTAGTGCATCGGGATCTCGCCGCCCTCGTACACCCCGGTGTCGACGCGCACGCCCCCCTCCGCCGGCCGCGGCTGCGCGGCGACCATCGTCACCGCCGGCGGCTGGTAGCGCACCAGCCGGCCGGTCGACGGCAGGAAGTTGCGGAACGGGTCCTCGGCGTTGATGCGGCACTCGATCGCCCAGCCCTCGCGCGGGATCTGTTCCTGCGTGAACGGCAGCTTCTCGCCGGCGGCCACGCGGATCATCTGCTCGACGAGATCGAGCCCGGTGATGCATTCGGTCACCGGGTGCTCGACCTGCAGCCGGGTGTTCATCTCGAGGAAGTAGAAGCTCTGGTCCTTGCCGACGACAAACTCCACCGTGCCGGCCGACTGGTACCTCACCGCCTTGGCCAGCGCGACCGCCTGCTCGCCCATCGCGCGGCGGGTGGCCTCGCTGATGAAGGGCGACGGCGCCTCCTCGATCACCTTCTGGTGGCGCCGCTGGATCGAGCACTCGCGCTCCCACAGGTAGACGGTGTTGCCGTGGGCGTCGCCGAGCACCTGGATCTCGATGTGGCGCGGTTCCTCGACGAACTTCTCGATGAAGACGCGGTCGTCGCCGAAGCTGTTGCGCGCCTCGTTGCGGCAGGAGGTGAAGCCCTCGAAGGCCTCCTTGTCGTTCCAGGCGACGCGCAGGCCCTTGCCGCCGCCGCCGGCGCTGGCCTTGATCATCACCGGGTAGCCGATGCCGCGCGCGATCTCGACCGCGCGCTCGGGCGACTCGATCGCGTCGTTCCAGCCCGGGATGGTGTTGACCTTGGCTTCGTTGGCGAGCTTCTTCGAGGCGATCTTGTCGCCCATCGCGGCGATGGAGTAGTGCTTCGGCCCGATGAAGACCAGGCCCTCCTCCTCGACGCGCTTCGCGAAGCCCTCGTTCTCCGACAGGAAGCCGTAGCCCGGGTGGATGGCCTCGGCACCGGTGGCCTTGGCCGCGGCGATGATCTTGTCGGCGACCAGGTAGGACTCGCGGCTGGGCGCCGGGCCCAGCAGCACGGCCTCGTCGGCCAGCTCCACGTGCAGCGCGTCGCGGTCGGCCTCCGAATGGACCGCGACGGTCGCGATGCCGAGCTTCTTCGCGGTCTTGATGACGCGGCACGCGATCTCCCCGCGGTTGGCGATCAGGATCTTCTTGAACATGGTCCTGGCCTCGCTCACAGGGGAATGTTGCCGTGCTTGCGCCACGGGTTCTCGAGCTTCTTGTCCTTCAGCATCACCAGCGAGCGGCAGATGCGCTTGCGCGTCTCGTGCGGCTGGATCACGTCGTCGATGAAGCCGCGCGCGCCGGCGACGAAGGGGTTCGCGAAGCGGGCCTTGTACTCGGCCTCCTTGGCGGCCAGCTTGGCCGGGTCGCCCTTGTCCTCGCGGAAGATGATCTCGACCGCGCCCTTCGCGCCCATCACCGCGATCTCGGCATTCGGCCAGGCGAAGTTGACGTCGCCGCGCAGGTGCTTGGAGGCCATCACGTCGTAGGCGCCGCCGTAGGCCTTGCGGGTGATCACGGTGACCTTGGGCACCGTGCACTCGGCGTAGGCGTAGAGCAGCTTCGCGCCATGCTTGATGATGCCGCCGTACTCCTGGCTGGTGCCCGGCATGAAGCCCGGCACGTCGACGAAGGTGATCACCGGGATGTTGAAGGCGTCGCAGAAGCGCACGAAGCGCGCCGCCTTGATGCTGCTCTTGATGTCCAGGCAGCCGGCCAGCACCTGCGGGTTGTTCGCGACGACGCCGACCGTCTGGCCCTCCATGCGACCGAAGCCGATGACGATGTTCTTCGCGTAGTCGGGCTGCAGCTCGAAGAAGTCGCTGTCGTCGACGACCTTGAGGATCAGCTCCTTGATGTCGTAGGCCTGGTTCGGGTTGTCGGGCACCAGGGTGTCGAGCGAGAGGTCGAGGCGGTCGGCCGGGTCGCCGCCCTTCGGGTCCAGCCGCACCGGCGCCTTCTCGCGGTTGTTCAGCGGCAGGTAGTTGAAGAAGCGGCGCAGCATCAGCAGCGCCTCGACGTCGTTCTCGAAGGCGCGGTCGGCGACGCCGCTCTTGGTGGTGTGGGTGCCGGCGCCGCCCAGTTCCTCGGCGGTGACCTCCTCGTGCGTCACGGTCTTCACGACCTCGGGGCCGGTGACGAACATGTAGGAGCTGTCCTTCACCATGAAGATGAAGTCGGTCATCGCCGGCGAGTACACGGCGCCGCCGGCGCTCGGGCCCATGATCATGCTGATCTGCGGGATCACGCCGCTGGCCATCACGTTGCGCTGGAACACCTCGGCATAGCCGCCGAGCGAGGCCACGCCCTCCTGGATGCGCGCGCCGCCCGAGTCGTTGAGGCCGATCACCGGTGCGCCGACCTTCATCGCCTGGTCCATGACCTTGCAGATCTTCTCGGCATGCGACTCGGACAGTGCGCCGCCGAACACCGTGAAGTCCTGGCTGTAGACGAACACCAGGCGGCCGTTGATCATCCCGTAGCCGGTCACGACGCCGTCGCCCGGGACCTTGTTGTCGGCCATGCCGAAGTCGACGCAGCGGTGCTCGACGAACATGTCCCATTCCTCGAAGGTGCCCTCGTCGAGCAGCAGCTCGATGCGCTCGCGCGCCGTCAGCTTGCCCTTGGCGTGCTGCGCGTCGATGCGCTTCTGACCACCGCCGAGGCGGGCCGCGGCGCGGCGCTTCTCGAGTTCTTCGATGATGTCGTGCATACGGGGCTCCTCTCGTCCTCGGTGTTCTTCAATACATCAGGTCCAGCAGCCGGCGCGCGGCGACCGACGCGGCGACCGTGCCTTCGCGGACCTGCTCGCTCAGCGCCGGCAGAGCCTCCCGCACCTTGGGGTGCTGGCGAAAGCGCAGGTGCAGGCCGGCCTCGATGCGCTCCCACATCCAGGCCTGGTCCTGCCGGTGGCGGCGCGCGACGAGCCGGCCGTTGGCGGTCTGCAGCGCGCGGAAGCGCTCGACCGCGGCCCAGAACTCGGGCAGGCCCTGAGCCTTCAGCGCGCTGAGCTGCAGCACGCAGGGCTCCCAGACCTTGTCGTCGTGATGCGCATGGTCGGGATGGCCGTGCAGGCCGAAGAGCCGCAGCGCACCGGTGATCTGCGCTTCGGCGCGCGTCGCGGCGGCGGCGTCGAGATCGGCCTTGTTGATGACCACCAGGTCGGCCAGCTCCATCACGCCCTTCTTGATCGCCTGCAGGTCGTCGCCGGCGTTGGGCAGCTGCAGCAGCACGAACA
>CAYLKR010000027.1:0-21458 GCA_964384225.1 uncultured Methylibium sp.
CAGCAGCAGCACCTCGATGCCCTTCTTGCGGAAGACCTCGAGCTGCGGGCTGTGGCGCGCCGCGGCCAGCGTGTCGGCGGTGATGTAGTAGATCGCCTCCTGGCCCTCCTTCATGCGCGACACGTAGTCGGCGAAGGACACGCCATCGTCGGCATGGGTCGACGCGAAGCGCAGCAGCTTCGCGAGCCGCTCCTGGTTGGCGTGGTCTTCGCCGATGCCTTCCTTCAGCACCGCGCCGAACTCCTTCCAGAAGCTGGCGTACCTGTCGCGCTGCGCGGCGTCCTCGCTGTTCGCCAGGTCCTCGAGCATCGACAGCACGCGCTTGGTCGAGCCCTCGCGGATCGCCTTGACGTCGCGGCTCTCCTGCAGCAACTCGCGGCTCACGTTCAGCGGCAGGTCGGCCGAGTCGATGACACCCTTGACGAAGCGCAGGTACACCGGCATCAGCGCCTCGGCGTCGTCCATGATGAAGACGCGCTTGACGTAGAGCTTGACGCCGCCGCGCTTGTCGCGGTTCCACAGGTCGCCCGGCGCGTGCGCCGGCACGTAGAGCAGCTGGGTGTACTCGCTGCGGCCCTCGACGCGGTTGTGCGTGTAGGCCAGCGGTGGCTGGCTGTCGTAGCTGAGCTGCTCGTAGAAGGCCTTGTACTCGGCGTCGGTGATCTCGCTCTTGGCGCGCGTCCACAGCGCCGCGGCCTTGTTGACGGTCTCCCACTCGTCCTTCGTCTCGTACTCGCCTTTCTCGCTGTTCCATTCCTGCTTGCGCATCAGGATCGGCAGCGAGATGTGGTCCGAGTACTTGGCGATCGTCGACTTCAGTTTCCACTGCGCGAGCCATTCGTCCTCGCCCTCGCGCAGGTGCAGCGTCACCGACGTGCCGCGCGCGGGCCGGGTGATCGTCTCGACCTCGAAGTCGCCGGTGCCGGCGCTGCTCCAGCGCACGCCCTCCTCCGGCTTGGCGCCAGCGCGGCGCGACTCGACGGTGATGCGGTCGGCGACGATGTAGCCGCTGTAGAAGCCGACGCCGAACTGGCCGATCAGCTGGGTGTCCTTGGCCTGCTCGCCCGAGAGCTTGCCGACGAACTCGCGGGTGCCGCTCTTGGCGATGGTGCCGAGGTTGGCGATCGCCTCGGCCTCGCTCATGCCGATGCCGTTGTCGGTGATCGTGATCGTGCGCGCGTCCTTGTCGAAGGCGACGCGCACCTCGAGCGTCGGCGCGTCCTCGTACAGCGCGGCGTCGTTCAGCGCCTCGAAGCGCAGCTTGTCGCAGGCGTCGGAGGCGTTGGAGACCAGCTCGCGCAGGAAGATCTCCTTGTTCGAGTACAGCGAGTGCGTGACGAGGTGCAGCAGCTGCTGCACCTCGGCCTGGAACGACAGGGTCTGCTTGGACATGGCGAGGTGATTGACAACTTGTTGTAAGGTTGCGGGGCAGGCATGATGCCTTGCCGCCTCCCGAGGCGGGCCTCCCCCGGCCCTGCCGCGGTACGGGGCGCGGAGGATGGTGGGGTCGGCCCTGCCGCTTTCAAGCCAGCCCGTCCGCTGTGCCGCCACGGCGGCGCTCCCTCCAACCACCTGCCACCCGTGAACGACCTGCTGCCCGCCTCCGCTCCAGCCGCCGCCGCCACCGCGCCGCTGTGGACGCTCGAAGGCCTGCGCGGCGCCGACCCGGTGCTCGGCATCGCGCTGCTGATCATCGTCGCGGTTGTGGCCGGCGAGGCGGTGCGCCGCTGGACACGGCTGCCGCGCGCCTGCGGACACATGCTGGTCGGCGTGCTCGCCAGTCCCCTGGCCCTGCGGCTGCTGGAGCGCACCGACCTCGACCCCTGGAAGCCGCTGCTCGACCTGGCCGTCGGCGTGCTCGTCTTCGAGCTCGGCGCACGCATCCGGCCGCGCTGGCTGATCGACAACCCGGCGCTCGCGGTGCAATGCGTCGCCGAGGCCCTGCTCGCCGCGCTCGCGGTCACCGGCGCGCTGGTGGCGCTCGGCGCGCCGCCGCTGTCGGCCGCGCTGGCCGGTGCGGTGGCGATGGCGACCTCGCCGGTCATCACGATGGCCGCCGTCCACGAGGCCCAGCCGCGCGGCCAGGTGACCGAGCGGCTGCTGATGATGTGCGCGCTCAACAGCGTGCTCGCGGTGCTGGCGCTGAAGGTCTGGCTGGTGATCGCGACGGCCGATGTGCCGGTGCGCGCCGAACTGCCGGCCGCACTGGCGAACTCGGTCTATGTGCTGTGTGGCTCCTTCCTGCTCGGCGCCTTCCTCGGGCTGGCACTGAACTGGCTGTCGGGCCCGATCCGCCGCACCGAAGCGCGCGGCGTGCTGCAGATCGGCCTGCTGGTGCTGGGCGCGCTGCTGGCGGCGCAGTGGGGGCTGTCGCCGCTGCTCGCGCTGCTGCTGGCCGGCATGGTGGCGCGGGCCCGCATGGGCCACCGGCTTGCCGTCGAGCCCCACCTCGGCGTGGCCGGGGCCGCGCTGACGGTGCTGCTGTTCGTGAGCCTCGGCCTCGTCAGCACGGTCGGCGGCTTCGCGACCTTGTGGCCCTGGGTGCTTGCGATCGTCGTCGCGCGCTTCGCCGGCAAGGGCCTCGCAGTCGCCGCGCTGGCACGCAGCAGCGGCCTGGGCTGGCGCCAGGCCGGCGCGCTGACGCTCGCACTGCAGCCGATGGCTCAGACCGCGCTGCTGCTCGGCGCCGCCACCTACGGCTGGCCGAGCGAGCTGCCCGAAGTCGACGCCGGCGTGCTGCAGGCGCTGCTGATCGCGGTGACGCTGATGCAGTTCACCGGCCCGCTGTGGGCGCAGTTCGGCCTGCGCGAGGTGGCCGGCGAAGTGCCTCCCAAGGACTGAGATGCCCCTTCAAGCTTTCACCCCTTCGGAGCCGCTGACCTTGGGCGTCGAGCTCGAGCTGCAGCTGCTGTCGACGCACGACTACGACCTCGCGCCCCAGGCCCAGGACCTGCTGCGCGAGACGTCGAAGCACACCGGCGCCTGGGACATCAAGCCCGAGATCACGCGCAGCATGATCGAGATCGGCACGTCGATCCAGCGCCGCCACGGCCCGCTGGTGGCCGAACTGCGCGACATGCGCGACCAGCTCGCGCGCGCGGCACGCCGGCTCAACATCGCGATCGCCGGCGGCGGCACCCACGCCTTCCAGCACTGGAGCCGCCAGCAGATCTTTCCCGGCGAGCGCTTCCACTACATCCACGAGCTCTACGGCTACCTCGCCAAGCAGTTCACGGTGTTCGGCCAGCATGTCCACGTCGGCTGCCCCGACGGCGACCAGGCGCTGTGGCTGCTGCACGCGCTGTCGCGCTACGTGCCGCACTTCATCGCGCTGTCGGCGTCCTCGCCCTACGTGCAGGGCCAGGACACCGGCTTCGACTCCGCCAGGCTCAACTCGGTGTTCGCCTTCCCGCTGTCCGGCCGTGCGCCCTTCGTGCGGAGCTGGGACGAGTTCGGCGCCTACTTCGACAAGATGACGGCCACCGGCGTCGTGCAGTCGATGAAGGACTTCTACTGGGACATCCGGCCCAAGCCCGAGTACGGCACGATCGAGCTGCGCGTGTGCGACACGCCGCTCGCGGTCGACAAGGCCGCGGCGCTGGCCTGCTACCTGCAGTGCATCTGCCGCCAGCTGCGCGAGGAGAAGCCCTTCGAGCCGACCGAGGACGACTACCTCGTCTACACCTTCAACCGCTTCCAGGCCTGCCGCTTCGGGCTCGACGGCGAGATCGTCGACCCGAAGACCAAGCAGCGCGCGCGGCTGCGCGACGACATCCTGCGCACGCTGACGCGGCTCGACGAACATGCGCTCGACCTCGAGGCGCTCGACGCCACGCAGCTGCTGCGCGAGTCCCTGTTCGACGGCAACGACGCGAAGTGGCTGCGCGGCCAGCGCGCGGCCAACCTGCCGCTGTCGGCGGTGGCCGAGGCGGCGGCGCAGCGCTGGTGGCAGTGAGGCCCAGGACTCGGTGGCCTGTCCGAGCTCGATCGACCAGACTTCAGATCTGCATACCGCAGCCGCCAGCATGCCGGTGTGGATGTCATTGCCCGCCTGGGTCGGCCACATCGATCGAAACAACGCGCGCAACGTAGGGCGCGCTAAGGCGGTAGGACGACCGCATCATGCCCCAGAGCCGGCTTGTGTCCTCAACCCCTAAGTCGTTCGGAACCAACTCGATCACGTCGCCTGGCCCCCAGTGGGCGCCGCCGGACAGATCCGTGGCGTCGAGGAATGGCTTGCGATGAAGCTCACTCACTGCCCACGCGAACACGACGAGCTCGGTCGCGGTACGGGCTGACCATACCGACAGCAACAGATGCACGTCGAGCGCCAGAGGCCGGGGAGTCTGACCTCGCGGATCCTTCCCCACCGCTCGTGGATGCGCCCGAGCATGCGAATTGATTGCGACGCGGTATGGCCAGACGGTCACCGTGGCGCCCGCATCCATAAGCGGCGGATCGCTCTGCAACCTGCCGCTACCGATCGCCTCAAATCCACATGCATGCGTGGACCGCAAGGTGCCGGGATAAGCATCGGCAAGCCGCCTGGCCAATGAGTCGGCCAGCGAGAGGATCGCGAACTCGTTGGCCACCGTGCTCAACCGCCATCAGCTTGGCCGCATGCCAGCATGGGCCTGTCGGACATGGCAATCGTTGACATAGCGAGACGGTAGGCGCAACCCCTCGGCCCGAGCTATCCCCAAGTTTGCCCTGAGGCACCGACTCGGCCCCGGCGCGCCTCAGGCGAGCACGAGGTTGTCGCGGTGGATCATCTCCGGCTCGGCGGTGTAGCCGAGCAGGCGCTCGAACTCGGACGACGGCTTGCGTGCGATCAGCCGCGCCTCGCTGCTGGCGTAGTTGGCCAGGCCGCGCGCCACCTCGGCGCCGCTGGTGCTGCGCACCGCGATCACGTCGCCACGCGCGAACTCGCCCGTCACTTCGACGATACCGATCGGCAGCAGGCTCTTGCCCTCGTCGCGCAACTTGTTCACTGCGCCATCGTCGATCACGACCGCACCGCGCAGCTGCAGGTGGTCGGCCATCCACTGCTTGCGCGCCGCCAGCTTGGCGGTACGCGCGACCAGCAGCGTCCCGATGGCCTCGCCGGCCGCCAGGCGCAGCAGGACCTCGGGCTCACGACCCCAGGCGATCACGGTCGACGCGCCGCTGCCGGCGGCACGCTTGGCCGCCAACACCTTGGTGATCATGCCGCCCTTGCCGATGCTCGAACCGGCGCCGCCGGCCATGTGCTCGAGCGCCGGATCGCCCGCCTCGGCCTCGTCGACGAAGCGCGCATCCGGGTTGGCGCGCGGGTCGGCGGTGTAGAGCCCGGGCTGGTCGGTCAGGATCACCAGCGCGTCGGCGTCGACCAGGTTGGCGACCAGCGCACCGAGGGTGTCGTTGTCACCGAACTTGATCTCGTCGTTGACGACGGTGTCGTTCTCGTTGATGACCGGGATCACCTTCAGGGCCAGCAGCGCCAGCAGCGTCGAGCGCGCGTTCAGGTAGCGCTCGCGGTCGGCCAGGTCGGCGTGCGTCAGCAGCACCTGGGCGCTGCCGATGCCGTGCTCGCGCAGCTTGCTCTCGTACATCTGCACCAGGCCCATCTGGCCGACCGCGGCGGCGGCCTGAAGCTCGTGCAACTCCTTCGGCCGGCTGCGCCAGCCGAGGCGCTTCATGCCCTCGGCGATCGCGCCGCTGGACACCATGATGACCTCGCGGCCCTGGGCGGCGAGCTGCGCGAGCTGTCCGCACCACAGGCCGATCGCCTGTTCGTCGAGGCCGCGGCCCTCGTTGGTCACGAGGCTGGAGCCGACCTTGACGACGATGCGCCGCGCGGCGCGCAGTTGCTCCCCCACGCAGCCTCCTCAGCGAAAGCGCGGATCGTCGGCCACCGGCGCGTAGCCCTCGGCCGCATCGTCCGCCGGAGCGTCGAAGCGGACGTCGGGTTCGACGTAGGCCGTCTGGAAGCTTGCGACATGCTTCCACACCGCCTGCACCAGCGGCTCGCAGCCCTCGCGGGTCAGGGCCGAGATCTCGAACACCGGACCCTTCCACTTGTAGCGCTTGACGAAGTCCTTCACGCGCGCGGCGCGCTCCTCGGTCGGCACCATGTCGAGCTTGTTGAGCACCAGCCAGCGCGGCTTAGCATGCAGGGCCTCGTCGTACTTCTTCAGCTCGGCGACGATGGCCTTGGCCTGCGCCACCGGATCGCTGCCATCGAAGGGCGCGAGGTCGACGACGTGCAGCAGCAGCCGCGTGCGCTGCAGGTGGCGCAGAAACTGGTGTCCGAGACCGGCGCCTTCGGCCGCGCCCTCGATCAGCCCCGGCACATCGGCGACCACGAAGCTCTGCTCCGGCCCGACGCGCACGACGCCCAGGTTGGGATGCAGCGTCGTGAACGGGTAGTCGGCGATCTTCGGCCGCGCGTTCGAAACCGCCGCGATCAGCGTCGATTTGCCGGCGTTAGGCATGCCGAGCAGCCCGACGTCGGCCAGCACCCGCAGCTCGAGCCTGAGCTTCTTCGCCTCGCCGGGCCAGCCGGGGGTCTTCTGGCGCGGCGCACGGTTGGTGCTGGTCTTGTAGTGCAGGTTGCCGAAGCCGCCATCTCCACCCTTCGCGAGCAGGACCTTCTCGCCGGGCTCGAGCAGCTCGGCGATCGGCGCACCGGTCTCGGCGTCGGTGATGATCGTGCCGACCGGCATGCGCAGCACGATGTCGTCGGCCGCAGCGCCGTACTGGTCGGAGCCGCGGCCATGCTCCCCGTTCTTCGCCTCGTGACGGCGCGAGTAGCGGTAATCGACCAGCGTGTTCAGGTTGCGGTCGGCCACGGCATAGACGTGGCCCCCGCGTCCGCCGTCGCCGCCGTTCGGCCCACCGAAGGGGATGAACTTCTCGCGACGAAAGCTCACGCAGCCGTTGCCGCCGTTGCCTGCGGCAACGTCGATGGTGACCTCGTCGACGAATTTCATGAAGGCTTCGATGGTAGCGGCGCGCTCAACGAAAAAGCCCCGGCTCGCCGGGGCTTCGACTCGGGGCGCGCGCGCGTCAGACCGGCTTGACGGAGACCGTCTTGCGGTTCAGCGGGCCCTTGGTGCTGAAGTCGATCTGCCCGTCGACCAGTGCGAACAGCGTGTGGTCCTTGCCGGTACCGACGTTGGTGCCCGCGTGGAAACGCGTGCCGCGCTGGCGCACGATGATCGACCCGGCCGGCACGACCTGACCGCCGTAGGCCTTGACGCCGAGCATCTTCGGCTGGGAATCCCGGCCGTTCCGCGTGGAACCGCCGCCTTTTTTCTGTGCCATGGTTCAGCTCCTCGTCGGCTCAGGCATTCACCGCGCTGATCTGCAGCTCGGTGAAGTTCTGGCGGTGGCCCTGGTGCCTCTGGTAATGCTTGCGGCGGCGCATCTTAAAGATGCGCACCTTGTCGTGACGGCCCTGCGCCACCACCGTGGCCACGACCTTCGCACCGGCAACCAAGGGAGTCCCGACCTTCAGATCCGCGCCGTCGCCGACGGCGAGCACCTGGTCGATCACGATCTCTTGGCCGACGTCCGCAGCAATCTGTTCTACCTTGATCTTCTCGCCGGCAGCAACCTTGTATTGCTTGCCACCGGTTTTTATGACCGCGTACATATCAGCCCTTTCCGTCCACACGCCCCAACTCCGGAGAATCCGGGCGAGTCAGACCACACTCTCTGGAGAAATTCGCAGAGCCTATCAGTATAGCAGGGTCCGATGCAGCGGGCAGCACAGGGGCCTGCCGGGCAGGCGGTGGGCGGGGGCCCTTCCTATAATCGGGGCCGCAACATGCCATGAGCAGCCCCTCGTCCGCGCCGATGGCGCCTCCCGTAACCCGCGACCGCCCGGGCATTTCACCCCTCGTGCTGATGGCGGACGACATGGCCGAGGTCGACGCGCTCATCCGTCGCCGGCTGGCCTCCGACGTGGCGCTCGTGAACCAGATCGCCGGCTACATCGTCAGCGCCGGCGGCAAGCGCATCCGCCCGCTGCTCGTGCTGCTGTTCGCCCAGGCGCTCGGTTTCAAGGGCCCGGAGCGCTTCGAACTGGCCGCCACGGTGGAGTTCATCCACACGGCGACGCTGCTGCACGACGACGTGGTCGACGACTCCAAGCTGCGCCGCGGCCGGGACACCGCGAACGCTCGCTTCGGCAACCCGGCCAGTGTCCTGGTCGGGGACTTCCTCTACTCGCGCGCCTTCCAGATGATGGTGTCGGTGAACCGGCTGCGCGTGCTGGAAGTGCTGGCCGACGCCACCAACGTGATTGCCGAGGGCGAAGTCCTGCAGCTCATGAACATGCACGACCCCGACCTCACCGTCGAGGACTACCTGCGCGTCATCCGCTACAAGACGGCCAAGCTGTTCGAGGCCAGCGCCCGCCTCGGTGCACTCCTGGCCGACGCCCCTCCTGCCGTCGAGACCGCCTGCGGCGACTACGGTCGCGCGCTCGGCACGGCGTTCCAGCTCGTGGACGATCTGCTCGACTATGAGGGCACGACGGAGTCACTCGGCAAGACCGTCGGCGACGACCTGCGAGAAGGCAAGCCGACGTTGCCGCTGCTGGTCGCGATGAGCCGGGGCACCCCCGAAGAGCGTGCGCTTGTGCGCCACGCGATCGAGCACGGCGAGGTCGAGCGCCTGCCAGATATCATCGACATCGTGCGTCGCACCGGCGCCGTAGACGCGACGCGCGCCGCCGCGCGAGCGGAGATCGAGAAGGCCCAGCAGTCTTTGCTGCATCTGCCGATGTCGGCGCACCGCGAGGCTCTGCTACACTTATCGGCTCAGTCGATCGACCGGTCCTCCTGACCGTGATCGCAAGGCCGGCGGGCAAGCCGTCGGTCACTTCGGGGTGTAGCTTAGCCTGGTAGAGCGCTACGTTCGGGACGTAGAGGCCGGAGGTTCGAATCCTCTCACCCCGACCAATTCCGCCGGCCCTGCCGCCGTCCGCCGGCATCGCAGGGCCGGCAAGTGTGGCATTCGAACGGCATGGAGCGAGTGATCGCTTCGCCGCCCGCCGAGGATCGTTTACAGCGCCGATCGAATCGGCGATCATGAATCGATTCGAAGCGCCGCCACCAGAACGCCCCCGTGGATACCCTTGCCGACGCCCCACAGAGTTCACTGTCTGGTGTGGCGCGCGTGCTCGTCCACGCTGGAAAGCTCAATGTCCGCACGGCCGAAGAGCTGGTACGCAGCGCGAAGGAGCAGAAGAGGAGCTTCATCTCGGCGGTCCTGAGCGCCGGTGCGGTCAATCCTCAGGATCTCGCGCACACGCTGTCGACCGTGCTGGCGATGCCCTTGCTCGACCTGGCGTCGATCGACCCTCAGAAGTTGCCGCGCAACGTCATCGACGTCAAGCTGGCGACCCAGTACCAGGTGGTCGTGCTCGGCAAGCGCGGCAACCGCCTGTTCATCGCTGGCGCCGATCCGACCGACCAGGAAGCCGCCGAGCGCATCAAGTTCGCGACCCAGCTCACGCCCGAGTGGGTGATCGTAGAACACGACAAGCTGCTGCGGATGGTCGATGCGGCCAACGCCTCGGCCGGAGAGGCGCTCGAGTCGCTGGTGGCCGGCGACTTCGAGTTCGATGTTACCGAGGAAGAAGCCGGGGCCAGCGAGTCGAACGACGTCTCGGCCGACGTCGAGGATGCACCGGTCGTCCGCTTCCTGCAGAAGATGCTGATCGACGCGATCAATGCGCGCGCTTCCGACCTGCATTTCGAGCCCTACGAATTCAACTATCGTGTGCGCTTCCGTGTCGACGGCGAATTACGCGAGATCACGCAGCCGCCTGTGGCGATCAAGGAGAAGCTCGCCTCGCGCATCAAGGTCATCTCGCGGCTGGACATCGCCGAGCGGCGTGTGCCGCAGGACGGCCGGATGAAGCTGAAGTTCGGCAGCAAGGCGATCGACTTCCGCGTCAGCACGCTGCCGACGCTGTTCGGCGAGAAGATCGTCATCCGTATCCTCGATCCGTCGAGCGCCAAGCTCGGCATCGAGGCGCTCGGCTACGAAAAGATCGAGAAGGACCGCCTGCTGGCGGCCATCAAGCGCCCCTATGGGATGGTGCTGGTGACGGGCCCGACCGGCTCGGGCAAGACGGTGTCGCTCTACACCTGCCTGAACATCCTCAACCAGCCGGGCGTGAACATCGCCACCGTCGAGGATCCGGCCGAAATCAACCTGCCGGGCATCAACCAGGTCAATGTCAACGACAAGGCCGGGCTGAACTTCGCCGTCGCGTTGAAGGCCTTCCTGCGCCAGGATCCGGACATCATCATGGTCGGCGAAATCCGCGACCTCGAGACGGCCGACATCGCGATCAAGGCCGCCCAGACCGGCCACATGGTGATGAGCACGCTGCACACCAACGACGCGCCGACCACGCTGACGCGCCTGATGAACATGGGCGTGGCGCCGTTCAACATCGCATCGAGCGTGATCCTCATCACGGCGCAGCGGCTGGCTCGCCGACTGTGCGAGAACTGCAAGGCGCCGGCCGACTATCCTCGCGAAGCGTTGCTCAAGGCCGGCTATGTCGATGCCGATCTCGACGGCAGTTGGAAGCCGTATCGGGCGGTCGGCTGCTCCAGTTGCAGCAACGGCTACCGTGGTCGCGTTGGCCTCTACCAGGTGATGCCGATCACCGAGGAGATCCAGCGGATCATTCTTTCGCAGGGAAACGCGATGGACATCGAGCAGCAGGCTCAGCGTGAAGGGGTACGTGACCTCCGCCAGTCCGGGCTGATGAAGGTTCGCGCCGGCGTGACCACCCTGGAAGAGGTGATCTCGGTCACCAACGACTGAGCGACCGCAACGCAACCGACGCACCAGGGACACCATGGCCACCGCAGCAGCAACCGCATCGAACGCGAAGGACGTCAAGGAATTCGTATTCGAGTGGGAGGGCAAGGACAAGAACGGCAAGCTCGTGCGCGGCGAGATGCGCGCCGGCGGCGAGTCGGTCGTCAGCGCCAGCCTGCGCCGCCAGGGCATCCTGGTTAGCAAGGTCAAGAAGCGCCGCATGAGCGGCGGCAAGTCCATCAAGCAGAAGGACATCGCGATCTTCACCCGGCAGATCGCCACGATGATGCGCGCCGGCGTGCCGCTGCTGCAGTCCTTCGACATCGTGGCGCGCGGCAGCACCAACCCGCGGGTGACCAAGCTGCTGACCGACATCCGCTCGGACATCGAGACCGGCACCAGCCTGTCTTCGGCTTTCCGCAAGCACCCGCTGTACTTCGACGCGCTGTACTGCAACCTGGTCGAGGCCGGCGAGGCGGCTGGCATCCTGGAGACCCTGCTCGAGCGCCTGGCCACCTATCAGGAGAAAACGCTCGAGATCAAGCGCAAGATCAAGGGCGCGCTGATGTACCCCGTCGCCGTGCTCGTCGTCGCCTTCGTCGTCGTGTCGATCATCATGATCTTCGTGATCCCGGCGTTCAAGGAAGTCTTCACCAGCTTCGGCGCCGATCTGCCGGCGCCGACGCTCATCGTGATGGGTATCTCCGAGTACTTCGTGAAGTACTGGTGGCTGATCTTCGGCGTGATTGGCGGTGCGACCTACTTCTTCCTTGAGTCGTGGAAGCGCTCGGAGAAGATGCAGAAGACCATGGACCGGCTGCTCCTGAAGGTGCCGGTGTTCGGCGACCTCATCTACAAGTCCGCCGTCGCACGCTGGACGCGCACGCTGTCGACAATGTTCGCCGCCGGCGTGCCGCTCGTCGAAGCGCTCGACTCTGTCGGCGGGGCCTCGGGCAACGCGGTGTTCGCCGAGGCCACCGAGCAGATCCAGAAGGACGTCTCCACCGGCGTCGCATTGACCACGGCGATGCAGACCACCGGCGTCTTCCCGGTCATGGTGCTGCAGATGTCCGCGATCGGCGAGGAGTCCGGCGCGCTCGACCACATGCTCGCGAAGGCGGCCGAGTTCTTCGAGCAGGAGGTCGATGAGGCGGTCAAGGGGCTGCAGAGCCTGCTCGAGCCGATCATCATCGTTATCCTCGGCACGATCATCGGCGGCATCGTGGTGTCGATGTACCTGCCGATCTTCAAGCTCGGTCAGGTCGTCTGACGCGCGGACCCACCGGCGGATGATTTCTCCCGACCTCGCCCAGGTGCTGCTGTCGCCCTGGGCGCTGGGCCTGATCGGCCTGTGCATCGGCAGCTTCCTCAACGTCCTGATCCACCGCCTGCCGCTGATGATGGAGCGGGCGTGGAAGCGCGAAGGCGCCGAAGTCCTCGGCGTGCCACTGCCGGCGGACGTCGCCGATGCGCCCGAGCTCGGCCTGTGGCGGCCGCGCTCGCGTTGCCCGGCCTGCGGCCACAGCATCGGCGCGGCCGAGAACATCCCGGTGCTGAGCTGGCTGGCGCTGCGTGGGCGCTGTTCGGCCTGCCGCGCGCCGATCTCCTGGCGCTACCCCTTCGTCGAACTTGCCACCGGCGCCGTGTTCGCCGCGCTGGCCTGGCGTTTCGGGCCTCAGCCGGTGGTGCTGGCCTGGTGTGCTTTCGCCGCGGTCCTGATCGGTCTGTCGGGCATCGACTGGGACACCACGCTGCTCCCCGACAGCCTCACGCTCGGCCTGCTGTGGGCCGGGCTGGTGGCGGCCGCGCTCGGCTGGACGCTGCCGCTGCCGACGGCGCTGTGGGGCGCGGTGTTCGGCTATCTGTCGCTGTGGTCGGTGTACTGGCTCTTCAAGCTGACGACCGGCAAGGAAGGCATGGGGGCGGGCGACTTCAAGCTGCTCGCCGCGCTCGGCGCCTGGCTCGGCTGGCAGATGCTGCTGCCGATCGTGCTCGGTGCGTCGCTGATCGGTGCCGTGGTCGGCATCGCGCTGAAGATCGGCGGCGGTCTGCACGAAGGCCGCTACGTGCCGTTCGGCCCCTTCCTCGCCGGCGCCGGCCTGGTGGTGTTGTTCGCGGGCGCCGAGCGCGTCGGCGACTGGTTCGGGTGGGCCTGAGCGCCGCCGCGCCATGGATGCCGGCGCGCTGCGCATCGGGCTGACCGGCGGCATCGGCAGCGGCAAGAGCACCGCCGCGGCGCTGCTGGCGGCACGCGGCGCGGCCCTGATCGACACCGACGCGATCGCGCGCGAACTCACCGCGCCCGGCGGTGCCGCGCTGCCGGCCCTCGTGCAGCGCTTCGGGTCGGCGTGCATCGCGCCCGACGGTGCGCTCGACCGCCCCTGGATGCGCCGGCAGGCCTTCGACGACCCCGCGGCGCGGCGGGCGCTGGAGGCGGTGCTGCACCCCCTCATCAGCGCCGAGGCCGACCGTCGTGCCACCCTCGCTGCCGCCTCGCCCTGCATCGTGTTCGATGTGCCGCTGCTCGTCGAGTCGGGCCACTGGCGCGCACGCGTAGACCGCGTGCTGGTGATCGATTGCCGAGAAGCGACGCAGCTGAGGCGCGTGCAGCAGCGCCCGGGGTGGCATCGCGAGGACGCCGAGCGCGTCATCGCCAGCCAGGCTCCGCGCGCAGCGAGGCGCGCCGCGGCGGACGCAGTCATCGACAACGACGCCGACACGATCGAGCCCCTCGAGCACCACATCGGCGTGCTGTGGGAGCGCTGGCACGGGCACGGCTGAGGCCGCGTGTGGAACAATCCGCGTCGTCGCATCGGGCGGAGTCGCCGGCTTTGATCCTGTACGAGTACCCGTTCAACGAGAGCATCCGCACGATGCTTCGGCTCGAACACCTGTTCGACAGGCTCGCGGTGCTGATCGGGCGGGACAGCGCGATCGACCACCACTTCGCGCTAGCGACGATCTTCGAGATCATGGATGTCGCCTCGCGCGCCGACCTGAAGAGCGACCTGCTGAAGGATCTGGAGCGTCACCGCGCGCAGCTCGCGCTGTTCCGGGGCAACCCGTCGATCTCCGAGGCGGCGCTCGACCAGGTCATCGCGCGCATCGACGAGGCCTACGCGGCGCTCAACCAGCTCGTCGGAAAGGCCGGTCATGCGCTCACGGCCAACGAGTGGCTGATGAGCATCCGTAGCCGCATCAGCATCCCCGGCGGCACCTGTGAGTTCGACCTGCCGGGCTACTTCGCGTGGCAGAACGAGGCGGCGGGGCAGCGTCGCGACGACCTGCAGCGCTGGCTCGCCACGCTGCTGCCGCTGGCCGACGCGCTCAAGGTGCTGCTGGCGCTGCTGCGCGAATCCGGCGCGCCGCACATGGTCGTGGCGCCGGGCGGCCAGTACCAGCAGAGCCTGGTCGGCGGACGCAGCTTCAGCCTGTTGCGCGTGCGCATCGACCGCGCGCTCGGGCTGGTGCCGGAAATCAGTGGCCACCGGCTGATGGTCGCCATCCGCTGGATGAAGCAGGACGCCGAAGGCCGGCTGCGGCCGCACGCCGAAGACACCGGCTTCGAACTCACGCTGTGCGCATGAACGACGGCGCTCCGGTCCGACCTCGCCTCGTGCCCTGCCCGGCATGCGGTGCGCCGAGCGAGTTCGCGCCGACCAACCTGTTCCGCCCCTTCTGCAGCGAGCGCTGCAAGGCCGGCGACCTGGGTGCCTGGGCGATGGAGCGCTACCGCGTCGCCGAAGTCCCCCCCTCTCCCGACGACAACGGCGCGCCGCACTGACGCCCCCGAGACCTCAAGCTTGGGGGATGACTGCGACGCCGCGGCGGCGACACACTCCAGCCTCGTTACATCGATTTACGTTTTCGACGGGATGCAGTGATGGCTCAGTTTGTCGGCCCGAGGCACAAGCTGTACCACGCCGAGGCGCAGCGTGTGGTGGAGCCGGCGCCGGCCGCGGTCGAGCCCGTCGAGGATCCTGCGCCGGTCGTCGAGGACCGCACGTGGTTCGACTCCTCCTGGGAGCTGCGCAAGGGGCTCGAGATCAGCGAACTCGCCACCTTCCCGGCCGATCCGCCGGCTGCCGGCCGCGGCGGCTGAGCCGGCCGGGGCCTCAGCCGGCGTGCGTCGCGCCTTCGAAGCGACGTTCCTCGGCCAGCCAGCGCAGCACCGGCACGGTGCCGGGCAACACCGGCTGCACGGCCACCGGCAGGCCCTGCCAGCTCGCACGCTGCCCCTCGCGCATCTCGAGCGCCCCCTGCCACTGCTGCACCTTGCAGAAGTGGAGCCGCACGCGGGCGTGCTCGTAGTCGACGATCTCGACCTTCCAGCGCTCGGCGCGACCGATCGCGATGCCGAGTTCCTCGTGCAGCTCACGGGCCAGGGCCGCCTCGACCGTCTCGCCGGCCTCGAGCTTGCCGCCCGGGAACTCCCAGTAGCCGGCGTAGACCTTGCCGGCGGGCCGCGAGGTCAGCAGGAAGCGCCCCTCGCCGTCGATCAGCACGCCGACGGCCACGTCCACGGGCACGCGCTCCTCAGGCATCGCCGCGCCCCATCAGGTCGCGCGCGAACTGCCAGGCCACGCGCCCCGAGCGCGAGCCGCGCTCCAGCGCCCACACCAGCGCCTCGGGCCGCGCCGCGGCGATGCGCGCCTCGTCCAGGCCGAAGGCACGCAGCCACTGGGCGACGATCGCCAGGTACTCGTCCTGGCTGAAGGGGTAGAAGCTGATCCACAGCCCGAAGCGCTCGGACAGCGAGATCTTCTCCTCGACGCCCTCGCCCGGATGCACCTCGCCGTCGGGCGTGTGCTTGTAGCTGAGGTTCTCCTGCATGTACTCGGGCAGCAGGTGGCGGCGGTTGGAGGTGGCGACGATCAGCACGTTGTCGCCGGCCTGCGCCACCGAGCCGTCGAGCACCGACTTCAGCGCCTTGTAGCCGGCCTCGCCCTCGTCGAAGCTGAGGTCGTCGCAGAACACGAAGTAGCGCTCCGGCCGGCGGGCCACTGCCTCGACGATGTCCGGCAGGTCCAGCAGGTCGGCCTTGTCGACCTCGATCAGCCGCAGCCCGCGGTCCGCGAACTCGTTCAGGCAGGCCTTCACCAGCGAGGACTTGCCCGTGCCGCGCGCGCCGGTCAGCAGCATGTTGTTGGCCGGCCGCCCGGCGACGAACTGCGCGGTGTTGCGAACGATGCGTTCCTTCTGCGCATCGACCTCGCGCAGGTTGTCGAGGCGCACCGTCGCCACGTGCCGCACCGGCTCGAGCCAGCCGCCACCGAGCAGCGAAGCGCCGCGGCGCCGGTAGCGGAAGGCGGTCGAGGCGGCCCAGTCGGGGGCCTGGACCGGGGTGTGGCCGGGGCCCGGCAGCAGCGCGTCGACCCGCGCCAGCAGGGTCTCGGCGCGCTGCAGCAGGCGCTGGAGGTCGTCGCTCATGGGCGGCAAGTGTAGGAGGCGCTCAGCGCAGTTCGGCGAGGCGGTCCTCGGCAAGCGCCCAGACGCGGTCGCCGTCGCGGCGCTCGATCGGGTGCATGCCGGTGAAGCCGCCGAAGGCCGGCAGCACGCCGACCGGGTGCGCGTGCTCGTCGCCGAACCAGTAGCACGGCAGCCGCAGGCGGTCGTGCGCGCGGCCGCCGACGCGCACGCAGGGGTGCCAGTGGCCGGCCAGCACATAGGCGCCGTCGACCGGCCGCGGGTGGTGGCACAGCGCCAGGCCGCCGAGGCGCAGCGGTTCGTCGACGACCTCGACGCCGAGCGACGCCGGCGGGTCGCCGGCGCTTGCGTCGTGGTTGCCACGCACCAGCGTCAGCGCGAGCGCCGGGCGGGCGGCGCGCCAGCGCGCCAGCGCGCCGAGCGTGGACGGTGCGTGCGCCCGCGCCGAGTGCAGGAAGTCGCCGAGGAAGACGACGCGCGTCGCCGCGTGACGCTGAACCAGCGTGGACACGCGCTCCAGCGTGTCGCTCGTCGTGCCGCGCGGCACCGGCACGCCGAGCCGGCGGAAGGACACGGCCTTGCCGACATGCGCGTCGGCCACCAGCAGCGTGGCGTGATCGGGCAGGAAGACCGCGCGCTCGGGCAGCAGGACGAGCCGCTCGCCCGCCAGCGCGAGCTCGACGGCGCCAGGCACGGCGGCCTCAGCCGGCGAGCTGGCGCAGCGCCGCGTCGAGGTGCTCGGTCGGCAGCCGCTTGAAGCCCGAACGCGCGTAGCGCTGCAGGCGGCCGAGCACGAAGGCGGTCAGCACCGAGGCGCTCGCCTGCGCGTCGACGGTGGGGGTCTCGGAGCCAGCCCCCTGGGCCTGCTCGCGCAGGCTCTGGCGCAGCTGCGACTCGTAGCGGTCGAAGAACTGGTTCATGCGGGCGATCAGGCGCTCGTTCTCGAACACCAGCGCGTCGCCGGCCATCACGCGCGCCATGCCCGGGTTCTTCTCGCCGAACTGCAGCAGGACGGTGAGCATCTTGTGGACCTGGGTGCGCGGGTCGGCATCGCGCTCGACGATCTGGTTGATCAGCGTGAAGACGCTGGTCTCGATGAAATCGATCAGGCCCTCGAACATCTGGGCCTTGCTCGCGAAGTGGCGGTAGAGCGCCGCCTCGCTGACATCGAGCCTCGACGACAGCGCGGCGGTGGTGATGCGCTCGGCGCCCGGCTGCTCGAGCATCGCCGCGAGCGTCTGCAGGATCTGGATGCGGCGCTCGCCCGGCTTGGGGCGCTTGCGCGCCGGCGTCGCGGCGGCGACGGCCTCTTCGGCGGGCGCATCCGGCAACGCGGGGTCGGGCAGGTCAGACATGCGGTCGGTGCGCCGTGAAGAGGGTCCGTAACTCCTGTAGCGAGCGGATTCTTGCACACACATATGCGGGCTTTCGACGCAAGCGCGCACCTACTTCGGGTCCGTGTGAACTGCTGCGCAGGTAGCGCTGCATCCACACGGTCCGCAGGCCGAGCGCACGCGCCGAACGCTGGTGCGCGAGGGTGTCCTCGACCAGCACGCAGTCGCCCGGCCTCAGCTTCAGCCGTGCCAGCACGACGCCGAACATCCGCGCGTCCGGCTTGGGCCGCAGGTGGCCGAAGACCCGCATGTTCTCGATGCTGACGATCGCCTCGAACAGCCCCGCCAGGTCCAGCGCGGTCAGCACACGCCGCGCGTAGCTGGCCGGCGCGTTCGTCAGCAGGATCTTGCGGCCGGGCAGCCGGGCGAGCGCGGCACGGTCATGGGCGTGGCAGCGCAGCCGGCCCTCGAGCTCCGGCAGCCGGTGCGTGTGCTCGAGGAAATGCCCCGCGCGGATGCCATGGTGGCGCTCCAGCCCCAGCAGCGTCGCCCCGTAGCGGCGCCAATAGTCGCGCCGCAGGTGGTCGGCCAGGTCGGGCGCGACCCGCAGCTCCCGCTCGATGTAGTCGTTCATCGCCGCGTCGATCAGCCCGTAGGCCGCGTGCGACGCGTCGTGCAGCGTGTTGTCCAGATCGAACAGCCAAACAGCGCGTCGTCTCATGACGAGCCAGCGCTGCCGTCCGTCGCAAGGCACGGCCTGTCCAGTGACCGCCGCGGACCCGGCTCCGCCGGTCCGCCAGCGGTGGCCCCTCGAGGGGGAGCGGCGCAGCCGCAACGGGAGTGGGCCATCAATGCGAGCGAATCATCGTCCCGTAGGCCTGGTCGGTCAGGATCTCCAGCAGCATCGCGTGCGGCACCCGGCCGTCGATGATGTGGACGGCGTTGACGCCGCTCTTCGCGGCGTCCAGCGCCCCGGCGATCTTCGGCAGCATGCCGCCGCTGATCGTGCCGTCGGCGAACAGCTCGTCGATCTCGCGCGCGCTGAGGTTGGTCAGCAGCTTGCCGGCCTTGTCGAGCACGCCCGGCGTGTTGGTCAGCAGCAGCAGCTTCTCGGCCTTCAGCACGGTGGCGAGCTTGCTGGCCACCAGATCGGCGTTGATGTTGTAGCTCTCGTTGTGCTCGCCGAAGCCGATCGGGCTGACGACCGGAATGAACTGGTCGTCCTGCAGCGCCTTGACCACCGAGGGGTCGATCGCGGTGATGTCGCCGACCGAGCCGACATCGTGCTCGATGCTCGGGTCGTCCTTGTCGACCATCTTCAGCTTCTGTGCGCGGATCAGCCCGCCGTCGCGTCCGGTCAGGCCGACCGCCTTGCCGCCGGCGGCGTTGATCAGTCCGACGATGTCCTGCTGCACCTGGCCGGCAAGCACCCACTCGACGACCTCCATCGTCTCCTCGTCGGTGACACGCATGCCCTGGATGAAGCTGCCCTTCTTGCCGACGCGCGCCAGCGCATCGTCGATCTGCGGCCCGCCCCCGTGCACGACGATCGGGTTCATGCCCACCAGCTTCAGCAGCACCACGTCCTCGGCGAAATCCTGCTGCAGGGCGGGGTCGGTCATCGCGTTGCCGCCGTACTTGATGACCAGCGTCTTGCCGTGGTACTTGCGGATGTAGGGCAGCGCCTGGGCCAGGATCTCGGCCTTGTCGCGCGGGGCGATGGCGGCCAGCGTGTCGGCCGTGGCGGCGGGCGTGGTCATGCGCTCAGCTCCGGGGGATGGATCGATGGACGGGAATTCTAGGGTTCGCCCTAGCTTCGGGCGTCCGGCAGCGGCAGGGATGGAACTTCCGCCCGCGAGCGACGCTCCAGCGGAGCGCCTACACTTGTCGCCAGATGCGCCGCGCCACCTGGATCCTTTGGTTGATGCTCGCCCTGCTGCCGTTGCGCGGCTGGGCGGTCGCTGCTATGGATCTGCCATCGGCCATGCCCGCCTCGGCGCATGCGATGGCCGACGACGGCGTGGCCGACGCTGCGCTGCCGCCCTGCCACGACGCCGGCGATGCCGGCGGCGACGGCCGTGCCGCCGGCATTTGCCTGGCCTGTGACTGGTGTCACGCTTCGCTGGCGCTGCCGGCGCGGGTCACGCTGGCCGCCGTCGCTCAGCCCGCCGCACCGCCGCGGCTGGCCGCCGCGCGCGACACCGGGCGTCGCCTTGCCGGCGGCGTCGACCGACCGCCTCGAAGCCCCCTCGCCTGAGCGGCGCCGCGCGCGCCGCTCGCCGACCCGTGGCCCGGCCCAGCAGCCGGGTGCCCTGTGTCCTTGCGAGGTGCCTCATGTCCATCGTCCCGTTGCGCCGGCTCCTGCCGGCCGCCCTGCTCGCCGGCGCCGCCGCGGCCCCGGCTGCGCCGCCCGACCCCCTCGATGCCGCCGCCGCGGTGCCGCCGCTGCGGCACGCGTCGGTGACGGCGAGCCATCGCCCACTGGTCGAGCCGCCGGTCGCGCCTTGGAAGGCGAGCAACGACACAGTCGGCCGCATCGGCGGCTGGCGCGCCTACACGCGAGAGGCCCATCAGGCCGCACCCAGCGCCCTGCCGCCTGCGGCGGCGGACACTCCGACCCCTGCCCCGCCGCGCCATGAGCATCACCACTGACGCCAGGCGGCGCCACACCGCGGCCCTCGCGGCCGCGCTCGCGCTCGGCCTCGCCGGCTGCGCGAGCCTCGAACCCGGGCGCGGCTTCGCCGAGGTCGAGCAGGCCACGCGCGAACGCCTCGGCCAGGAGGTCCGCTGGACGCGCAGCGAGGCCGAGCGCGACGCAGCCGCGGCGCGCGTGGCCGAGCTGCTCGCCCAGCCGCTGACGGCCGACGCCGCGGTCCAGGTCGCGCTGCTGAACCACCGCGGCCTGCAGGCGGCCTTCGAGCAACTCGGCATCACCGAGGCGGAGGCGGTGCAGGCGACGCGCTGGCCCAACCCCGGCTTCAGCATCGGCCGGCTCCGCCAGGGCGACGAGGTCGAGATCGAGCGGGGCGTCCACCTCAACCTCGCGCGGCTGCTGGCCGCGCCATGGATCGCCGAGCTCGAGTCGCGCCGTGTCGCGAGCGCGCGCCGCGCCGCAGTGCTGGAGGTGCTCGCGCTCGCCGCCGAAGCGCGCAAGGCGCAGGTGCAGGCGGTGGCCGCCGAGGAGACGGTGCGCTACCTTCGCCAGGTGCAGGAGGCCGCCGACGCGGGCGCCGAGCTGGCGCGCCGCATGGCCTCGGTCGGCAACTTCAACAAGCTGCAGCGGCTGCGCGAGCAGAGCTTCCATGCCGACGCGACGCTGAACCTCGCGCGCGCCGAGCTGGCCCGCATCGCCAGCCGCGAGCGCCTTGCCCGGGCGCTGGGGCTGTGGGGGGCGCAGACCGCGTTCACGCTGCCGGAGCGGCTGCCGGCCCTGCCGGAGCAGGCCGACGACCTGCCCGACCTCGAGCGCCGCGCGATCGCCGAGCGGCTCGACGTGCAGGCCGCCCGCCTCGGCGCCGAACAGACGGCGAAGAACCTCGGGCTGACGAAGGCGACGCGCTTCGTCAACGTGCTCGAGCTCGGCTACCAGCACAACAGCAGCAACGAGGCGCCGCGCCAGACCGGCTGGGAGATCGGCTTCGAGCTGCCGCTGTTCGACTTCGGCGACGCCCGCAGCGCGCGTGCCGAAGGGCTCTACCGCCAGTCGCTGCACCGCGCCGCGCAGACCGCGATCGACGCCCGCTCCGAGGTCCGCGAGGCCTACGCCGCCTACCGCAGCGCCTGGGACATCGCGAAGCACCACCGCGACGAGCTCGTGCCGCTGCGCCAGCGCATCGCCGAGGAGAACGTGCTGCGCTACAACGGCAT
>CAYLKR010000028.1:0-21360 GCA_964384225.1 uncultured Methylibium sp.
AGCACGATGGCGTCGTACTGGCCTTCGTCGAGCTTGCGCAGCCGGGTGTCGAGGTTGCCCCGCAGCGGCTCGATGCGCAGGTCCGGCCGGTGCGCGCGCAGCTGGCTCAGGCGCCGCAGGCTCGAGGTGCCGACCACGCCGCCGGCCGGCAGCGCCTCCAGGCTCGCGAAGCGCGGCGACACCCAGGCGTCGCGCGGGTCCTCGCGCTCGAGCACCGCCGCGAGCACGAAGCCCTCGGGCAGCTCCATCGGCACGTCCTTCAGCGAATGCACCGCGAGGTGCGCTTCGCCGCTTTCCAGTGCCGTCTCCAGCTCCTTGACGAACAGGCCCTTGCCGCCGACCTTGCTCAGCGTGCGGTCGAGGATCTGATCGCCGCGCGTCGTCATGCCGAGCAGTTCGACCGGCAGATCGAGCCGCTCGCCGAGCAGCGCGCGCACATGCTCGGCCTGCCACAGCGCGAGGCGGCTCTCTCGGGTGGCGATGATCCAGGGGGACGGCTTGGCTTCCATGCGGCGATGCTAGCAGCGGCCCAGCCCGCGCCGCGGCGCTGGCACGCCCGCTGCTAGCATCCTCGGCCTCCTCTCCGCCGCCGCCATGCCTCGCACCGCCTCCGCCCCCGCGCCCGCCACCGACGACAAGAACCGCCCGCTCGTCGAGGACATCCGCCTGCTCGGCCGCATCCTCGGCGACGTGATCCGCGAGCAGGAGGGCAAGGCCGCCTATGAGCTGATCGAGCGCATCCGCCAGCTGACCGTAGCCTTCCGCATCAAGCGCGACGCGGCCGCCGGCAAGGCGCTGGACCGGCTGCTGAAGAACCTCTCGGTCGAGCAGGCGGTGTCGGTGGTGCGCGCCTTCAGCTACTTCTCGCACCTCGCCAACCTCGCCGAGGACCGCCACCACCTGCGCCGCCGCGAGCACCACGAGCGGCTCGGCCATGTGCAGGAGGGCTCGCTGGCGATGAGCTTCGAGCGCCTCGCGCAGCGCGGCGTGCGCGCCTCCGAGATCGCCGAGACACTGGGCCGCGCCTACCTGTCGCCGGTGCTGACCGCGCACCCGACCGAGGTGCAGCGCAAGAGCATCCTCGATGCCGAGCGCGCCGTCGCCAACCTGATCGCCGAGCGCGACCTGCTGGCCACCGAGCGCGAACGCGCCGACAACGAGCTGCGGCTGCGCGCCCGCGTCACGCAGCTCTGGCAGACGCGGCTCCTGCGCACCTCCAAGCTCAGCGTCGCCAACGAGATCGACAACGCGCTGTCCTACTACCAGAGCACCTTCCTGCGCGAGATCCCGCGCCTGTACGCCGAGATCGAGCAGCAGCTCGCCGGCCACGAGGTCGCGTCCTTCTTCCGCATGGGCAACTGGATCGGCGGCGACCGCGACGGCAACCCCTTCGTCACCGCCGACACGCTCCGCCTCGCGGTGTCGCGCCACTGCGAGACCGCGCTGCGCTTCTACCTGACCGAGGTGCACGAACTCGGCGGCGAGCTGTCGATGTCGGCGCTGCTGGTCGACGTGACGCCGGAGCTCAAGGCGCTCGCCGAGCGCAGCGGCGACCTCAACGAGCACCGCCAGGACGAACCCTATCGCCGCGCGCTGATCGGCGTCTATGCCCGCCTGGCCGGCACGCTGCAGGCGCTGACCGGCACCGAGGCGCTGCGCCACGCGGTCGCGCCGTCGCAACCCTATGCCAGTGCCGACGAGCTGCTCGCCGACCTGCGCACCGTCGAGGCCTCGCTGGCCTCGCACTTCGGCGCCGCGCTCGCCGCGACGCGGCTGAAGCCGCTGATCCGTGCGGTGCAGGTGTTCGGCTTCCACCTCGCGACGATCGACCTGCGCCAGAGCTCGGACCAGCACGAGGCGGTGCTCGCCGAGCTGCTGGCGGTCGCGCAGATCGAGCCCGACTACGCGGCGCTGAGCGAGGAGCGCAAGGTCCGCCTGCTCGTCGCGCTGCTGAACGACGCGCGCAGCCTGCAGGTGCGCGGCGCCGACTACGGCGAGCGCACGCGTGGCGAGCTGGCCATCTTCGAGGCCGCGCGCGAGGCGCGGCAGCGCTACGGCGCACAGACGATCCGCCACGCCATCATCAGCCACACCGAGACGGTGTCGGACCTGCTCGAGGTGCTGCTGCTGCAGAAGGAGGCCGGGCTGCTGCGCGGCACGCTGGAGACCGGCGCGCGCGCCGAGCTGATCGTCGTGCCGCTGTTCGAGACCATCGCCGACCTGCGCCGCGCCGCCGGCATCATGCGCGAGTTCTACGCCCTGCCGGGCGTGCTGCCGCTGGTGCTGCGTTCGGGCGCCGAGCAGGACATCATGCTCGGCTACTCCGACAGCAACAAGGACGGCGGCTTCTTCACCAGCAACTGGGAGCTCTACCGGGCCGAGCTGGCGCTGGTCGAGCTGTTCGAGCCGCTGAAGCGCGAGCACGGCCTGACGCTGCGCCTGTTCCACGGCCGCGGCGGCACCGTCGGGCGCGGCGGCGGCCCGAGCTACGACGCCATCCTGGCCCAGCCGCCGGGCACGGTGAACGGCCAGATCCGCCTGACCGAGCAGGGCGAGGTCATCGCCTCGAAGTACGCCAACCCCGAGATCGGCCGCCGCAACCTCGAGACGCTTGTCGCCGCGACGCTCGAGGCCACGCTGCTGCCGCCGAAGCGCCATGCGCCGAAGCGCTTCCTCGACACCGCGGCCGAGCTGTCGGCGCTCAGCATGGCCGCCTACCGCGGCCTGGTCTACGAAACGCCGGGCTTCACCGACTACTTCTTCGCCGCGACGCCGATCCGCGAGATCGCCGAGCTCAACATCGGCTCGCGCCCCGCCTCGCGCAAGGCCACGCGCGCGATCGAGGACCTGCGCGCGATCCCCTGGGGCTTCAGCTGGGGCCAGTGCCGCGTCGGCCTGACCGGCTGGTACGGCTTCGGGGCGGCGGTCGAGCAGTGGCTCGACGCCACGCCCGGTGCGCGCGACGAGCGCCTCGCGCTGCTGCAGCGCATGCACGCGCAATGGCCCTTCTTCCGCACGCTGCTGTCGAACATGGACATGGTGCTGGCCAAGAGCGACCTCGCGCTCGCGACGCGCTACGTCGAGCTGGTGCCCGACCGACGCGCGGCGAAGAAGATCTTCGGCACGATCCAGGCGGAGTGGGAGCGCACGCAGCGCGTGCTGGCGCTGATCACCGGCGAGTCGCAGCGGCTGGCCGCCAATCAGGCGCTGGCGCGCTCGATCGCGCACCGCCTGCCCTACATCGACCCGCTGAACCACCTGCAGGTCGAGCTGATGCGGCGCTACCGCAGCCAGCCGGGCGGGCCGTCGAACGAGCGGGTGCAGCGCGGCATCCACATGTCGATCAACGGCGTGGCGGCCGGGTTGCGCAACTCCGGCTGAAGCCCCGCGACGCTAGCTGTGCACCAGCGCGTGCACGAGGAAGAACAGGAACAGCTGCACCGGCACGGGCAGGTCGGCCGGCAGGTCGAGGCGCATCGTGCGCCGCAGGCTGAACCACTCGGGCTCGTGGATGCGACCGATGGCCGAACCGTCGCGCTCGATGCGGTAGGCATGCCGCAGCGCATGGCCGGTCCGCACGACGCGGCCCGCGAAGGGCTGACGGATCAGCACCTGCGGGTCCCGCGCGGTCAGCGCGCCCTGCAGCACGTCCGCGACCGCCAGGTCGCCGGCCGGGCCGTAGAGCGTGTACCGCGTGTCGTTGATCATCGCGCGCTTCAGGTACTCGTAGCGAACGCCATAGGGCGTTCCGAGGTGGAGGAGCTTCACGTCGCCGGCGCTCGGGTCCTCCGTGTGCCAGCGCAGCCGCGCGTTGCGGGCCTGGGCCCAGGTCGGCCAGCGCAGGCTCGCCACGGCCGTGCCGGCGCCGTCGAGGGCCTCGAACTCGAAGCCCGACCACGCCGAGCGCTGGCGGATCGTGATCACCGGGCGCCGCCGTCGCCGTGGGGGCGTTCGTCCCGGTGCGGCAAGCCGCCGTCGCCATGCCCGTGCGAGCCGTCCGGCCCGTGGCCGTGGTCGTGGGCCAGACCGGCCAGCACTGCGGTGACGCCGAGGCCGGCCGCGAGCCACAGCAGCTGCGTGGCGGTGTCGCGCCACGCCAGCCGGCGCTGCAGCTGCGGGATCAGGTCGGCCACCGCGACATAGACGAAGCTGCTCGCCGCGACCACCAGCAGGTAGGGCAGCACCGCGTCGAACTCGCGGATCACGAAGTAGCCGACCACGCCGCCCGCCACGCCGGCCAGCCCCGACAGCGCGTTGTAGGCGAGCGCCCGCGCACGCGAGAAACCGGCGTTGAGCAGCACGATGTAGTCGCCGACCTCCTGCGGGATCTCGTGCGCGATCACCGCGGTCGCGGTGACGATGCCAAGGTGCACGTCGACGAGGAAGGCGGTCGCGATCAGCACCCCGTCGCAGAAGTTGTGGATGCTGTCGCCCACCAGCACGCTCCAGCCGCCGCGGCCGGCCTGCTCGGCGTCGAAACCGTGGTGGTGGTGGTGGTGCTCGTGGTCGCCCTCGTGATGGTGGCTGTGGCGGTAGAGCTCGACCTTCTCCAGCAGGAAGAAGAACAGCAGGCCGCCGAGCAGCGTGGCGAACAGCGCCTGCGGCGAGCCGCCGGACTCGAAGGCCTCCGGCAGCAGCTTCAGCAGCGCGGTGCCGAGCAGCACGCCGGCCGACAGGCTGACGAGGTGGCGCACGATCAGCTTCAGCACCGCGAGCGTCAGCCCGGCGGCGATCGCCACCGACAGCACGCCGCCGGCGAGCGTCGCCAGCACGATCCACGCGAGAGTCATGGCCTCATCGATCCCCAAAAGAAAACCGCGCCCCGGGGGACGCGGTCACTGCCTGCGGCCGGCGGCGCCTACGCGACGCCGTTCGCCTTGAACCACGCCAGGCAGCGCTGCCAGCCGTCTTCGGCGGCCTCCTTGCGGTAGCTCGGCCGGTAGTCGGCGTGGAAGGCGTGCGGCGCATCCGGATACACCACAAACTCGGACTTCTTCGCCGCCTCACTGCCTGCCGCGAGAGCCGCCTTCATCTTATCAACCGTGTCAAGCGGGATGCCGCCGTCCTGCCCGCCGTACAGGCCGAGCACCGGGGCCTTGAGCGCGTCGGCGCGGTCCACCGGGTGGCGCGGTGTGTTGGCGGAGGGCTCGCCGACGAGCCGGCCGTACCAGGCGACGCCGGCCCGCACCTTGGGCTGGTGCGCGGCGTACAGCCACGTCATGCGGCCGCCCCAGCAGAAGCCGGTGACGCCCAGCCGCGAGGTGTCGCCGCCGTGCATCGCGGCCCAGGCGACACAGGCGTCGAGATCGGCCAGCGCCTCGCTGTCGGGCTTCTTGGCGACGACCTCGGTGATGAGCTTTGGGATGTCGGTGTAGGCCTTGGCGTCGCCCTGGCGCACGAACATCTCCGGCGCGAGCGCGAGGTAGCCGAGGCGCGCGAAGCGCCGCACGACGTCGGCGATGTGCTCGTGCACGCCGAAGATCTCGCTGATCACCAGCACGACCGGCCAGCGGCCCGGGTCGCCCGGCACGGCCCCGTAGACCGGCAGTGTGAAGCCGCTCTCGGTGGGGATGCCGATGGTGCGGGCGATCAGGCCGTCCGTCGGCGTCTTGATCGTCTGGGCGGACACCGGCAGCACGGCCGCGGCGAAGCCGGACCCGACGCTCGCCGCGACGAAATCACGCCGCGAGAACGGCCGGCTGGGGGTGAGGCTGTCGACTTCCGCTTCGAGCATGAGGGGTCTCCGGTGATGCGAGGCGCTCGATTCTAGGAAGCGGTCGCCGGCCGCGCTCGCGCAGGGACAGTCACCGGGTTGCCGCCACAATCCGCGCCATGCAAGCCGCTTCCCCCGAGCCCCGCGACGGCGCGCCGCTGGCCGCGATCGACATGGGCTCCAACAGCTTCCGGCTCGAGATCGGCCAGCTCGCCCGGGGCCGCTACAAGCGCATCGACTACCTGAAGGAGACCGTGCGCCTCGGCGGCGGGCTCGACGCCGACGGGCGCCTGACCGAGGAAGCGCAGCTGCGCGGCCTCGCCTGCCTGTCGCGCTTCGCGCTGCGGCTGCGCGGCAGCGAGGTGCTGCGCGTGCGGGCCGTGGCCACCCAGACGCTGCGCGAGGCCACCAACCGCGACGCCTTCCTGGCCCGCGCGCGCACCGTCCTCGGCCATGCGATCGAAGTGATCTCGGGCCGCGAGGAGGCGCGCCTGATCTTCGCCGGCGTCGCCCGCCTGCACCCGAGCGAGCGGCCGCGGCTGGTGATCGACATCGGCGGGCGCTCGACCGAGATGATCCTCGGCCAGGGCCGCACGCCGCGCGTGGCCGAGAGCTTCCAGGTCGGCAGCGTCAGCCTGTCGATGCGCTACTTCCCCGACGGGCGCTACACCGAGGCGGGCTTCCGCGCCGCGCAGGTGGCCGCCGGCGCCGAGCTGGAAGAGGCGCTGCAGCCCTTCGCGCCGGGCCAGTGGATCGAGGCGCTCGGCTCCTCGGGCACGGTGAGCGCGGTGTCGGCGGTGCTGGCCGCCAACGGCATCACCGACGGCGCGATCACGCCACAGGGCCTGCGCTGGTGCATCGAGGCCTGCCTCGCGGCCGGCCACCAGGACGCGCTCACGCTCGCCGGCCTGAAGCCGGAGCGCCGCGCGGTGCTCGGCGGCGGGCTCTCGATCCTCTACACGCTGGCGATGCAGTTCGGCATCGACGCGCTGCGGCCGGCGCGCGGTGCGCTGCGCCAGGGCGTGATCTTCGACCTCGCCGAGCGCCTGGAAGCCGCACAGGCGCCGGCCGGCCGCCGCGTCGCGCTCGACATGCGCGACGCCTCGGTGCAGGAGCTGCAGCGCCGCTTCGGCAGCGACCTCGCCCAGGCCGCCCGCGTGCAGCGCCTCGCGCTCGCGCTCTACCGCCGCGGCGCGCCCGGCGTGCGGCAGCGCACGGCCGCCGGCGACGAGACGCTGCGCGAGCTCGGCTGGGCCGCGGCGCTGCACGAGATCGGCATGTCGGTCTCGCACCACGACCACCACCGCCACAGCGCCTACCTCCTGTCGCATGTGGACGCGCCGGGCTTCTCGCAGAGCCAGCAGCGGCGCATCGCGGCGCTGGTGCTCGGCCACCGCGGCAGCCTGCGCAAGCTCGGCAGCGCGCTCGAGCAGGACACGACGCGCTGGCCGGTGCTGTGCCTGCGCCTAGCCACGCTGCTGTGCCATGCGCGCAACGACCTCCCGGAGCGCGTGGTCAGCCTGCGCCGGCGCGACGACGAGGCGCGGCTCGCGCTCGACGCCGACTGGGCCGAAGGCCACCCGCGGACGATGCACCTGCTGGCCGAGGAGGCCCGCGCCTGGGAGCGCACCGGACCGCTGCGGCTGCTGATCGAGCGCGCCTGATCAGAGCAGGTCGGGGCCCTGCACCGCCTGCAGCACGACCTGCGTGTCGCCCTCGCGCTCGCGGCAGCGCAGCCACCAGACGGCGCCCTTGCGCACCGACCAGAATTGCTCGACGCCGGCCAGCAGCCGCGAGGCGACGATGCCCAGCGTCGGCTGGTGGCCGATCACGAGCACCGGCTCGTTCGAGTCGGGCCAGCGCGCCGCCTCCAGCAGGCCGCCGACCGTGCCGTCGGGCGCCAGCGCCGCGACGGTCTTGAAGGAGCGCCCCAGCAGCTTGGCGGTCTGCTGACTGCGCAGCGCCGGGCTGGCCAGCACGCGGGTCGATGCGGCCATCCGCTGGTTGAGCCACTCGCCCATGCGCTGTGCCTGCCGCTCACCCTTGGCGGTGAGCGCGCGCTCGAGGTCGGTCTGGCCGTCCTTGATCACATGCGCCTCGGCATGGCGCCACAGGATCAGGTCCATGCGCGCCACCCTCAGCCGCGGTGCAGGGCCAGCAGCGCCTGCTGCGCACTCGGCCCGTCGGTGCCGACGCGCGCGTAGCTGCCGTCGGAGCGCTGCAGCCAGGCGTCCTTGGCATCGTGCAGGTAGGGCACCAGGCACTCGTCGATCACACGCTGGCGCTGCACGGCGTCGCGCACCGGCCACGCCAGCTCGATGCGGCGCTGCATGTTGCGGCTCATCCAGTCGGCGCTGCTGAGGTAGAGCACCTCGTCGTCCTCGGCCGGCCCCCAGCGGAAGTACAGCACCCGCGTGTGCTCGAGGAAGCGCCCGACGATCGAGCGCACGCGGACGCGCTCGGTGTGGCCGGGCAGGCCGGCCGGCAGCATGCAGGCGCCGCGCACGATCAGGTCGATCTCGACGCCGGCCTGCGAGGCGCCGACCAGCGCCTCGATCAGCGCCTCGTCGGTCAGCGCGTTGAACTTGGCGACGATGCGCGCCGCGAAGCCGCCGCGCGCGGCGTCGGCGCAGCGTCCTATCAGCCGCAGCATCTCGCGGTGCAACCCGGTCGGGGCCAGCAGCAGCCGCTTCGGCGGCTTGCCGCGCGTCAGGCTGGCGAGCTGCTGGAACACCAGGTCGGCATCGGCGGTCAGCTCGGGATCGGCCGTCAGGCAGCCGACGTCGGTGTACAGCCGCGCGGTCTTGGGGTTGTAGTTGCCGGTCGACAGGTGGGCGTAGCGGCGCAGCACCGGGCCGCGCGACCCGGTCTCGCGGCGCGTCACCAGCAGCAGCTTGGCATGCGTCTTCAGGCCGACGATGCCGTACACGACCTGCGCGCCGACCGCCTCCAGCCGCTCGGCCCAGTTGATGTTGGCTTCCTCGTCGAAACGCGCCTTCAGCTCGACGACCGCCATGACCTCCTTGCCGCGGCGCGCCGCCTCGAGCAGCAGGTCCATCAGCACGCTCTGGGCGCCGGTGCGGTAGATCGTCTGCTTGATCGCCAGCACCTCGGGGTCGTGCACCGCCTCGCGCAGGAAGGCGACCACCGGCTCGAAGCTCTCGAAGGGGTGGTGCATCAGCACGTCGCCGCGCTTCAGCCGCTCGAAGATCGAGCCCTGGCGCGGCAGCTCGCGCGGCCAGGCCGGCTCGGCCGGCGGGAAGCGCAGCGCGTCGGCCTCGGCCTGGTCGATCAGCTGGTTCAGCCGCACCAGGTTGACCGGCCCGTTGACGCGGTACAGCGCCGCCTCCGGCAGGTCGAACTGCTCGAGCAGAAGCTCGGACAGTTCCGGCGGGCAGGTGCTGACGACCTCCAGCCGGATCGCCTGACCGAAGTGGCGCGTCGTCAGCGACGAGCGCAGCGCCTGGCGCAGGTTGGTGATGTCGTCCTCGTCGACGTCGAGGTCGGAGTCACGCGTGACGCGGAACTGGGAGAAGGCCTCGACGGTGCGGCCCGGGAACAGTTCCTCCAGGTGGGCACGGATCACGCTCGACAGCAGCACGAAGGCCTGGAGGCCCGGCGTCAGCTCGGCCGGCAGGCGGATCACGCGCGGCAGCACGCGCGGCACCTTGACGATCGCGATCGCGTTGTCACGCCCGAAGGCGTCCTTGCCGCCGAGCTTGACGATGAAGTTCAGCGACTTGTTGGCGACCTGGGGAAACGGGTGCGCCGGGTCCAGCCCGACCGGCACGAGCAGCGGCCGCACCTGCTTCTGGAAGAACCCGTCGACCCAGCGTCGCTGCGCCTCGTCACGCTCGGCGTGGTTGAGCACGACGATGCCCTGCCCCTTCAGAGCCGGCATCACCACCTCGTTGAAGGCGGCGTACTGCTCGTCGATCACCTCGTGGGCATGGGCCGCCACCTCGGCCATCGCGGCACGCGTCACGCCCGAGCCGGCCAGCCGCGAGGCGTCCAGCACATCGGCGAAGCGCACCTCGAAGAACTCGTCCATGTTGGACGAGACGATGGTGATGTAGCGCAACCGCTCCAGCAGCGGCACGTCCTCGCGCAGCGCCTGGGCGAGCACGCGGCGGTTGAACTCAAGGATGGCCTGCTCGCGGCTGAGCAGGGGCGGCAGCGCGACCGGCACCACGGGCAAGGCACTCATTGTCTAAGTTTATGAAGGTGCGCTTGCGGCTTTGTGACAGCCCCGAACGGCCCGCCCAAAGAAAAAACGGGCCGCTTTCGCGGCCCGTTGCTTCGGTCTTGCGACGCGAGATCGATCAGAACGAGTGCTTGATGCCCACGCCCAGGATCGAGGTCTTCTCGCCCGGGATCGGGCCGCGGTCGGCGGCGATCGACAGGGCGGCGTTGGCACCCGAGTCGACATCGGAGTAAACGTACTGCGCGTAGATCACCGTGCGCTTCGAGATCGCGTAGTCGTTGCTGATCACCAGGTCGTTCGTCTTGCCGTTGGCCATGTCGTCGTCACCGTGGTACCAGGCCACCGTCAGGGTGTTCTGGGGGTTCCAGGCCCAGTCCACGCCGATGCCGAGCAGGTCGGCATCGCTGACTTCGGTGCCGCCCACGTCGTCGGCGGTCGTCATCGCATACAGCGCCTTCAGGGTGATGGCGCCGAAGGGCACCGCAACGCCGAGGCCGACGCGCTGCGTTTCCGCATCGGTGCCGCCCGCGCCCTTGATCTGCTGGTACGTACCCGACACCGTGACCGGACCGGCGTAGGTCAGGCCCAGCGCCAGGGTCGTCGCGTCCGAGTTCTCGCCGGCGACCTCACCCAGGCCATAGCCGGCGCGCAGCGTGACCGGGCCGAAGGCGTTGGTGTACGAGATCATGTTCCCGGTGAAGATGCCCAGGAAGTTGTTGCCGGTGATGCCGTTGCCCGCCGGGTTCTGCGCCAGGGCGTAGGGCAGCAGGGACGAGAACGATTCCTTGTAGCCGCGCGGATCGGTGCCCAGCTCGGCCAGGATGGCCGGGCTGTACTGGCGACCCAGCAGCACGGTGCCGAAGCCACCGCTCAGACCGACGTTGGCCTGACGGCCGAAGAGGTTCAGCGCGCCACCGAAGCGCAGGCCGCCGGTGTCGGCGCCGAAGTCGCCTTCGAGGTTGAACACGGCCTTCAGGCCGCCGCCGAGGTCTTCGCTGCCCTTGAAGCCCCAGATGCTCGGCAGGATGCCGCCGTTCTGCATGCTGAAGCGCGAGTCATCGCCGCCGGCGGTGGCGACCTTGTTCTGGTACTCGATGCCGGTGTCGACGATGCCGTAGATCGTCACGCTCTGCGCCTGCACAGCACCCGCCGAAGCGGCGAGCACTGCAGCGGCGATCACAGTCTTTTTCATGAGAGTGGTCTCCTCGTGTGGATGGAATCTTCTAGCTCTGGAACCGCAATGCAGCCAGCGCCGACCGATCGTAGTGCAAGGCCCATGCCAAACGTAACGAGCCGCACTCTGCAGAGGGTCCATACGTCGCTTCGACACAACATACGCGGCACGCCCCGCGCCGCCTACAGCGGCCCGTCAGCCTGGGAGGGACGGGGCGTCCTGGAGACGACACAGCTGTCACGCGTGTGTCACGCCGCCGGTCGCGCGGCCGGCACAGTCTGAGCAGCGGCTGCGCCATCCGCCCGTCCCCGGGTGGAGCACCGGCGTCACAAGGCGCAACGTCACGACCGCCGTCAACCGGGGCGGCCTCACGCCTCGACCGCCTCGGCCTGCCGGGCCCCCGCCGACGGATGCGCCGCGCGACGGCGAATGACGGCGCTCCAGTCGACGATCTCCAGCCGGCCGTCGAGGTGCTCGACCAGCGCGGTGAGGCTCTCGACCCAGTCGCCGTCGTTCGCATAGGTGATGCCGTCGATCTGGCGCAGCTCGGCGTGGTGGATGTGGCCACAGACGACGCCGTGCACGCCGCGCCGCTGGGCCTCGCGTACGACGGCATGCTCGAAGTCGCCGATGAAGCTGACCGCCCGCTTGACCTTGAGCTTGAGGTACTTGCTCAGGCTCCAGTACGGCAGGCCGAGGCGGGCGCGCAGCGAGTTGAAGTGCCGGTTGAGCCTGAGCGTCAGCTCGTAGGCCCAGTCGCCGACGTAGGCCAGCCACCGGGCGCACTGGATCACGCCGTCGAAGTAGTCGCCGTGGGTGATCCACAGCCGGCGGCCGTCGGCGGTGGTGTGGATGCAGTCCTCCAGCACCTCGACGCCACCGAAGCTGTGGCCGACGTACTTGCGTGCGAACTCGTCGTGGTTGCCCGGCACGAAGACCACGCGCGTGCCCTTGCGCGCCTTGCGCAGCAGCTTCTGCACGACGTCGTTGTGCGCCTGCGGCCAATACCAGCTGCGGCGCAGCTGCCAGCCGTCGATGATGTCGCCGACCAGGTAGAGGTGGCGGCTGTCGACGCTCTTCAGGAAGTCGAGCAGCGCCGCGGCCTGGCAGCCGGGAGTGCCGAGGTGAACGTCGGAGATCCAGACGCTGCGCACGCGCAGCTTGTCGCCGTCGGCCGGTTCATCGACGTCTGCACTGTCCGCCGTCGGCGGCAGCAGCGCTGCGACGGGCGCCACCGGGACTCGCAGACCCGGGAGTCGGAAGGACAGCGTGTTCCATCGCATCGACCGCCACTGTCACGCGGCGGCGTGACAGGGCGGCGTCCTGCCGATGACAGCGCGGTGAAGCCGGCCGCCTCGACGGCTGGCCCAGCAGCCGCCGCGGACCGGCTTCGACGGGCCGCCAGCGGCGCCCCCTGGAGGGGGAGCGGCGCAGCCGCAACGGGGGTGGTTCACTTCAGTGCGCCTCGTCCCAGTTGCGGCCGACGCCGACCTCGGCGAGCAGCGGCACCTTCAGCGCCGCCACGCCGGCCATCAGCCGCGGCACGGCCTCGCGTGCCCAGGCCAGCTCGGCCTCGGGCACCTCGAACACCAGTTCGTCGTGGACCTGCATGACCATCCGCGTGGCCCGGCCCTCGGCGTCGAGCGCCGCCTGCACCGCGATCATCGCCAGCTTGATCAGGTCGGCCGCGGTGCCCTGCATCGGCGCGTTGATCGCCTGCCGCTCGGCGCCGGTGCGCCGGGGGCCGTTCCCGCCGTTGATCTCGGGCAGGTAGATGCGCCTGCCGAAGTAGGTCTCGACATAGCCTTTGGCCTTGGCCGAGGCGCGCGTCTCGTCCATGTAGCGCTTGACGCCGGCGAAGCGCGCGAAGTAGCGCTCGATGTAGTCCTTGGCGGCCTTCTGCTCGATGCCGAGGTTGCTCGCGAGGCCGAACGCGCCCATGCCGTAGATCAGGCCGAAGTTGATGACCTTGGCGTAGCGGCGCTGCTCGCTGCTCACTTCGTTCACCGGCACGCCGAAGACCTCGCTGGCGGTCGCGCGGTGCACGTCCAGGCCCTCGGCGAAGGCCTTCAGCAGGCCCGGGTCCTCGGAGATGTGGGCCATGATGCGCAGCTCGATCTGCGAGTAGTCGGCGCTCAGGATCATGTGCCCGGGCGGGGCGACGAAGGCCTCGCGCACGCGCCGGCCTTCGGCGGTGCGGATCGGGATGTTCTGCAGGTTGGGGTCGTTGCTCGCGAGCCGGCCGGTCACCGCGACGGCCTGCGCGTAGTTGGTGTGCACGCGGCCGGTGGCCGGGTTCACCATCGCCGGCAGCTTGTCGGTGTAGGTGCCCTTGAGCTTGGCGAGCGAGCGGTGCTCGAGCAGCTTGGCCGGCAGCGGGTAGTCGGCGGCGAGTTCGTCGAGCACCTCCTCGTCGGTGCTCGGCGCACCGCTCGCGGTCTTCTTCCTGACGGGCAGGCCGAGCTTGCCGAACAGGATCTCGCCGATCTGCTTGGGCGATCCCAGGTTGAAGGGCTGGCCGGCCAGCGCATGCGCCTCCTGTTCGAGCGCCACCATGCGCTGCGCCAGCTCGGCGCTCAGCCTTGCCAGCAGCGCGGTGTCGATCAGCACGCCGTGGCGCTCCATGCGCAGCAGCACGGCCGAGGCGGGAAGCTCGATGCGCTGGTAGACCTCGCGCAGCTTCGGCTCGGCCTCCAGCTGCGGCCACAGCACCTGGTGGACGTGCAGCGTCATGTCGCTGTCCTCGCCCGAGTACTCGGTGGCCCGATCGATGCCGACCTGCGAGAAGGGGATCTGCTGCGCGCCCTTGCCGGCCACGTCCTCGTAGCTCAGGCCCTTGCGGTCCAGGTGGCGGCTCGCCAGGCTCTCCAGGCTGTGCGGCTTGTGCGCCTCGAGCACGTAGCTCTCCAGCAGCGTGTCGTGGGCGTAGCCGCGCACGGCGATGCCGTGGTTGGCGAAGACATGCGCGTCGTACTTGACGTTCTGCCCGAGCTTGGCGCGCGAGCCGTCCTCCAGCCAGGGCTTCAGCGCGGCCAGCACCTCGTCCAGCGGCAGCTGGTCGGGCGCGCCGGGGTAGCTGTGCGCCAGCGGGATGTAGCAGGCCTCGCCGACCCGCACGCTGAAGCTGAGGCCGACGATGCGCGCGCACACCGGCTCGAGCGAATCGGTCTCGGTGTCCAGCGCCACCAGGTCGGCGGCGCGGATGCGTTCGAGCCAGCGCTCGAAGGCCTCGCGCGTCAGCACGGTCTCGTAGTGCGTCTCGACCGCCGCCGGGCGCGCCACCACGGGCTGCGGCGCCCCCGGGTGGCCGGCCGCCGCCTCTGGCGCCACGGTCGGGGCGCCGCTCTGCAGCTCCTGGCGCCAGGCGCGGAAGTCGTTGCGCGTGTAGAAGGCGAGCAACCCCTCGCGATCGATCTCGCGCCAGGCCAGCGCCTCCCAGGCCGCCGCGGCCGGCCAGCCGGGCAGCGGCAGCTCGCAGTCGGTCTTCACCGTCACCAGCCGGCGCGCCGTCGGCAGCCAGTCGAGCGCCTTGCGCAGGTTCTCGCCGGCCACGCCCTTCACGGCATCGGCCGCGGCCATCACCGCGTCGAGCGAGCCATGCTCGGCCAGCCACTTGGCGGCGGTCTTGGGGCCGACCTTGTCGACGCCCGGCACGTTGTCGACCGCGTCGCCGACCAGCGTCAGGTAGTCGACGATGCGCTCGGGCGGCACGCCGAACTTCTCCTGCACGCCGGCGGCATCGAGCCGCTCGCCGCTCATGGTGTTGATCAAGGTGACTCGGGTGTCGACCAGTTGCGCGAGGTCCTTGTCGCCGGTCGAGATCAGAACCCGCTGACCGCGCGCGGCGGCGGCGCGGGCGAGCGTGCCGATCACGTCGTCGGCCTCGATGCCCGGCACCTCGAGCACCGGCCAGCCGAGCAGGCGGATCACCTCGTGGATCGGCTCGATCTGCTTCGCCAGGTCCTCCGGCATCGCCGAGCGGTTGGCCTTGTAATCGGCATACCAGTCGTCGCGGAAAGTCTTGCCCTTGGCGTCGAACACGCAGGCGGCATGCGCCGAGGGGTGCTCCTCGCGCAGCTTCTTCAGCATCGCCACCATGCCGCGCACCGCGCCGGTGGGTTCGCCGGCCGGATTGCGCAGGTCGGGCAGCGCGTGATAGGCGCGGTACAGGTAGCTGGATCCGTCGACCAGCAGCAGCCCGCCATCGAGTGAGTCGCTCATGGGGCGATTGTGGCGGCTGCCACCGCCGGCCCGTCCTACAATCGGCTCCATGCCGTCGCGCCTGTCCTCCGCCGTCGTCCTGGCCCTCCTGGCCGGCACCGCCCTCGCCGCCCAGGCCCAGGGCAAGCCGGCCGACACCGCGCCCGCCGCGCCCGAGCCGGCGGTCAAGCGCAGCGTGATCGAGGACGACAACGCCCGCATCGAGGAAGTGCGCGTGCGCGGCGCGGTGCGCAGCACCAAGGTCAAGCCCAAGGGCGCGATCAAGGCGGAGTACGAGGTGCTGCCGCTGGACGCCGGCCGCGACAACGTCGAAGGCCCGCATTCGGGCAAGGGGTCCACCGGCCAGGCGGTCTGGCGGGTCCTCTCCTTCTAGGCCGCCATGGCGGTCTTCACCGAAGTCGGCTTCGACGAGGCCGCCGCCCTCACGCTGCGCGTCGGGCTTGGGCGCCTGCGGGCGTTGAAGCCGATCGCCGCCGGCATCGAGAACACCAACTACTTCCTCAGCGCCGAGCACGGCGAATTCGTGCTGACGGTGTTCGAGCGCCTGAGCTTCGAGCAGCTGCCCTTCTACCTGCACCTGATGCAGCACCTGAAGCAGCGCGACATCCCGGTGCCCGGCCCGCAGGCCGACGAGCGCGGCGAGATCCTGCACACGCTGCACGGCAAGCCGGCGGCCATCGTCGACCGGCTGCGCGGCGGCCATGCGCTGGCGCCCAGCGTCGTGCACTGCCGCCAGGTCGGCGCGATGCTCGCGCACATGCACCAGGCCGGCGCCAGCTACCCACGCCACCAGCCCAACCTGCGCGGTCTGGCGTGGTGGGACGAGACCATCCCGCTGGTGCGCCCTCATCTCACCGACGCGCAGCGCGCGCTGATCGACGCCGAGCTGGCCTTCCAGCACAGCGTCGCCGCGTCACCGTCGTATGCGGCGCTGCCGAGCGGGCCGATCCACGCCGATCTGTTCCGCGACAACGTGATGTTCGACGAAGGTCCGGGGGGCCACCCGCACCTCAGCGGCTTCTTCGACTTCTACTTCGCCGGCGTCGATCGGCTGGCCTTCGACATCGCGGTGTGCCTGAACGACTGGTGCATCGACCTGCCGACCGGCCGCCTCGACGAGGAGCGGGCGGAGGCTTTCGTCGGCGCCTACGACGACGTGCGTCCGCTCACCGGCGACGAACAGCGCCTGCTGCCGGCGCTGCTGCGCGCCGCGGCCCTGCGCTTCTGGGTCTCTCGCCTGTGGGACGTGCACCTGCCGCGCGAGGCCAGCATGCTGGTGCCGCACGACCCGACGCATTTCGAGCGCGTGCTGCGGGCGCGCGTCGCCGAGCCCTGGCACCCGCCGCTGGCGCGATGAAGCTCAAGACGGTGCCGGCCCGCGCCGGGCTGCAGTGGGTGCGCGCGGGCTTTCGCGTGTTCGTGCGGCAGCCGCTGGTGTTCGGCGCGCTGTTCGGCGTCACCGGCTTCGCTGCGCTGATGCTGGCCCAGCTGCCGCTGGTCGGCCCGGTGCTGGCGTTGGCGCTGATGCCGGCGGCCACCCTCGCCTTCATGCTCGCGACGCGCAGCGTGCTCGCCGAGCGCCAGCCGGGCGCCGCCGAGCTGCTCGCGCCCTGGCGCGACCCGACCCAGCGGCGGCGGCTGGTCACCCTGGGCTTTGCGTATGCGCTGGCGGCGATCGTCGCGCTGCTCGCCATCCAGGCGCTCGACGGCGGGCGCTTCGACGAGGCGATGCAGTCGATCGCCGACGGCACCGCGACGCCCGAGACGCTGCAGGGGGCCGGCCTCGGCAGCGGGCTCGTGCTGCGGATGGTGGTGGTCACCCTGCTCTCGCTGGTGTTCTGGCATGCGCCGGCGCTGGTGCACTGGGGCCACATGGACGTGCCCAAGGCGGTGTTCGCCAGCGTCGTGGCCTGCCTGCGCGCCGCGGGTGCCTTCGCGGTGCTCGGCCTCGTGTGGTTCGCGATCGCGGTCGGCTACACGCTGGTCGCGCAACTCGTCTTCGCGATGCTCGGGAGTCCGCAAAGCGCCACGATCGCGCTGCTGCCCGGCGCGATGATGTTCTCGACCGTGTTCTACGCGTCGCTGTACTTCACCTTCGTCGACGCCTTCGAGCTCGACGAGCCCGCAGAGGCCCTGCCGGCATAAAAAAAGCCGGCCTCGCGGGCCGGCTGTCGAACGCTCCCGAACGCGGCGGGAGCCATGAGGATCGGACTCACTCGCCGACGCGGCCCCCGTCCTTGCGGGTGATCACGATCGTCGCCGAGCGCGGGCGCCGTCCGGCGCCGTAGCCGGCGTTGGCCGGCCACTGGCTCAGGAACTGGCTCACGTCGTCGCCACCGGCGGCCTGCAGCGCAGCGACCGGCGTCGTCTCGCCCGGATGCTGGATGTTGACGAACAGCGCCTTGCCGTCGGGCGTCTCGGTGCAGCCGGTGATCTCGCAGTCGACCGGGCCGACCAGGAAGCGCGCCAGCTTGTCGGCCGCCGGCCTGGCGCCGACGTAGGTGTCGATCGCGACCGTGCTGCCGTCGCCCTTGGTGTAGGTGAGCGTCCTCTTCTCGCCGTCGCCGACGCGGCCGGGCAGGCCGGCGAGCATCATGCAGTTGGTCTCGTCGGTGTACGCCCCGTCGTCGGTCTGGATCCAGCACACGCCGGTGCAGGGGCTGAACCACAGGCCGTCGGGCGAGGAGAAGTCCTGGGCATCGCTCAGGCCCGAGAGGTTCACGTCGGCCAGCGAGTCCGCCTCGGCGCCGAACAGGTAGACGTCCCAGGTGAAGCTCGTCGCCGCGCCCTCGCCGCCGGCCTCGGCCATGCGCACGATGTGGCCGTTGACGTTGCCCTGCGAGGTGCCGGGGCCGTCGGCATCGACGTAGGCGCGCGGGTTGGCCGCGTCCAGACCGAACTGCGTGCCGCTCGGCTCGACCTTGCGGTTGCTGTTGTTGGTCAGCGCGACGTAGACCTCGCCGTTCGCCGGGTTGACGCCGCACCACTCGGGGCGGTCCATGCGGGTCGCACCCACCGCGTCCGCCGCCAGACGGGCATTGACGACCACGTCGGCCTGGTCGGCGAAAGCATAGCCGGTGTAGCTGGCGATCGCCGGGTTGCCGATCGACAGCTCGATCCACTCACCGGTCCCGTCGGCGTTGTACTTCGCGACGTAGAGGCGGCCGTGGTTCAGGAACTTGTCGCCGGCGGCCATGCGGTTCTTCGGCTCGGCGTCGGCCGGCGTCCACTTGGCGGCGGTGACGAACTTGTACATGTACTCGCCTTGCGAGTCGTCGCCCATGTAGACGGCCAGCGGCTTGCCCGGCTTGCGCAGGCTGAACACCGCGCTCTCGTGGGCGAAGCGGCCGAGCGCCGTGCGCTTGCGCACCGCGGCGTTCGGGTCGTAGGGGTCCATCTCGACGATGTAGCCCTGACCATTCAGTTCGTTGCGGTAGTCGTCGCTGCCGTCGGCCGAGACGCCGGTCTTGCCGATGTTCCAGCGCGCGTAGCGGTCGGCGTTGGCCGGGTCGATGGGCGTCTCCCAGCCGTGGCGGCTGGCGGCGCCCTGCGCGCGGCCGTAGCGGCGCAGCGAGACGGTGCTCTTGTCGTTGCCGCGCGCGGCGTCGTCGGTCGCGCTGCGGGTGAAGTAACCGGCCCAGTTCTCCTCGCCGCTCAGGTAGGTGCCCCAGGGCGTGTAGCCGGTGCCGCAGTTGTTCAGCGTGCCGCGGGTGGTCAGGCCCGTGGGGTCGTACTTCGTGACCATCAGCGGGTGGCCGCGCAGCGGGCCGGCGATCTCCACCGGCGTCATCGCGGTGACGCGGCGGTTGTAGCGCGAGTTGCGCACGTAGGTGAAACGGCCGCCCTGCTTGCGCACCTCCTGCACCGACAGGCCATGGATGCCGAACTCCTTCTCGACCTCGGCGGCCGGGCGCACCGCGCCGTTGTCGCCGCCGGTCGGGTGGATGAAGATCGACGGACGCCAGTTGCGCGGGTGGCTGGTGGCCTCGTGGTTCATCGCGATCAGGCCGCGCGTCGAGCCGTTGACGTCGCGCCGCCTGCCGTCGGCGCTGAGGCCGAAGTACTCCATGCCGTCGTGGTGGTCGCCCGAGCGGCGGTCGAAGTCGGTGTCGGTGCCGTCGTTGCGGTAGTCCGGCGTGTTCGCATCGAGCGGGTCACCGAGCGCGATCAGGATGCTGTAGTCATACTCGACCGGCACGCTCACCATGTCGGCGATGCTCTTGGCCACCGGCGTGAAGTTCAGCGAGCGGATCGGGTTGAAGCCGTAGGGCTTGCCGATGGCGCGCTGCGCGCTTTCGGTGGCCGCCGCGAGGGCATCACCGCCGCCGCCGCAGGCCGACAGGCCCAGGCCGCCGAGGACCGCGGTGGCGGCCGTCCCGACGCCGCCGCGCAGCATCGACCGCCGGCTCAGGCGGGCGTCGAGCACCTCGCTGAAACTGGGATTGCCGCTGGTGTTGCTGTTCTCTTCGTCATGGTCCGCATGGCGGGCGATGGGGAAATCGACGGGTTTGTTCATGGGGTTTCCTTGCGACTGCTGGGAGGAGGCCCGCGCCGGGGCTGGCGACAAAGCCCGCAGACGGTAGGAAGTCGCAGTGAAAGCGCCGTGACACCTTCGTGACGTGGCCGTGACCGCGTCTTCACCCGGCCGGCCCGATACTCGCGACCATGCATGCCTCGATCCGCCCCCTTGCCCTCGCCGTGGCTTGCGCCCTGCTGAGCGGCTGCGCGGTCGTCACGGTCGGTGGCGCGGTCGTCGGTGCCGCGATCAGCGTCACCGGCGCGGTGGTCAGCACCGGCGTCGAGCTGACCGGCAAGGCCATCGGCGCCGGCATCGACGCGATGAAGGACGACGCCAAGCCCAGCGATGCGAGCGGCGTGACCGTGAAGATGACCGAGAAGCCCGCGTCGGCCCCGCAGCCCGCGGCCTCGGCGGCGTCGGCCCCCGAGAAGCCGGCTAGCGAGCCGCCGTCGGCCGAGCCGATGCCGGTGCGCTAGGGCCCCGCGGCGAGCAGCCAGGCGGCGTTGAAGGCCGCGTGCAGCGCCACGCAGGGCCACAGCCGGCGCCAGCGCTCGTAGACCCAGCCGATCGCCAGCGCTGGTGCCAGCACGCCGAGCCCGAGCGCCGGCGAACGCAGCAGCGCATGGGCCAGCCCGAAGGCCAGCGCGACGAGCGCGTTGGCGCGCCAGCCCGGTCCGAGGCGCTTCAGCAGCGCCGCATGCAGGCCGAGCCGGAACACGACCTCCTCGAGCAGCGGCGCGAGCAGCAGCGTCGTCGCCAGCGCCGCCGGCTCCACGCTCACTCGACCGGCGTGAGCTTGGCGACCGACAGCGCCAGCCACTTCATGCCGTGGCGGCCGAAGTTGACCTGGGCGCGCGCATCGGCCCCCACGCCTTCGAGCGTGACGATCACGCCCTCGCCGAACTTGGTGTGGAAGACGCTCTGGCCCGAGCGCAGCCCCTGTGGCGTCGTGCGCGCCTGCTTCTCGAAAGCGGCGGGCGCTTCGCGCGGCTCGACACGGCCGGCGCCGACCACCGAGCCCAGCCCCGAGCCGCGCTGCCAGGCGGCCTGGTAGTCGCGCGCGAAGCCCGAGCCGAAGCCCTGGTTGCGCGGCGTCAGCCAGCGCAGCGCGCCCTCGGGCAGCTCGTCGAAGAAGCGGCTCTTCAGGTTGTAGCGGGTCTGGCCATGCAGCATGCGCGTCTGGCTGAAGCTCAGGTAGAGCCGCTTGCGGGCGCGCGTGATCGCCACGTAGGCGAGGCGGCGCTCCTCCTCCAGACCGTCGGGCTCGCTGGCCGCGTTCTCGTGCGGGAACAGGCCTTCCTCCAGCCCGGTGATGAAGACCTGGTCGAACTCCAGCCCCTTGGCCGCATGCACGCTCATCAGCTGGATCGCGTCCTGGCCTGCCTGGGCCTGGTTGTCGCCGGCTTCGAGCGCCGCATGGGTCAGGAAGGCCGCCAGCGGGCTCATGATCTCGCCGGTCTCGGCATCCGCTTGCGTCTCGGCCGGCGCCACCGCGACCGGGAAGCCCTCGGCGATCGCGCCGGCCTGCT
>CAYLKR010000029.1:0-21270 GCA_964384225.1 uncultured Methylibium sp.
TGAGCCACCTGAACCTGCACAAGACCTTCTGCATCCCGCACGGCGGCGGCGGCCCGGGCGTCGGCCCGGTCTGCGTCGTCGAGGACCTGGTGCCCTTCCTGCCCAGGGCGCCGGGCGCGCCCGCGGCGGCCGAAGGCGGCGTCGGGCCGGTGTCGGCCGCGCCGCTGGGCAATGCCGCGGTGCTGCCGATCAGCTGGATGTACATGCGCATGATGGGCGCGCATGGCCTGAAGGCGGCCACCGAGACCGCGATCCTGAGCGCCAACTACATCGCCGCGCGGCTCGCCGACCACTACGACATCCACTTCAGCGGCAACGTCGACGGCGTCAAGGGCGGCGGCGTCGCCCATGAGTGCATCCTCGACCTGCGGCCGCTGAAGGAGACGAGCGGCGTCAGCGCCGAGGACGTGGCTAAGCGCCTGATCGACTACGGCTTTCACGCGCCGACGCTCAGCTTCCCGGTCGCCGGCACGCTGATGGTCGAGCCGACCGAGAGCGAGTCGCGCACCGAACTGGACCGCTTCTGCGACGCGATGATCGCGATCCGGCTCGAGATCGCCAAGGTCGAGGAAGGCGTCTGGCCGCAGGACGACAACCCGCTGAAGAACGCGCCGCACACCGCCGAGGCGCTGCTGAAGGCCGACTGGCCGCACGCCTACACGCGCGAGGAGGCGGCCTACCCGCTGCCGAGCCTGCGGCGTGGCAAGTACTGGGCGCCGGTGGGTCGCGTCGACAACGTGCACGGCGACCGCAACCTGTTCTGCAGCTGCGTGCCCGTGGCCGAGTACGCCTGAACACACGTCGATGGCCGTCTCCGCCTTCGACCTGTTCAAGATCGGCATCGGCCCGAGCAGCTCGCACACCGTCGGGCCGATGCGGGCGGCCCGCCTCTTCGTCGAGCGGCTCGCCGCCGACGGTCTGCTGGCGCGCAGCGAGCGGATCGCCTGCGCGCTCTACGGCTCGCTCGGCGCCACCGGCAAGGGCCACGGCTCGGACAAGGCCGTGCTGCTCGGGCTGCTCGGCGAAGCGCCGGACACGGTGGATGTGGACGGCATCGCCGAGCGGCTGCAGGCGCTGCGCGCGTCGAAGCGGCTGGCGCTGCTCGGCCGTCACGAGATCACCTTCGACGAGGCGAGCGACCTGCGCTTCCACCGCCGCGAGAGCCTGCCGCTGCATGCGAACGGCATGCGCCTGCAGGCCTTCGATGCCGCCGGCGTGGAGCTCGCGAACCGCTGCTACTACTCGGTCGGCGGCGGCTTCGTGCTTGGCGAGGAGCAGCTCGCCGACGGCGGCCGCGCCGCGGCGATCGTGCCCGACGCGACCGCGCTGCCGCTGCCCTTCCACAGCGGCGAGGAACTGTTGCAGCGCTGCGCCGAGATCGGCGGCTCGATCGCCGACGTGATGCGCCGCAACGAGCGCCTCTGGCGCAGCGACGCGGAGATCGACGCCGGCCTGCTGCAGCTCTGGCAGACGATGCAGGCCTGCGTCGAACGCGGCCTGCGCACCGACGGCATCCTGCCCGGCGGCTACAAGGTGCGCCGGCGCGCCGCGCAGTGGCACCGCGACCTGCTCGCGCGTCCGCACGACGCGGCGGTCGATCCGCTGGAGGTGATCGACTGGGTCAACCTCTGGGCGCTGGCCGTCAACGAGGAGAACGCCGCCGGCGGGCGCGTCGTCACCGCGCCGACCAACGGCGCGGCCGGCATCGTGCCGGCGGTGCTGCACTACTACCGCCGTTTCATCCCCGGTGCGAGCGATGCGGGCGTGATCGACTTCCTGCTCACCGCCGCGGCGATCGGCCTCCTCTACAAGGAGAACGCGTCGATCTCCGGCGCCGAGGTCGGCTGCCAGGGCGAGGTCGGCGTGGCCTGCTCGATGGCGGCCGGCGCGCTGTGCGCGGTGCTCGGCGGCACGCCCGAGCAGGTCGAGAACGCCGCCGAGATCGGCATGGAGCACCACCTCGGCCTGACCTGCGACCCGGTCGGCGGGCTGGTGCAGATCCCCTGCATCGAGCGCAACGCGATCGCCTCGGTGAAGGCGATCAACGCCGCGCGCATGGCGCTGCGCGGCGACGGCAGCCACCATGTCAGCCTCGACCAGGTCATCAAGACCATGCGCGAGACCGGCGCCGACATGCAGACCAAGTACAAGGAAACCGCCCGCGGCGGGCTGGCAGTCCACATCGTCGAGTGCTGAGGGCCCCGCGGATTCGTCATCCGTTTGTCGGCTAGACGACACAAACGAGCATTGCGGGCGCGGTCGCCGCCGCGGCTGTCTTTTGCGCCACCTTGAAGCCCCCTAGAGTGTCAGGGCGATTGCGCCTGCGGAGACGGCGACCCCCTTTCCGCGGCGCTCAAGGGAAGAGCACAAGAATGGTTCAGAAGCGCACCGACAGGCTGCCGCCGGCACAGGCCTACCGGGCCCTGGCCGGGGCCTTGCTCAAGCGCCTGAATGCCCGGGCGGATGCGCAGGGCGTCCTCAACCACTGGGCCGAGACCGGCCAGCTGATGCAGGTGCCGCGCGGCGGCATCGTGTTCCGGCACGGCGACCCCTGCTGCGGGCTGCTGCTCGTGGTCGAGGGCGCCGTGGCGGTCGGGCGCCGGTTCGGCGGCAAGGCGCCCCATGTCTGTGTCTACCTCGGACCCGGCGACCTCTACGGCCTGGTGCCGGTCACCGATGGCGGCAGCCAGCCGCACGACATGCGGGCCCACGAGGACAGCGTGCTGCTGACCGTTCCGGCGCCGCTGGTCGCCGCGACGATGCGCCGCCTGCCCCGGCTGACCGACGCGCTGCTGCTCGACCTGGCGGCCCGCTCTCGCTCGCTGTACGAGCGCTTGGTCGACACCCTCTCGCGGCCTCTCGTGTGCCGGCTGGCGCGCCAGCTGCACGACCTCGGCGCCCGCTTCGGGCGACCGCGGCCCGAAGGTCTGATCCTGACGCTGCGCCTGTCGCAGTCCGACCTGGCCGCGCTGCTCGGCGCCGGCCGGCAGCAGATCAACACCGAGCTGAAGAAGCTGCAGCAGCGCGGCGTGATCCGCGTCTCGCGCACCGCGGTGACCATCGTCGATCCGGCCGGCCTGGCCGACTTCGCGCACATCGAGCCGGCGCCTGCCAACGGCCGCGGCGAGCTGCACGGCACGCACCTGCTGGTGGTCGACGACGACGAGGTCTACCGCCTGCTGCTCACGACCTGGCTGCAGCAGGCCGGCGCGCATGTCGAGGAGGCCGCCGATGGCGCCCATGCGGTGGACCGCGCGAGCCGCACACCGCTGCCCTACGACGCGATCCTGATGGACGACAAGATGCCGGTGCTGTCGGGGGCCGAGGCGACGCGGCGCATCCGCGCCCACGAGCACACCAACGGTCGCGTCGCCACGCCGATCCTGTGCATCTCCTCGGCCTCGGCGCGGCGCGACGCCGAGCGCTACCGCGCCGCCGGCATGACCGCCTTCGTCGCCAAGCCCGACGAGCCGGGGCCGCTGCTGCAGGCGCTGCGGCCGCTGCTGCAGCTCTAGGGCTGCCGGTACCGCGGCGGCGCCGGCCGGTGTTCAGCCGGGCGTGCGCTGCGCCAGCCGTCGCACGAGCGAGGCGAGCTCCTCGACCGTGTTCTCCTTGTGCAGCAGGCCGCGCACGCCGAGCTCGCGCGCCCGGCCGCGCAACTCGTCGGAGATGAAGCCGGAGCTGATCACCACCGGCAGGTCCGGCCGCAGCGCGAGCAGGTCACGCGCCAGCTCCAGGCCGGTGCAGCCGGGCATGTTGTAGTCGGTCACCACCAGATCGAACGCCCGCGGGGTCGCGCGCACCGCGGCCAGTGCGGCGGCGCCGTCGCCGTGGGTCGTGACGCGCCAGCCGCCGCGCTCGAGCAGCATGCGCACCGTCAGCACCATCAGCTCGTCGTCGTCGACGTAGAGCACATGCTCGCCCTGACCGAGCGGGGCCGCCGCGGAATCGCCGGCTTCGGCCGGCTGGCCGTCCTCGGCGGCGGCGACCAGCGGGAAGTAGAGGTGGAAGGTGCTGCCGCGACCGGGCTCGCTCTCGACCTCGATCGCACCGCCGTGGGCGGTGACGATGCCATGCACCACCGACAGCCCGAGGCCGGTGCCCTGGTCCACCGGCTTGGTCGTGTAGAAGGGCTCGAAGATGCGCGCCAGCGCCGCGGCGTCCATGCCGCAGCCGTCGTCGCTGACCCAGACATGGGCGTGCGGCCCGGTCGAGGCACCCGCCGGCCGCGGCCCGCCGGGCTCGAAGCGCGCCTCGGCGACACCGACCTCGATGCGCCCCGAGCTGCCGCGCAGCGCCTGCCAGGCGTTGGTGCACAGGTTCATCAGCACCTGCTGCAGGTGCATCGCATCGCACAGCACCGGCAGCGGCTGCGGCGCCGCACGGCATTCGAGCCGGGCGACCGCGGGCAGCGTCGCGCGCAGCAGCTGCACGCTCTCCTGCACGATGGGCCCGAGGTCCTGCACCGTCAGCATCTGCGCCCGGCGGCGGCTGAAGGCGAGGATCTGCTGCACGCGGCTGCGCGCGAGCAGCGCGGCGCGCTGGATCAGGTCGAGGTTGCGCTGCACCGGGTGCCCGGCGCCGAGGTCCTGGCGCGCCAGCGACACGTTGCCGAGGATGCCCGCCAGCACGTTGTTGAAGTCGTGCGCCACGCCGCCGGCCAGGGTGCCGAGCGCTTCCATCTTCTGCGCCTGGCGCACCTCCCCTTCCAGCCGCTCGCGCTCGGCCTCGGCCGTCTTGCGGTCGGTCAGGTCGGTGTGGGTGCCGACCATGCGCAGCGGCCGGCCCTCGGCGTCGCGGGCGACGACCAGGCCGCGCGCGAGGATCCACTTCCAGGTGCCGTCCCGGCAGCGCATGCGCATCTCGACCGAGTAGCTCGACGCGCGCCCCTCGAAGTAGGCCGTGAGCGCCTCCAGCGCGGCCGGCAGGTCCTCCGCGTGAACGCGGCTGCGCCACTCGTCGAAGCCGCTGCCGATCTCCTCGTCGGCGTGGCCGAGCATCGTCTTCCAGCGCCGCGAGTAGACGACGCGCTGCTCGGCGACATGCCAGTCCCAGACACCCTCGCCGGCGCCCTCGATCGCGAACTGCCAGCGCTGCTCGCTCTCGCGCAGCGCCGCCTCGGCGTCGCGCTGGGCGGTGATGTCGCGGTTCATGCCGACCAGCCGCTGCGGCCGCCCCTCGCCGTCGCGCTGCAGGTAGCCGTTGGCCTCGATATGGCGCAGCGCCCCGTCGCTGGCGCGCACGGCGCGGAACTCGAAATGGTCGACGCGCGCGCCCGCCATCAGCTGCGCGAAGCGCTCGTCGACCGCGGCGCGGTCGTCCGGGTACAGGCAGGCGCGCCAGGTGTCGGACCTGCCGTCGAAACTCTCCGGCGTGTGGCCGTACAGCCGCAGCATCTGCTCGTCCCACAGCAGACGGCCGCTGCCGAGCTCGTACTCCCAGACGCCGTAGCCGGCGCCCTGGATCGCCATCGACAGCCGCTCGTGCAGGTTGGCGATGCGCTGCTCGGCCTCCACCTGGGCGGTGATGTCCTCGTGGGCCACGATGACGGCGACCGCGCCCTCGCCGCGGCTGCGCGTCACCCGCGCGAGGAACCAGCGCGGCCCCTCGGGCGTGCGACACAGGTATCGGTGGTCGAAGGCGTCGCGCCGGCGCTCGAGCACGTCGCGCAGCCCGGCGGCGAAACCGCGTGCGTCGGCGTCGCCGGCGGCGGCCGAGGCGTCGCAGACCCGCAGGTAGTCGGCCCCGACGCCGATGCGCGACGGCTCGCCGCCGCCATGGGCGCCGAAGCTGCGCCAGGCCTCGTTGACCGACAGCAGGCGGCCGGTGGCGTCGAGGACACAGATGTGGGCGGTCAGCCCGTCGAGCGTGTCCTGGGCGAGCCGGCGCGCCGCGCGCAAGGCCTCGTCGGCGCGCCGGCGCTCGCCGATGTCGCGCACGATGCCGAGCACGGCCGGCCGGCCGTGGTACTCGATGCGGCTGGCGCGCAGCTCGACCCACACCGGACGGCCGTCGCGGTGGACCATCGCCACCTCGTACTGCGACACCGGCTCCGGGCCGGCGCCGACGCGCTGCCTGAAGCGCGCCGCCCAGGTCGCGAGGTGGTCCGGGTGCACGATGGCATCGAAGCCGGCCCCGACCACCTCGTCGACGGCGCGCCCCAGCAGCGCCGGCAGGGCGGGGTTGGCGAACACGAAGCGGTGGTCCTGGGCCACGAACACGCCGTCGGCCATGCGCTCGAGCAGCAAGCGCTGGCTGAGCTCGCTCTCGCGCTGGGCCTGCTCGGCCTCCTTGCGGGCGGTGAGGTCGGTGTTGGCGCCGGACATGCGCACCGCGCGGCCGGTGGCGTCGCGCTCGATGCAGCCGCGCGACAGCTGCGGCACCCAATGGCCGTCCTTGTGGCGCAGGCGGAACTCGACCTCGAAGACGTCGGGCCCGTTGGCCAGGGCCGACGTCAGCACCAGCTCGACGGCGGGCAGGTCATCCGCATGCATCAGCCGGCGCCAAAGCGAGGCATTGGGCGGCAGCTCGTCCGGCACGTAGCCGAGCATCGACCACCAGCGCGGCGAGTGGTAGATCCGGTCGGCCAGCAGGTCCCAGTCCCACCAGCCGTCGTTGCCGCCCTTCATCACCCGCAGGAAGCGCGCTTCGCTGGCGGCCAGGGCCTCCTGGGCACGCCTGAGCTCGTCGGTCTCGGCGGGGTTCACGGCGGAGGTCGGTGGTTGTGTGGTGCGGACGCAGGCAGCGCCGACGGCGCCCCACGATGGTAGGCCTATCGAGGCCTTTCCGGGCGGCGTCGCCGGTCGCGTGCTGCACCCGCTGGAAGCTCTATCGGCCCCGCGACGGCCAAGTTGAGGTGCGATCAACCCTCGGGCAGGCCCGCGCGGTGCACGCGGCCGGCCGCATCGACCGCCAGCCAGGCCACCCCCTCGGCGCGCAGGAAGTCGAGCGCCGCATCGCCCATCAGCATCGCCGTCGTCGCCAGCGCACCGGCGGCAATGCAGGCCGGCGCGACCACGCTCACCGACTGCCAGCCCTCGGCCGGCCAGCCGCTGCGCGCGTCGAGCAGGTGGTGGAAGCGCCGGCCGCCCGCCTCGAAGCCGCGCTCGTAGTCGCCGCTGGTCGCGAGCGCCGCGTCGCGCAGCATCACGCTGCCGAGCAAAGCGCCGCTGTCGCGCGGATGGCGGATGCCGACGGTCCAGGCGCTGCCGTCGGGCCGCGCGCCGAGCACGCGCACGTCGCCGCCCAGGTTCACCAGCGCATGGCGCACGCCGGCGGCCTGCAGCAGCGTCGCAGCGCGGTCGGCGGCGTACTCCTTGCCGAGGCCGCCGAGGTCGATCTCCATGCCGGCGCGCGGCAGCGCGATCGATCGCCCGTCCCAGCGCACCTGCGGCCAGCCGATCAGCGGCCGCAGCGCGTCGATCTCGGCCTGGGTCGGCACATGGCGCGCGCGAAAGTCCCAGGCGCGGCGCAGCACGCCGGCGGTCAGGTCGAAGCGCCCGCCGCTGCGCTCGTGCAAGCGCGCGCCGAAGTCGACGATGGCGGCGGTCTCCTCGTCGAGCTCGACGGCCCGGGCACTCCCGGCCGCGGCATTGACCGCCGAGACGATGCTGTCTGCACGGTAGCGCGACCAGCGTGCCTCGATGCGCCGCACCTCGTCCGCCGCGCGCGCCGCCATCGCCAGCGCTTCGGGCTCCGGCAGGCCGGCGATGCGCACTTCGCACTCGCAGGCCATCGCCTGGAAGGCGAGGCCGATGTCCATCAGAAGCGCCGGCTCACGCCGAACTGCACGAAACGCGCGCGCAGCGGCGCCAGCCCCGGCGAGCCCTCGCCGCCCGCGCGCCATGCGGCGCGCTGCTCGTAGCGCTCGACGCGCAGGTCGAGCTGCCAGTCGCGGCTCGGCTGCCACTGCAGCCGCGCGCCCAGCGTCACGGCGCCGAAGCCGGCCAGACGGTGGTCGGCCGAACGGTGGCGCGGCGGGCGCGTCGTGTAGCCCGGCGGATAGGGCTCGCCGAGCAGCGGGTCGTAGACCGGGTCGTAGTAGAAGCGCGCGGCGCGCTGGGTGTAGTAGCGCGCGATCGGCGTCAGCGTCCAGCCGCCGCCGAGCGGCTGCACCCACTCGGCCTGCAGCGTGTGCGACGAGATCCCGAAGCCGTCGCGATACGCCCGCCAGCTGGTGCGCAGGCTGGCGCCGGCCGCCGCGACATGGTGGTTCCAACGTAGCAGCGCGATGCCGGCGCGGCGCTGACGCGGGCGGCGGTCGTCGAACTTGTAGGGGTCGTCGTAGTAGCCGCGGCCATCGCTGAACGTCAGGCCGAACTGCAGCAGGTCGTCGGCACTGACCGCCTGGGTGACGCCGGCGGTCGCTTCGAAGATCCGGCGGCGCTCGCCGTTCACCAGGTTGTTGACCGGGTCGATGCGGTCCTCGGTGTGGCCGAGTCCGACGTTCCAGGTCGTGTTGTTGTCCTCGCTGGACCAGCGCGCAGCCAGCGACAGTGCCGTCGAGCGGTAGTCGTTCTCGTCCGAATGCACGACGCCGAGCGTCACCGCGGCACGCTCGGTGTAGCGCGTGACGCGCAGCTCGCCGGCACGGCGCTCGTCCTCCATGCGCGAGGCGCCCGAGACGGCGCTGTGCCAGCGCGGCGTCGCGCCCGAGACGCTGTCGGCCACCAGCGTGCCCTCGGCGGCCCAGCGCGCGTCGATCGGCAGCAGCAGGTAGAGCGAGGGCGAGCGCACGGTGATCCGGTCGAAGCCCGGCTGCTCGTCCTGGTAGTGCAGGAACTTCAGGCTGACCAGGCCCTCCTCGGGTGCGCTCTCGGCCGCCGCCGGCGGGCACCACACGCCGGGCAGCGCCAGCGCCGCCAGCGCGATGGCGCCGAGCCCGCCGCCCTGCGCCTCAGTTGCAGCCACAGCCGCCCCCGCCGACGCCCCAGCCGCCGGCGCTGTTCTCCTTGCTGGAATAGATGTGCTGCTGGTAGCGCTGCTCGAGCGGGTCGCCGTCCATCGCCATCTCGGGCTTGGCGAGGCGGTCCTTCTCCCAGGGCGCGGGGGGCGCCCAGCCGGCGCAGCCGGCGAGCAGCAGGGCGCAGCAGACACAGCAGGCGAGCGGCAGGCGGGTCATCGGGCTTCGGGCGGTGGCGGCAGCGCGCCGGCGATGCGGCGTTCGAGTTCGGCGCGCTGATCATCGCGGAAACCACTGTGCATGAACACCACGCGGCCGTCGGGCGCGACGAGCAGCGAGCTCGGCATGCCCTTGACGCCGTAGCGCCGCGCGCTGTCGCCGCTGGCGTCGAAGGCGATCGCGAAGGCCGGCGCCATCTCGCGCAGGAAGCGCTCGGCGTCGGCGCGCTCGCGGTCGAGGTTGACCGCGACGATGCGCAGCCCGCGGCCGCCGTAGCGCGCCTGCATCTCGTTCATCCACGGGAAGGAGCGCCGGCAGGGGGCGCACCACGAGGCCCAGAAGTCGACGTAGAGCCACTCGCCGGCGCTCGGCGCGAGCCGCACCGGCAGCGGCCGGCCTTCGAGCTCTAGCACCGGCGCCGGATCGCCCGGCTGCAGCGCCTGCGCCGGCTGCTGCCACAGCGCCACCGCCAGCGCGAAGGCTAGCGCCAGCACGATGCGCCAGAAGCGCGCGTCGGGCTTCACCGCCGCCTCCACCACAGCACGGCGCCGGCGAGCAGCGCGAGCAGCGCCAGGAGCGGGTCGAAGCGCGCGCCGGGGCGGGCCAGCGAGCAGCCGCCGCCGCCGGCGTTCGACGGGCCGGCGCGCCTGTCGATGCCGCGGCCGTCGAGCGCCACCGTGGTCGGCGCCGCGTCGTTGCCGGCCAGCGTCAGGCTGCCGGGCAGCGCGCCGAGCGCGCGCGGCACGAAGCGCAGCGCGAGCCCGCAGCGCGCGCCGGCCGCCAGCGCGATCGGCAGCGCGCCGCATTCGCCCGGCAGCAGCTCGTACGGTCCGGTGACGAGCGCGGTGTCGATGCGCAGCGCGCCGCTGCCGGCGTTGTGCAGCCCGAGCGCGAGGTCGCTGCTGCGGCCGACCTCGGTGGCGCCGAAATCGAGCGACAGCGGGTCCACGTCGAGGCGGGGCAGCCCCGATGGCGTGGCCGTGCCAGCGAGGGCGATCACGCCCGGGCTGTCGGCGCCGTCGTGGGTGACCTCGATCGCCGCGGCGCGTGCGCCCTCCACGGTCGGCGCGAAGCGCAGCCGCAGGCTGCAACCCGCCTCGGGCGCGAGGGCCAGGCCGGCGCTGCAGGTCGAGCCGGCGGTGACCGAGAACTCCGCGGCCTCCGGCCCCGCCAGCGCGATCGACCCGAGCGTCAGCGGCGTCGTGCCGCGGTTGCGCAGCGTCAGGGTCTGCGCCGCGCTCGTCTCGCCGACGCGGGCACTGAAGTCCAGCGCCGCCGGCGTGGCCGTGAACAGTGGCCCGCTGACGCCCGGCTGCCCCAGGTAGAGCGCGAGGTCGATCAGGTCGGTGTTGGTCAGGAAGGGCCCGAGGAAGCCCATGCCGCCGAGGTTGGCACGGATCGCATCGAAGATGACCTGCGGGTTGTTCGCGCCGGCCAGGATGCCCGAGACGTTGGCTGCCGGGTCCGGGCCATGACAGGAGATGCAGCTGCCGGGCGAGCCGCTGGTGCCGGGCAGCTCGCGGTAGAGCAGGCGGCCGCGCAGCGCGTCGGCCCAGGCCGGCGTGGCGGTGCACAGGACCAGCAGCAGGGCCGCTGCCGCGCGGCGGCGCCGGTTCGGGGCTGAGGGACAGGCCATCGCCCACGATTGTGAAGGCGAAGGATCCGGGCGCGCCGATACACTCTCGCCACCGTTTCCCGTCTCCGCCGCCACCCGCGGCCCCGTCATGCTCGATACCCTCGAACCGAACGCCCGGCGTGCCGCCGCGGCCCTGCCCTCCTCCGTCGTCCACTGGGCCGTGCGCGGCGTGGACGAATCCTCCGAACAGCTGGCCGTGCGCCACGGCGTCGCCGAAGCCCCGAAGCGGCTGCGCGACCGCGGCGCGATGCTGACCGTCGTCGACGGCGGCCTGGGCTATGCGGCCACCTCCGACACCTCCGAAGCCGGCCTGGCCGAGGCCTTCGGCCGCGCCCATGCGCTGGCCCGCGCGGCCGCCGGCCGCAGCGTGTTCGACACCGCCGCCGCACCGCGCCCGACGCAGGGCGGGCGCTACGCGAGCCGCGTCGTGCGCCCGGCCGCCGCTGTGCCGCTGGCGGACAAGCTGGCGTTGCTTCAGCAGGTCAACGCCGCGGCGCGCTTCGATGCGCGCATCGTCGACGCGAGCACCTCGCTGTGGAGCGTGACGAGCGATCAGCTCTTCGTCACCAGCGACGGCGTGCGCATCGAACAGCGCTTCGAGTTCCTGACGCCGTCGATCGAGGTCACCGCCCACGACGGCGGCGTGACCCAGGTGCGCTCGAGCGCCGGCCAGTACAACGGCTTCTGCCAGCAGGGCGGGCTCGAGGTGCTCGAGCGCGCGGGCTTCGCCGAGGACGGCGCGCGCGTCGCGCGCGAGGCGCTGGAGCTCGTCGCCGCCCGGCACTGCCCCAGCGGCACGCTGGACCTGGTGCTGATGCCCGACCAGATGATGCTGCAGATCCACGAGAGCATCGGCCATCCGCTGGAGCTCGACCGCATCCTCGGCGACGAGCGCAACTTCGCCGGCACCAGCTTCGTGACGCTCGACATGTTCGGCCACTACCGCTACGGCAGCGAGCTGCTCGACGTCAGCTTCGACCCGGCCCGCGCGCATGAATTCGCCGGCTTCGGCTTCGACGACGACGGCGCACCGGCCGAGCGCCGCATGCTGATCGAGCGCGGCATCCTGAAGCACCCGCTGGGCGGCAGCCTCTCGCAGGCCCGCGCGGGAGCGCTCGGGCACGACGTCGGCGGCGTCTCGACCACCCGCGCCTGCAGCTGGAACCGCGCGCCGATCGACCGCATGAGCAACCTCAACGTCGAGCCCGGCACGAGCACGTTCGACGAGATCGTCGCCTCGGTGGATCTCGGCGTGCTGATGCAGACCAACTGCTCGTGGAGCATCGACGACTCGCGCAACAAGTTCCAGTTCGGCTGCGAATACGGCCGCATGATCCGCAACGGCCGCCTGGCCGAGGTGGTGCGCAACCCCAACTACCGCGGCATCAGCGCGACCTTCTGGCGCTCGCTGGCGATGGTCGGCGACGAGAGCACGGTGCAGGTGATGGGCACGCCCTACTGCGGCAAGGGCGAACCCTCGCAGGCGATCCGCGTCGGCCATGCCGCGCCGGTATGCAAGTTCAGCGGCGTCGACGTCTTCGGGGGTGCGCAATGAGGCGGCCGGCGATGGACCCGACCGACAGCGCCGGTTTCGAAACCCTGGCCGACGCGGTGTGCCGCACCGACGGACCGGGCGGCCTGGACCGGGTGAGCCTCGCCCTGTCGGCCGAGCGGTCCGACTTCCTGCGCTTCAACCGCTCGGCGCTGCGCCAGGCGACGCAGGTGACCCAGGCCTACGCGACGCTCGCCGTCGTGCGCGGCGCGCGCCGCGCCGAGGCCACGCTGTCGCTGAGCGGCGACCCGGCCCGCGACATCACCGCGCTGAACGCCGAACGGGCGCGGCTCGCCGCCGACCTCGACGCGGTGCCCGACGACCCCTGGCTGCTGCTGCCCGAGGCGGCGACGCACAGCACTCGCGACGAGCGCGGCACCCTGCCCGAGCCGGCCGCCGTGATCGACACCGTGGCCCACCGCGCTGCCGGGCACGACCTCGTCGGCTTCCTCGCGGCCGGCCCGGTGGCGCGCGCCTATGCCGACAGCCTGGGCTCGCGTCACTGGCACCGCGTCGAGAGCTTCCACTTCGACTGGTGCCTCTACGAGCGCGCCGACAAGGCGGTGAAGACCGCCTACGCCGGCCGCGCCTGGGACGACGCCGCGTTCGAGGCCCGGCTTGCCGACGCCGCGGCACGCGCCGAGCTGCTGAAGCGTCCGCCGCGCGCCCTCTCGCCCGGCGCCTACCGCACCGCCTTCGCGCCGGCGGCGATGCGCGAACTGCTCGGCACGCTGGCCTGGGGCGGCTTCGGCCTCAAGGCCCGGCGCACCGGCGTGTCGCCGCTGATGGCGCTGGCACATGGCGACGCGGCCCTGCACCCCTCGCTGCGCCTCGCCGAAGCCACCGCGACGGGCATCGCACCGGCCTTCACCGCCGACGGCTTCGTCAAGCCGGCCGAGGTGCCGCTCGTCGAGGGCGGCCGGATCGCCGGCACGCTCAACTCGGCGCGCTCGGCGCGCGAGTACGGCCTCGCGCCCAACGGCGCCGCGCCGACGGAGACGCCCGAGTCGCTGGCGCTCGCGCCCGGCCGCATCCCGGCCGACCGCCTGCTCGACACCCTGGGCACCGGCCTGTACGTCAGCGACCTCTGGTACCTGAACTACAGCGACCGCCAGGCCTGCCGCATGACCGGCATGACGCGCTTCGCCTGCTTCTGGGTCGAGGACGGCGAACTGGTCGCGCCGCTGGACGTGATGCGCTTCGACGACAGCTTCCTGCGCATGTTCGGCGAGGGCCTCGTCGGCCTGACCGACCGCGCCGAGCTGCTGCCCGAAGGCGACAGCTACCAGTCGCGCCGGCTGGCTTCGATCACGACGCCGGCGGCGGTGGTCGAGGGGTGGCGCTTGACGCTATAGCTCACTCCCGACCCGCCGGCATGAACACCCCGCCCGCGCCCCCCGGCGCGGTCTGCGGCTTGCGTTCGCGCACCAGGTAGCTGTAGAGCACCGGCACCACCACCAGCGTCAGCAGCGTGGAGGTGATCACGCCGCCGATGATCGCGCGGCCCATCGGCGCCTGGATCTCGCCGCCGTCGTTGAGCGCCAGCGCCAACGGCAGCATGCCGAAGACCATCGCCGCGGTCGTCATCATGATCGGGCGCATGCGCACCTGGCCGGCCTCGAGCAGCGCCTCGGCCACGCTCGCGCCACGCCTGCGCGCCTGGTTGGCGAAGTCCACGAGCAGGATCGCGTTCTTCGTCACCAGGCCCATCAGCATGATCAGGCCGATCATCGAGAACAGGTTCAGCGTCGAGCCGGTGACCAGCAGCGCCAGCATCACGCCGATCAGCGCGAGCGGCAGCGAGGCCATGATCGCCAGCGGCTGCACGAAGCTCGCGAACTGCGAGGCCAGCACGATGTAGATGAAGATCACCGACAGCGCCAGCGCCGCCAGCACCGCGCCGAAAGCCTCCTGCTGCTCCTTGGTTTCACCGCCGACGTCGAAGCGGTAGCCCGGCGGCAACGTGTGCTCCTTGACGAGCTTCTGCACGTCGGCGCCCACATCACCGGCGGGCCGGTCCTTGACGCCGGCGAAGATCGCCTGGCGGCGCTGCAGGTCCTGGCGGCGGATCGTCTCCGGGTTGCTGATCGCGACGATCTCGGCCACGCGGGCCAGCGCCACCGGCGTGCCGTCGGCCGCATAGGCCACCGGCAACTGGTCGAGCTGGGCGGCGTTCTCGCGCGCGGCCTGCGGCAGGCGCAGCTCGACCTCGATCTGCTCGCCGTCGGGCGCCGTCCACCAGGTCGCGACGTCGCCGGCGACGAAGGCGCGCAGGCTGGCCGCCAGATCGGCCGGCGTCAGGCCGAGCTCGCGCACCGCGTCGGGCTTCAGGCGCACCGCGTACGCCGGCAGGCCCGGCTTGACCGAGGTCTCGAGGTCGGTCACGCCGGGAATCGCCCTCACCTTCGCGGCGAGCTTCTCGATCTCGGCGTCGAGCACCGCCTGCTCGGGGCCGAGCAGCGCGATGTAGATCGGCCGGTTGCCGAGCGAGACCTCGATGCCGGGAATCGGCTCGAGCGCCTTGCGCACCGCGTCCTCGACCTCCTTCTGGCTGCGCTCGCGCTCGCCGCGGGGCTTGAGTTGGATGCCGATCTCGGCGCTGTTGCGCGACCCCAGCCCGGTGTTGCCGATCGTGCTGGTGACGACGCGCACCTCGGGCATCGCGCGCACCACCGCCTCGACCTGGGCGATCTTCTCGCTCGATCGCTGCAGGCTGCTGCCCACCGGCAACCGCACGTTGAGCTGGATGTAGCTGTTGTCGGTCTGTGGGATGAACTCGCTGCCGACCACCGGCGCGAGCGCCAGCGCGCCGACGAAGCTCCCCGCGCCGATGGCCAGCACCACGCCGCGCGGCCCGATCGCCAGCGGCCCGAGCGCCCAGCGCCGGCCGCTGAAGATCCAGCGGATCAGCCGCTCGTAGAGTGCGTGCAGCGCATCCATCGCACGGTCGGTGCCGCGCATCGCCGCACCGAGCACCGGCACGCCGGCCAGCCGCGTCTGCGGCGGGTCCTTCCAGACGCTGGAGAGCATCGGGTCGAGCGTGAAGCTGACGAACAGGCTCACCAGCACCGCCACCGTGACCGTGATGCCGAAGGGGAAGAAGAACTTGCCGACGATGCCCTGCATGAAGGCCACCGGGACGAACACCGCGCAGATCGCGAAGGTGGTCGCCATCACCGCGAGGCCGATCTCCTCGGTGCCCTCGCGCGCCGCGGTGTGGTGGTCGGCGCCGAGTCGGATGTGGCGCACGATGTTCTCCCGCACCACGATCGCGTCGTCGATCAGCAGGCCGATGCACAGGGAGAGCGCCATCATCGTCATGAAGTTCAGCGTGAAGCCGAAGGCATAGACGGCGATGAAGCTGGAGATCACCGAGATCGGCAGCGTCAGCCCGGTGATCACCGTGCTGCGCCAGCTGTGCAGGAAGAGGAAGACGATCGCGATGGTCAGCAGCGCGCCCTCGATCAGCGTGCGCTTGACGCCGGCGAGCGAATCGCGCACCCAGTCGCTGTCGGCATAGATCAGCTTCAGCTCGACGCCCGGCGGCAGCGCCTTGCGCAGTTCCTCGGCGGCGGCCTTGATGCCCTCGCCGACCTCGACGATGTTGGCGTCCTGCTGCTTGAAGACCTGGAAGTTCACCGCCGGCACGCCGTCGACGCGCGCCAGCGAAGTCGGCTCCTGTTCGCGCTCGACCAGCGTGCCCAGGTCGCCGAGCCGCACCACGGTGCCGCCGCGCGTGCTGACCACCACATCGGCAAAGGCCCTGGCGTCGCGCACCTTGCCCTCGACGCGCACGATGGCCTCGGTGTGGGCGCTCTCCAGCAGGCCGACCGGCACGTCGGTGTTGGCGCGCTTCAGCGCGGCGGCCACGTCGGCCGGCGTCAGCCGGTGGGCACGCAGGCGCTGCGGGTCGAGGTCGATGCGCACCTGGCGCACCGTCATGCCGCCGACGTCGACGCGCGCCACGCCGGTGCTGCGCTCCAGGCGCTTGCGGACCGTCTGGTCGGCCAGCAGCGAGAGCTCGCGCGGGCTGCGGTCGGGGCCGATCAGCGACAGGTAGACGGTGGGCTGGGCGTTGTCGCCGTCGAAGCGGGAGACGTTCGGCGTCTCGGCGTCCTCCGGCAAGGCGACCTGTGCGACCGCGACCTTGTCGCGCACGTCCTGCACCGCGCGGCTCATGTCGGCGTCGAGCCGGAACTCGACCACCGTCTGGCTGCTACCCTCCAGCGTGACCGAGCGGATCATCTTGACGCCGGCGATGCCGTTCAAGGCCAGCTCGACCGGCTTGGTGATCTCGGTCTCCACCGCCTCGGGCGACGCGCCGGGGTAGGCGACGGTCACGAAGACGATCGGCGGCGCGATGTCCGGCAGCCGCTCGACGCGCAGCTGGTGGTAGGAGAAGAAGCCCAGCACGCACAGCGCGATCATCATCATCGCGGCGAACACCGGGTTCGCGATCGAGACGCGGGTGATCCACATGACCGGCGCGCCTCAGGACCGCTTGTCCGCCGCGGCCGGGGCGGCGGCCGCCGGCACCGACGAAGCGCTGCCGCCCACGCGGGCCACGGCACCCTCCTTCAGGTTGTCGAAGCGCGCCGCCAGCACCTGGGCGTCGGGCGCCAGGCCGCGCAGCACCTCGACGCGTCCGGCCGCGGCGTCGCGCCGGCCGGTGACGACGATGCGCCGCACCAGCGCGCCGTTCTCGATCGTCCACACCTGGTCCTGGCCCGAGGCCTGGCTGATCGCCTCGGCCGGCACCGTGAGGCGCGGCGTCGGGTCGTCGAGCGTCACGAGGGCCTGGGCGTACTGGCCGGCGCGCAGGCGCTCGTCGGCGTTGTCCAGCGCCACGACGACGCCGATCGCGCGCGTGCCGGCCTCGGCAGCCGGCGCGATGCGGTCGATGCGCCCGGCCACCGGCTCGGCACGCCCTTCCACGCTGACCTGCACCGCCTGCCCGGCCTGCAGCAGCGAGACCTCGTGCGTGGCGACCGCGCCGGCGAGCTCCAGCCGCTTCAGGTTCACGACGGTCAGCACCGGCTGCTCGGCGCTGAGCTTCTCGCCCGGCACGACGTGGCGCTTGCCGACGATGCCGGCGATCGGCGCGACCAGCGCCGCCTCGCGCACGCCGATGCGCGTGCTGCTGAGCTGAGCCTGGGCCGAGCGCAGCTGCGCCCGCGCCGCATCGAGCCGGGCCTGGGAGGACTGCAGTGCGACCGGCGAGATGAAATTCTGGTCCGACAGCCGCAGGTTCGACTCGTGCTGCCGCTCGGCCTCGGCCAACATCGCCTGGGCCTGCTGCACGGCGGCCGCACGGTCGTCGACGCGGCTCTGCAGCTCGGCCAGGTCGATGCGGCCGAGCGCCTGGCCCGCTTCGACGCGGTGGCCTTCGGCGACGCCGAGCGCCAGCAGCGTGCCGGCCGCCTTGGCCTTGACCACCGCGGTGTCCGGCGCGACCAGCGGCCCGGAGAAATCGATGCGCTGCGGCATCGGCTCCAGGCGCGGCTGCGTGACCTCGGAGGTGCTGAACTGCAGCGGCGGCGGGGTCTTGGACGGGTCGTCCTTGCCGCGGTTCCAGAGCGCGGCGGCGGCGCCGGCGACGCCGAGCAGGACGATCAGGGTGACCACCCAGCCGATGCGGCGTCTTGTGGACGCGGCGGCGGGGCTCGCGGGGAGCGGGTTGTTCATGGGCGCGGAGTCTATGCAGCCGGTGGGCCGCGGTTGACGGGGCTGCGACGGGCTGCAGTTTCGGGGTGCCGAACTGCAAGCCGGAACGACAAGGCGGGATGATGCACCCGCCGGGAGCATCGGACCTAGGGAGCGGCCCCCGGGATCGGCGGCACCGGCAGGCGCACGTCGCCGCACTGGGCGCGATGGCGCAGCGCATGGTCCATCAGCACGAGCGCCAGCAGGGCCTCGGCGATCGGCGTGGCGCGGATGCCGACGCAGGGGTCATGGCGGCCGAAGGTCTCGACCGTGGTGGGCTGGTTGGCCCGGTCGATCGAGCGGCGCGGCGTGCGGATCGAGCTGGTCGGCTTGATCGCGATCGACACGCGGATGTCCTGGCCGCTGCTGATGCCGCCCAGCATGCCGCCGGCGTGGTTGCTCAGGAAGCCGTCGGGCGTCAGCTCGTCGCCATGCTCGCTGCCGCGCTGCGCGACGCTCGCGAAGCCGGCGCCGATCTCGACGCCCTTGACCGCGTTCAGGCCCATCATCGCGTGGGCGATGTCGGCGTCGAGCTTGTCGAAGAGGGGCTCGCCCCAACCGGGCGGCACGCCGGTGGCTTCCACCACGATGCGCGCGCCGACCGAATCGCCGTCGCGGCGCAGCTGGTCCATATAGCTTTCGAGCGCGGCAATCTGGCTCGCGTTGGGCGCGAAGAAAGGGTTGTTCGGCACATGCTCCCAGCCCTCGAAGGCGATCTCGATGCCGCCGAGCGCCGCCATGCCGCCGCGGAAACCGATGCCGTGGTGCGCCTTCAGCCACTTGCGGGCCACGGCGCCGGCGCCGACCATCGGCGCGGTCAGGCGTGCCGAGCTTCGGCCGCCGCCGCGCGGGTCGCGCAGGCCGTACTTGTGCCAGTAGGTGTAGTCGGCGTGGCCGGGGCGGAAGGTGTCGAGGATGTTGCCGTAGTCCTTGCTGCGCTGGTCGGTGTTGCGGATCAGCAGGCAGATCGGCGTGCCGGTGGTGACGCCCTCGTAGACGCCGGACAGGATCTCGACCGCGTCGGGCTCGTTGCGCTGCGTGACGTGGCGGCTGGTGCCGGGGCGGCGGCGGTCGAGCTCGGGCTGGATGTCGGCCTCGGACAAGGCCATGCCGGGCGGGCAGCCGTCGATCACGCAGCCGATAGCCGGGCCGTGGGATTCGCCGAAATTGGTGACGCGGAACAGGTGGCCGAGGGTGCTGCCGGACATGGGGCGCGGGTCAATGCGGGATCAGCCCGCATTGTGACAGCCGCCCCGCGGGGGCCGCGGATCAGAAGCGGCAGGCGAAGCCGACGTGGGCGCCGATGCTGACGTCGCGGTCGCCGGTCAGCTCGTTGCGCGTGACGCGGGTGGGGACGCGAAAACGCGTGTAGCAGTCGCTCGCCTCGACGCCCACCGAGCGCAGCATGCGCTGCGGCGCCTCGGAACGCACCATCAGCGCGCGGCGGGGCCGCGAGCCGCGGCCCGCATAGGGCCCTTCCGGCGGCAGCTCGACGATGCCGAAGCGCCCGGCCGGCGCCCCCGCTGCCGAGGGCGCGTCACGGCCGGCGGCGACACGGCCCCACCAGGCCGGCCCGGCACTGCTGACGGCAGCCATCGTCAGGCCGCTCTCGGTGGCGGCGCCCTGCACCGCCGGGTCGACGGCCCAGGCCTGCACACCCATGCCGCAGGCGAAGGCGGCCAGACCGAGGCGGATCGACGACGACACGGGGCGTTTCATGGCGGCTCTCCTGCTGCGCATGTGCACAGCATCGGCCTTTCCGAGCCCCGGTGATCGGTGCGGTAACACACCGAATCACCCCCTGCTCCGCGGACGCCAACTGCATCACGGCAGAAGCCCCGGTCGGTTACTGTTGTTGCTGCGCGGCCTGCTCGTCCTCGGCCGGCCAGTCGCGGATGTAGGCCTTGAGCATGCGGTTCTCGAAGTCCTGGCTGTCGACCACGGCCTTGGCGACGTCGTAGAACGAGATCACGCCCATCAGCGTGCGCTTGGACATCACGGGCGTGTAGCGCGCATGGCGGCCGAGCATCAGCCGGCGCAGTTCGTCGAGTTCGGTGTCGGGTGTGCAGGTGAGCGGCGCATCGTCCATCACGCTGCGCACGCGGGTCTCTCCAACCGAACCGCCGTTGCGATCGATCGCCCGGATCACTTCACGGAACGTCAGGATGCCGACCAGGTCGCCATGGTCCATCACGACCAGCGAGCCGATGTCGAACTCGGCCATCGTCGCCACCGCGTCGGCGAGCGGCTGGTCGGGGGTGACGGTGTACAGCGTGCCGCCCTTGACGCGGAGGATGTCGCTGACTCTCATGCTCGGCTCCTGACGAGATTGCTCCGGACCAATATAGCCCACAATGCCTGCGCCACACCATGGCACGAACACCGCGGCGAACGCCGCCCTGGAGAGCCCGATGCCCGGCGCCAACGACCCCGGATTCGACACCCTGGCGCTGCACGCCGGCGCGGCGCCCGACCCGGCGACCGGCGCGCGCGCGGTCCCGCTGCACCTCAGCACCGCCTTCGTCTTCAAGGACAGCGAGCATGCCGCGGCGCTGTTCAACATGGAGCGGGCCGGGCATGTGTACTCGCGCATCTCGAACCCGACCAACGCGGTGCTCGAAGAGCGCGTCGCGGCCCTCGAAGGCGGCGTCGGCGCGATCGCCACCGCCAGCGGCCAGGCCGCGCTGCACCTCGCGATCGCGACGCTGGCCGGCGCCGGCTCGCACCTCGTGGCGAGCAGCGCGCTCTACGGCGGCTCGCACAACCTGCTGCACTACACGCTGCCGCGCTTCGGCATCGAGACGACCTTCGTTCGCCCCGGCGACCTTGCGGCCTGGCGCGCCGCGATCCGCCCGAACACCCGCCTGCTGTTCGGCGAGACGCTCGGCAACCCCGGCATCGATGTGCTCGACCTCCCCGCCGTGGCGGCGATCGCCCACGGGCATGGCCTGCCGCTGCTGGTCGACTCGACGCTGACCACGCCCTGGCTGCTGCGCCCCTTCGAGCATGGCGCCGACCTCGTCGTCCATTCCGCCACCAAGTTCCTGTGCGGCCACGGCACGGTGGTCGGTGGCGTGCTGGTCGACGGCGGCACGTTCGACTGGGAGGCCTCCGGCCGCTTCCCCGAACTGACGCAGCCGTACGGCGGTTTCCACGGCATGGTCTTCGGCGAGGAGAGCACCGTCGGCGCCTTCCTGCTGCGTGCGCGCCGCGAGGGCCTGCGCGACTTCGGCGCCTGCATGAGCCCGCACACCGCGT
>CAYLKR010000030.1:0-20970 GCA_964384225.1 uncultured Methylibium sp.
CGGGCGCGACGCTGCGGCAGCAGCTCGCGGCCAGCGTGCGCTCGCCCTCGACCTCCACGACGCAGGCGCGGCAGTTGCCGGCCGGCTCGAGGCCCTCCTTGTGGCACAGGTGTGGGATCGTCGTGCCCTCGCGCTTGGCGACGGCCCAGATCGTCTCGTCGGCCCGGGCGGTGACCGTGCGGCCGTCGAGCGTGAACTCCACCGACTGCGCCTGCGGCGCGAGCAGCTTCGAGAGCGTGGGAGCGTTCATACGTTCAGCTGGGTTGCAGCTCGTGAGGGAAGTACTTGACCACGCAGTCCACCGGGTTCGGTGCCGCCTGGCCCAGGCCGCAGATCGACGCGTCTCGCATCACCTGCGACAGTTCCGCGAGCAGCGGCAGGTTCCACCGGTTGCTCGCGATCAGTTCGTTGACCTTCTCGGTGCCGCTGCGGCAGGGCGTGCACTGGCCGCAGCTCTCGTGCTCGAAGAAGCGCATCAGGTTGCGCGCCACGTCGGTCGCGCGGTCGCGGTCCGACAGCACCACCACCGCGGCCGAGCCGATGAAGCAGCCGTGCGGCTGCAGCGTGTCGAAGTCCAGCGGCAGGTCGGCCAGCCGCTCGGGCAGGATGCCACCCGAGGCGCCACCAGGGAGGTAGGCGTAGAGCCGGTGGCCGTCGAGCATGCCGCCGCAGTACTCGTTCACCAGCTCGCGCAGCGTGATGCCGGCCGGCGCGAGGTGCACGCCGGGCTTCGTCACGCGGCCCGAGACCGAGAACGAGCGCAGCCCCTTGCGGCCGTTGCGGCCGTGCGAGGCGAACCAGTCGCCGCCCTTCTCGAGGATGTCGCGCACCCAGTAGAGCGTCTCGAAGTTGTGCTCCAGCGTCGGCCGGCCGAACAGCCCGACCTGCGCCACATAGGGCGGGCGCAGCCGCGGCATGCCGCGCTTGCCTTCGATGGACTCGATCATCGCGGACTCTTCGCCGCAGATGTAGGCGCCGGCGCCGCGGCGCAGCTCGATGGTGGGCAGATCCCGCATCGGCGGGTTCGCCTTCAGCGCCGCGAGCTCGCGCTCGAGGATCGCGCGGCAGCCGTGGTATTCGTCCCGCAGGTAGACGTAGATCGCGTCGATGCCGACCGCCCAGGCGGCGATCAGCATGCCCTCGAGGAAGCGGTGCGGGTCGCGCTCCAGGTAGGTGCGGTCCTTGAAGGTGCCGGGCTCGCCCTCGTCGATGTTGACCGCCATCAGGCGGGGCGCGGGTTGCCCGCGCACGATGCGCCACTTGCGCCCGGCCGGGAAACCCGCGCCGCCGAGGCCGCGCAGGCCCGAGGCCTCCATCGTCGCGATCACGCCCTCGACGTCACGCTCACCGGCCAGGCACTGGCGCAGCGTCGCGTAGCCGCCGGCGGCGCGATAGGCCTCGAGGCTGGTGTAGGGCTCGGGCTCGTGGGTCGTCGCCTTGGCGGCCACCGCGGCCTGCACCGTCTCCACGGTCGCGTTCGGCACCGGACGCTGGTGCACGGCCACCGCCGGCGCCTGCTCGCAGCGGCCGATGCAGGGCGCAGAGATTACGCGCACCTCGGTGCCGAGGATCCGCGGCAGCTTCGCGAGCAGCTCGCGCGCACCGGCCAGCTCGCAGGCGATGCCGTCGCACACGCGCACGGTCAGCGCCGCCGGGGCGTCGTAGCCGCCGTCGGCGCGCGGCCTTGCGATGTCGAAGTGGTGGTAGAAGCTCGCGACCTCGAAGACCTCGGTCTCCGACAGCTTCAGCAGCTGGGCCAGCGCGGCGAGGTGGTCGGTACGCAGCTGACCGTAGCGGTCGTTGATCGCATGCAGGTGCTCGATCAGCAGGTCCTTGCGCATCGATCGGCCGGCGAGCAGTTCGCTCACCGCGCGCAGGGCATCCGCATCGACCGGCCTTTCGCCGGAGTTGCGGGCCCGGCGCCCAGGCTCGCGGAGAACCTGGATCGGGATCACTGGGGCATTCATGGATAGGAAAGGGCTGACATAAGACCCGGGCTCATGCTCCAATAAACACATTAGCACCCCGGCCGACGCTTTGAAAGATAGCGCCGGCACAGGAAGAAGATATGTCTGCGCCAGCCTAATGATGCGTATCCAGATCACCCCCCACTGGGGCGTTTCTCACGACGCCGACGACTCGGTGGACACCACCGAGCTGCTGGTGCTGCTGGCGGCCATCCAGGACAGCGGCGCGATCGCCCAGGCCGCCCGCAGCATGGGCCTGTCCTACCGCCACGCCTGGGGCCAGGTCAAGCGGGCCGAGGAGCTGTTCGGCCACCCGCTGGTGGACGCCGGGCGCGGGCGCGGCTCGACGCTGACGCCGCTGGCCGAGAAGCTCATCTGGGCCGACAAGCGCATCGCCGCGCGGCTGTCGCCGCTGCTCAGCTCGCTGGCCTCGGAGCTGGAGCACGAACTCGAGCGCGCGCTGCCGCGCAAGCCCAGTGCGGTGGCCGCGCTGCGGCTGCACGCGAGCCACGGCTTCGCGGTCGCGGCGCTGGTCGAGCAGTTGGAGGCCGCCTCGCTGTCGGTCGAGCTGCGCTACCGCAACAGCTTCGAGTCGGTGTCGGCGCTGTCCCGCGGCGAGTGCGACCTGGCTGGGTTCCACGTGCCGATCGGCGAGTTCGCGCGCCCGGCGGCGCAGCGCTACCGCGAGTGGCTCAGGCCCGGCGAGCACAGCCTGGTCCACCTCGCGGTCCGGGCCCAGGGCCTGTTCGTCGCGCCTGGCAACCCGAAGCGCATCCGCGGCCTGGCCGACCTGACGCGCCCGGACGTGCGCTTCGTCAACCGCCCCGAGGGCTCCGGCACGCGCATGCTGACCGAGCTGATGCTCGCCAAGCAGGGCATCGCGCCGGCGGAGATCAACGGCTACTCGACTGCCGAGTTCACCCATGCCGCCGTGGCCGCCTACATCGCCAGCGGCATGGCCGATGTCGGCGTCGGCGTGCAGACCGCCGCACAGCGCTTCGGCCTGCCCTTCCTGCCGCTGCTGCGCGAGCGCTACTACCTCGCGGTGCCGACCAAGCTGCTGCGCGAGGCGCCGATGCAGCGCGCGCTGGCGCTGATGCAGTCGCCCAAGTACCGTTCGTCGGTGGCCGCCCTCACCGGCTACGAGGCCGGCGAGACCGGCAAGGTGATCGACGTGGACGAGGCGCTGCCCGGCGCCTGAGTGCGAAACAGCGCCGGGCTCGACCGCGCTCAACTTCGGCGCCGAACCGCCGATAGCTGCCCCAAGGCCCCTGTCGGGCCATCGAGGACTGCCATCGTGAACCGCTGCGTCGCCGCCTGCCTTGCCGACGAGTCGCTGCGCATCAGCATCGACGTGCTCCACGTGCTGGAAGCCGCCGCGATGCCGATGCATGCCGACGATTACCGCCACGCCGCCGCCCACCTGCACGAGTCGCTCGCCCTGCTGGAGGTCGGCGAACTGCTGGCGATCGCGCGCAGCGCGCCCGGCGTGCTGGCGGAAGCCGCCGAGGCGGTGCTGTTCGCCTACGGCTGCGAGGACCTCGTGGACGACGCTGCGGCGCGCCGGACGGCCCTCTTCGAAGGGCAGCACCTGATCCGGCGCCTGCGCCGCGCGACCGCCGCCGACCCGGCCCGCGGCAGCGCCTGAGCGCCCCGGCGTCAGCCGGTACGCGCCGCGGCGGCCCGCGTGGCCGCGGCGCGCGACATCCAGCCGGCCAGATCGCCGGTCAGCAGGCGCACGCGGTCGCCGAGGTGCAGCGCGATGTTGCGCGACAGCTTGGCGGCCAGCGCCGGCTGTTCGCGCATCAGCCGCTCGAAAGCCTCGGCCGACAGGCCGAGCGCGACGACGTCGGTCTCCGCCACCGCCTCGGCCGAGCGCGGGGCGTGGGCCAGCACGGCCATCTCGCCCATCGTCACGCCCGGTGCGAAGGACGCGAGGCGCCGCGCCGTGCCCGGCAGCCGCAGGCCGATCTCGCCCTTCAGGCTGATGTAGAGCGCGTCACCCGGGTCGCCGGCGCGGAACAGCACATGGCCGCGCGGGAACTCGTGCGCCGTCATCTCGGCGGCCAGCAGCGCCAGCTCGTCGGCCGACAGGCCGCGCGCGATCATCGTGTCGCCGAGGGCGAGCGTCTCGCCGTCGGGGCGCTCGACCTTCAGACGCTCGAGCAAGTGCTCCTCGGCGTGCTCGAGTGCGAGATCGAGCGTGTCCTCGAAATGCAGCACCGCCGCCCCGGACGGCCCGGCCACCGACTCGATCAGGCCGCGCCGCGCATCGTGCGGCGGGCACTCGGCGAACACCAGCGGCTTGCCGAGCTGGGCCCAGTCGTCGGCCGTCTCGTGCAGGATGCGCGCGGCAGTGATGTCGACCTCGCGCACCTGGTGCATGTCGAGGATGGCGGTGTCGACCTGCGGCGCGAGCGCATGCAGCCGCTCGCGCAGCGCGTCGGCGGTGCCGAAGAACAGCGCACCCTCGAGCTCGAGCAGCGCGATGCGGCCCCCCTCGCGCTTCAGCACCTCGGCGACGGCCGTCGGCCGCGTCTTCAGCGAACGGCGTGCGGCGCCGCTCCAGACCTGGCGCACGACATCGCGCATGTTCGAACGCACGAAGAGCAGCACGGCGAAGCTCGCGCCGATCAGCACCGCGTCGGCCAGCCCCAGCAGCAGCGCGGCCAGCGCCACCGCGGAGGTCACGACGAAGTCCGCCACCAGATGCAGCGAGCGCCTCGGGTCGGCACCGCGCACGCGCTGCGGCCCGACGTGCAGGCGCCACAGCTCGGCCGGCGTCTGCCACAGCGTCGGCGACAGCATCAGCACGCCGAGGTAGATCAGCACGCCGGCCACCGCGCTGACCGGCAGGATGCCCAGGACCTGCGGCACGAGCAGCAGCACCGCGAGCAGCGCGGCCGCGTAGGCGGTGACGATGTGCCGCGTCTGCGGCCGCTGCCGCACGAGCCCCAGCGAGGCCGGCAGCGCCGGCGACGACGGCAGCCCGCCGACCGCCGCCGACGCGAGATTGGCAATGCCCTGCGCGACGAGCTCGCGGCTGGCGTTGCGCGTGCGGCGCAGCCGGCCGTCGATCACCGACGCGCCGAGCAGCGTGTCGAGCAGGATCACCACCGCCGCCACGACGGCATAGCTGCCGAGCAGCATCTGCACCGGCCGCTGCTCGAGCGCCGCGCGCCAGGCGCCGTCGCCGAAGCCGCCGCCGAGCCACTGCGCCGGCAGCGCCGGCACGCCGACCGTCGGCCCGAAGCTCGCATCGCCGACCACGCGCGCGAGCAGGAAGTGCAGCGCGGTCGCCGTCGCCAGCCCGATGATCACCGCCGGCAGCTTGCGCCGGGCGCGCGACGCGAGCACGGTCACCAGCATCGCGATCGCGCCGATCGCCGCCGCGCCCCACAGCACCCGCTGTCCGGTGGGCCAGCCCGAGTTGAACGAATAGCCCAGCAGGGCCGGCAGCGCGCTCGCGATCAGCAGCAGGCCGATGCCGGAGGACAGCCCGACGCGCACCGGGTAGGGCGTGAACTTGACCACCGCGCCGATGCGCAGCAGGCCGGCCAGCAGTGTCAGCACGCCGGCCGCGGCGATCGCCAGCGCGACCAGCACCAGGATCGTCCCCGAGGCCTGCGCGCCGCCCGGCACGACGGCCACGAGGCCGGCCACCAGCCCGCCGGTTAGCAGCGCGAGCGCGGCGCCGGAGTCGTCGACCAGCCGGCCGGCGCCGAGCGTCGACGCCACCGCGCAGCCCACCACCGAGCCGAGGATCGCCAGCCCCATCGCCACCGGCCCGAAGCCGGTACCGAGGGCCGCCATCGCCATCAGGCCGTAGGCGGCGTTCTCCGGCGCATGGGTGAAGGCGCTGGACAGCGCGGTGCTCGCGGTGCCGAGCGCGTCGCGCCAGCGCGTGCCTTGCGGCGCCGCGCCCTGCAGGACTACAGCCATCCTCCCTCCGAGGTGGAAGCCGCCGCGAAGGGCAGCGGCCGTGGGCGATGATAGGGGCGGATGTCGCGCCCTGCAGGGGGTGGCCCGGCGCGTCGCGATCCCGCATCATCCGGCACCGCCGCCCACGCATGACGAGCCAGCCCCTGACCGCCCCGCCTCCGCCCCGACGATCGGCGCTCGGCCGTGACTTCGCCGCGGCGGCGGTGGTGGGCCTGGCGGCGGCCGCGTTCTACATCTCGTCGGCCTCGCTGATGTTCCAGAGCGCCCCGCTGGCGCCGCACCTGCCGGTGGCGATCGCGATGATCTTCCTGGGCGGCGCGGTGCTGTCGCTGCTGGCGGCGATGCGCGGCTCGCTGCCGCTGGCGTCGGCCGGCGCCGAGCCGTCGTCGGTCCCCGTGCTGGCGGCGATCACCACCGGCGTCGCGGCGCAGACCACGCCGGCAGCGGCCCTGCCCACCGCGGTGGCCGCTCTCGTGGTGACGGCGCTGCTGATCGGCCTGACCTGGTCCTGGCTCGGGCTGCGCGGATGGGGCAACCTGATCCGCTACATCCCCTACCCGGTCGTCGGCGGCTTCATCGCGTCGGTCGGCTGGCTGCTGGTGGTGGGCGGTGCCGGCGTGTCGACCGGCAGCGCATTCAAGCTGCTGCAGGCGCCGGCCTGGCTCTCGGCGCAGGCCGACGCGCGGCTGGCGGCCGGCTTCGCAATCGGTGTCGGGCTGTGGTGGACCCTGCAGCGCTTCAAGCATCCGCTGGCGCTGCCGGTGCTGCTGGTCGCCACCGGGCTGGCGATCCACCTCGGGCTGGCGGTGGCCGGGCTGGAGCCGGCGACGGCACGCGAGCGCGGCTGGCTGCTCGGCGCCTTCGCCGGCGCGACGCCGGTGTGGCCCGGCAGCCCGGCACTGCTGTCCGCCGTCGACTGGACGGCGCTGGTGCAGCAGGCCGGGCTGATCTTCTCGGCAGTGGTGATCGCGACGATCAGCCTGCCGCTGTCGGACTCCAGCCTCGAGGTTGCCTGGGACGAACGTGCCGACGTGAACCGCGACCTGCGCGTGCTCGGTGCGGCCAACGTGCTGGCAGGGCTGGTCGGCGGACAGTCGGGCGGCATCTCGATCAGCCGCTCGGTGCTCAACCGCGCGGCCGGTGCCGTCACGCGCGGCAGCGGCTACCTGCAGGCGGCGCTGTGCGTGGCGATGCTGGCGTGGGGCGCCCCGGTGATCGCCCTGCTGCCACGGCCGCTGCTCGGCGGACTGCTGGTCTATCTGGGCCTGGTCATGCTGAAGACCTGGCTGATCGATGCGCGCCGACTCGCGCGCGCCGACTACGCGACGATCGTCGCGATGGTCGGGGTCACCGCGATACTCGGCTTCCTGCCGGCGGTGTGCCTGGGCGTCGTCGCCTGCTGCGTGGCCTTCGTCGCCAGCGCCTCGCGGCTGCCGCCGCTGCGCCGCCTGATGCCGCGCCCGGCCTGGCCCGACCGCGTCGAGCGCGGCGCCGCGCAGGCGGAGCGGCTGCGCGTCGAGGGCGTCCGGCTGCGCATCGCCGAGCTGCAGGGCTTCCTGTTCTTCGGCTCGGCGACGCAGCTGGCCGACCGCATCGAGCCGCTGCTCGACGCCACGCCGCGGCCGGCGCAGCTGCTGTTCGACTTCCGCCACGTGCACGGCATCGACAGCTCGGCGGCGCAAGCCCTCGGGCGGCTGTTCAAGCGGCTGCGCCAGCAGGGCGTCGCCGTGGCGGTCAGCGGCCTGTCGGCCGACTGCGGGCACGCGCTCGACGGCGCCGGCGCGCTGGAGCCCGGCGATCTGCGGTTCGCGGACATCGAGAGCGCCGTCGAGGCCTGGGACGACGGGCTGCTGGCGAAGGAGCCGCCCCAGCCCGCCGACCTCGACGCGCTGCTGCAACGCGCCGCCGGCTCGGCCGAGGCCGCGCCGCGGCTGCTCGCACGGCTCGAGCCGCTGACGCTGGAGCGCGGCACGACGCTGTTCGCGCAGGGCGATGCGTCCGACGCGCTCTACTGGGTGCGCAGCGGGTCCCTGTCGGCCCATGTGCGCCAGGGCGGGCAGGAGGTGCACGTGCGCAGCACGCGGGCCGGCGGCGCGGTCGGCGAGATGGGCCTGCTGCGCGGCCTGCCGCGCAGCGCCACGGTGCGGGCCGACGAGGACAGCGAGCTGCTGCGGCTGTCGCTGACGGCGTGGACGGCGCTGCAGCGCGACGACCCGGCCCTGGCCGCCGCGCTGCTGCGCTGGTTCGTCGGGCAGCAGGCGGCCCGCATCGATCAGCTCACCGCACAGGCGCACGAGCTGGCGCGCTGATCGGCTCAGCCCTCGAGCGCGGCGACGTCGGCGGTCAGCCGCACGGCCGTCTCGGCGGTGCTGCGCAGCAGGTTGTGCAGCAGGCGGATCGCCAGCGCCGGGCGCTCGCGCTCCAGCGTCTCGAAGTCGCGTGTCGTCAGCACGCGGCATTCGACCGTGGTGTCGGCGCGCACGTCGGCCGAGCGCCGGCCGCCCTGCTGCAGCGCGGCCTCGCCGAAGCACATGCCCGCGGCCAGCGTCGACAGCCGCTTCGCGCCGCCGCCGGGCAGCGGCACGACGACGCTGACCTCGCCGCGCACCAGGAAGTAGATGGCGTCGGCGGTGTCGCCGCGCTGCACGATGAGCGCGCCGGCCTCGACCTCCAGGCGCTCGGTGATCGATTCGAGCAGCGCGATGTCGTCGGCGCTCGCGCCCTCGCACAGCCGGTGGCCGGCCAGGCCGGTGGGCGGCGCGGCGTCGCGCACCGCGCCGTGCAGCGCGAGCAGGCCGCGCTCGCACCATTCGAGCCCGCCGTCGAGCTGCGGCTGGAAGCCGACCGAGCGCGCGTCGTGCGGGTCCACCTCGGCCTCGAAGCCGGCCATCAGGCCGTCGCGCCGCACGCGCGTCAGCACGAGCTGCTGGCCGCGGCGCGCACAGCCGTGCACCAGCGCCGCCAGCATCCGCAGCGCCGCCGGGTCCACATGCGTCACGCGCTTGAAGTCGAGCACCGCGTAGCGCAGCGCGTCGCCGGCCTCGCTGACCTCGCGCAGCACCGGCTCCAGCGTCGGGAAGCGCAGGTCGCCCTGCAGCTCGAACACCACCGCCGCGGCGCCATGCGCGTCGAGCAGCCGGCTCTCGGCGGGCGGCCGGCGGCGCTTGGAGCGCACGTCGGCGAGGGTGTAGCGCGCGCGCACCGTCGCCGCGGCCGGGCGCGGCGGCTGCAGGAAGTGCAGGCCGAGGTCGCGCGACAGGCGCTCGCAGACCTGCACGCCGCGCACGCTGTTGCCGCGCTCGTCGAGCGGCGGCGAGAACACGCCGATGCCGAGCTGGCCCGGCAGCACCGCGATGATGCCGCCGCCGACGCCGCTCTTGGCCGGCAGCCCGACGCGGTAGGCCCAGGTCCCGGCGAAGTCGTACATGCCGCAGGTCGTCATCACGCTGAGGATGGGGCTGACATGCTCGGCCGCCACCGCGCGCTCGCGGGTCACCGGGTTGACGCCGCCGTTGGCCAGCGTCGCGGCCACCAGCGCGAGGTCGCGGCAGTCGACCAGGACCGAGCACTGGCGGAAGTAGAGGTCGAGCGCCGGCTCCGGGTCGCCGTCGACGATGCCGTGGTTGCGCAGCATGTGGCCGATCGCGCGGTTGCGGTGGCCGGTGTCGCGCTCGGAGGCGTAGACGGCCTCGTCGATGGACAGCGGGCGCCCGGCGTAGGCCGACAGCGCGCCGAGCACGCGCGCGAGCCGCGCCGCGCCGTCCGCGCCGGCCACCAGCGAGGCGGCGGCGATGGCACCGGCGTTGATCATCGGGTTCAGCGGCCGGCCGGTGCCGGGCTCGAGGCTGATCGAGTTGAAGGCGTCGCCGGTGGGCTCGACGCCGATCGCCTGCAGCACGCGCTCGCGGCCGCGGTCCTCGAGCGCGACACCGTAGACCAGCGGCTTGGAGATCGACTGGATCGTGAACGGCTGGCGCGACTGGCCGACTTCGTAGACGCGGCCGTCGACGGTCGCGATCGCGATGCCGAACCAGGCCGGGTCGGCCTTCAGCAGCTCGGGGATGTAGGCAGCGACGGCGCCGGCCACGTTCGGGGCGAATTCGGCGTGCAGCGCATCGAGGTAGGCCTGGATCGGCGAGGCCGCGGGGTCGTTGGGTGAGGGCATGAAGGCTGCGACGCAACTTCCGTGCACACCGCTGGGGCTCGTCGGGCGGCCCGGCGCCCCGCGTCGCGGCGCGCCATGCGCCTTCGTTGGACGCGATGCCCCGGCTTGGTGATACTGCGCCGCGGCCATCCGCCGCGCCCTCGCGACAACGCCCACCATGCGCCAGCGCTACCAGGAAGAACTGCTCGACCGCTGCCTGCACGCCGTGCTCGGCGCCCTCGAACCCGGAGCTCTGGCCTTGCTGCGCGAACGGCTGCACTGGATGCAGATCGGCGCCGGCGAGCTGCTGATGACCGAGGGCGAGCCCGGCGACGCGATGTACCTCGTGGTCAGCGGCCGGCTGCGTGCCTACCTGCGCGGTGCCGACGGCAGCGAACGGCCGGTGCGCGAGATGGGCCGCGGCCAGGTGGTCGGCGAGATGGCGCTCTACACCGACGCGCCGCGCTCGGCCACCGTCGCCGCGGTGCGTGACACGGTGCTCGTGCGCCTGTCGCGCGAGGACCTGCGCGCGCTGCTCGCCCACAGCGCGCAGCTGTCGATCGCGCTGACGCGCCAGCTGATCCGGCGCCTGGACGGCAACGGCGCGCGCGCGCCGCAGGCGCCGCCGGTCACGGTGGCGCTGGTGCCGGTCAGCGCCGGCGCCGACGCGGGCGAGCTCGGCGCCCGGCTGGCCGGCGCACTGGGACGGCTGAGCCGCGTCGCGGTGCTCGACGCCGCGGCCGCCGGCGCCGCCGACGACGCCGCCTTCGCGCTGCAGCTCGACCGCCTGGAGGCCGAGCACGACGTCGTGCTGCTCGTCGCCGGCGACCGCCCCGACCCCTGGACGCAGCGCTGCTGCCGGCATGCCGACGAGATCCTGCTGCTGGCCGACGCCGACCGCCCGCCCGTGCTGCACGAGACCGAGACCGGCTGCCTGGTCGGCCGCGGCCACCGTGCCGAGGCGGCCGAGACGCTGGTGCTGCTGCATCCTGCCGATCGGCCGACGCCCCGCGGCACGCGTCACTGGCTGGACCGCCGCCCGGTCGCCGACCATGTGCACCTGCGCCGCGGCCACGCCGGCGACCTGGCGCGCCTCGCCCGGCTGCTGCGCCGCGCCGGCGTCGGCCTGGTGTTCGCCGGCGGCGGCGCGCGCGGCTTCGCCCATCTGGGCGTCTGGCGCGCGCTGGCCGAGCGCGGCATCGAGATCGACGCGGTCGGCGGCACCAGCATCGGCGCGGTGATGGCCGTCGCGGTGGCGAGCGGCCGCGCGCCGCAGGATGCCACCGCCGTCGCGCGGCGCGCCTTCGCGGTCAACCCGACCGGCGACTACAACTGGCTGCCGCTGCTGTCGCTGATCAAGGGCCGGCGGCTCAAGCGCGTGATCGAGCAGGGCCTGCACGACATGCTCGGCGCCGATGCCGACGCCGAGGACCTGTGGAAGGGCTTCTACTGCGTCGCGAGCAACTACTCGCAGGCGCGCGAGCAGCGGCTGTCGCGCGGCAACCTCGCGCGCGCGCTGCGTGCCAGCGTCGCGATCCCCGGCGCGCTGCCGCCGGTGGTGATCGACGGCGACCTGCTGTGCGACGGCGGCACCTTCAACAACTTTCCCGTCGACGCGATGCGCGAGCGCCGCGGCATCGGCACGGTGATCGGCGTGGACCTGGACTTCCGCAAGCCCCGCCGCATCGAGCAGGACGAGCCGCCGGGCAGCCTGGCGCTGTGGCGCGACCGCTGGCGGCCCTGGGCCAGGCGGCGCTACCGCTTCCCTTCGCTGATGGCCTACCTGATGAACGTGACCATCCTCTACAGCAGCTCGCGGCGCCGCGAGGGCCAGCGCCTGTGCGACCTGTTCATGAGCCCGCCGCTGGAGCGCATCGGCATGCTGCAGTGGAAGAAGTTCGACGCCATCGTCGCCCAGGGCCAGGCGCATGCCGAGGCGGTGCTCGACGCGCTGCCGCCCGAGCAGCTCGCGCGCCTGCGCACGCCCTCGAGCCCCTGAGCGCGCCGCTACACTCGTTGCGAGCCGCCCCACGAGGGCCAACCGGCGCGCCCGCGCCGCCCCACCGCTGCCCATGATCCGCTGCCCCAGCTGCCAGGAGGAGAACCCGCCGAAGTTCCGCCTGTGCGGCTACTGCGGCACGCCGCTCGCGCCGGCCGCGCCCGCGCTGCCGGTGCGCGAGATCCGCCGCACGGTGACGCTGCTGTTCTCCGACCTCAAGGGTTCCACCGCGCTCGGCGAGCGGCTCGACTCCGAGGCGCTGCACGAGGTCAAGGAACGCTACTTCGACGCGATGGCGGCGCAGATCACCCGCCACGGCGGCAAGATCGAGAAGTACATCGGCGACGCCATCATGGCCGTCTTCGGCCTGCCCGTCGCCCACGAGGACGATGCGCTGCGCGCGGTGCGCGCCGCCGCCGGCATGCAGGCCGAGCTGCGGCGCGTCAACGCCGACCTGCAGGCCCGCTACGGCGTCACGCTCGGCAACCGCACCGGCATCAACACCGGCGAGGTGGTCGCCAACGACGACCCCAAGGCCGACCAGAAGCTCGCCACCGGCGATGCCGTGAACCTCGCGGCGCGGCTCGAGCAGGCCGCGCCGGAGAACGAGATCTACCTCGGCCAGGAGACCTGGAAGCTGGTGCGCGACGCGGTGCAGGTCGAGCCGGTCGAGCCGCTGGAGCTCAAGGGCAAGTCCGAGCGCATCCCGGCCTGGCGGCTGGTGTCGGCCGACGGGCTGGACGGCTATGTGCGGCGCCACGATGCACCGCTGGTCGGCCGCGACGCCGAGCTCGCGGCGATCGACCGGGCGCTCGCCGAGGTGCGCACTCAGCGTGCCGCGCGGCTGGTCACGATCGTCGGCGACGCCGGCATCGGCAAGTCGCGCCTCGCCTACGAGGTGATGGCGCGCGCCGGCGCGGACGCGCGCGTGCTGCGCGGGCGCTGCCTGCCCTATGGCGACGGCATCACCTTCTGGCCGCTGCGCGAGATGGTGATGGCGGCGGCCGACATCCGCTTCGACGACCCGCCCGACGCGGCGCGCGCCAAGCTCGCGGCGGCCGTCGCCGACGACGCGGTGGCCGAGCGCCTCTCGGCCGCCGCGGGGCTGAGCGCCGCGGCCTTCCCGCTGCAGGAAATCTACTGGGCGGCGCGCAAGTTCCTCGAGCGCATGGCCGCGGACGGCACGCTGGTCGTGCTGGCCGACGACATCCACTGGGCCGAGCAGGCCTTCCTGGACCTGCTGCTGCAGTTCCTGGAGGTGCTGCAGGCCCCGGTGCTGCTGCTCGCCACGACGCGCCACGACCTGCTCGACAAGCAGCCCGATTGGGGCCAAGGCCCGCAGGCGCTGCGGCTGGTGCTGCAGCCGCTGAGCGCCGACGCGGCCGGCCAGGTCACGCAGAACCTGCTCGGCGATGCCGGGCTGCCCGACGAGGTGGTGGTGCGCATCGTCGAGGCCTCCGAGGGCAACCCGCTGTACGTCGAGCAGATGCTGTCGATGCTGATCGATGCCGGCACGCTGCGGCAGGACGGCGGACGCTGGGTGCGGGTCGAAGGCGTCGCCGAGCCGACCGTGCCGCCGACGATCAAGGCGCTGGTCGAGGCCCGGCTGGGCCAGCTGGGGCGCGAGGAGCGCGCGACGATCGACCCCGCCTCGGTCATCGGCCTCGAGTTCGCCGCACCGGCGGTGTCTTCGCTCGCGCCCGAGCCGGTGCGCCCGCGCATCGCCGAGCACCTGGGCACGCTCGGACGCAAGCGCATGGTCGGCCACGTCGCATCGAACGACGGCGAGCCGCTCTACCGCTTCCAGCACCACCTGGTGCGCGACACCGTCTACAACGGCCTGCTCAAGCGTGCCCGCGCGACGCTGCACGTGGACTTCGTGCGCTGGGCTGACGCGGTCAACGCCCAGCGCGGGCGGGCGCTCGAATTCCAGGAGATCCTCGGCTACCACCTCGAGCAGGCCTACCACTACCTGCGCGAGCTCGGTCCGATCGACGACGCCGGCCGCGCGATCCGCCGCGACGCCGCCCAGCGCCTCGGCGCCGCGGCGCGCCGCTCGCTGTCGCGCGGCGACCAGCACGCCGCGCACAACCTCTTCGCCCGCGCCGTCGCGCTCGCCGGCGAGGAGCCCGACCTGCGCCTGCCGATGCTGCCGGAGCTCGGCGCCGTGCTGACCGACATCGGCCGCATCGACGACGCCCGCACGGTGCTGGCCGAGGCAGCCGCGGCCACGGAACTGCCCCGCGTTGCGGCGGCCGCGCGCATCGAGCGGATGATGCTGTCGCTGCACGCCGGCGAGCCCGGCAACTGGAGCGAGGCGGCGCAGGCGCTGGCCGAGGAACTGATCCCGCAGCTCGAGGCGCTCGACGCCGACACCGAGCTCGCGCAGGCCTGGCGGCTGGCGACGATGGCGCTGCACGTCTCCGGCAAGGTCGGCGCCGCCACCGAGGCCGGCAGCCGGCTCGTGCGCTACGGCCAGCGCTGCGGCGATGCCCGGATGGCAGCGCGCGGCGCGCTGTCGCTCGCCTTCAGCCTGCTCTACGGTGACACGGCGGTGCCCGAGGCCCTGGCCGGTTGCGAGCGGCTGCTGGCCGACGGGCTGGCCGACCGCCAGGTCGGCGCGCTGGTGCGCTGCAAGCTCGCCCAGCTGCGGGCGATGGCGGGGGACTTCGACGCCGCCCGCGCCGACTACGCCGCCGCCCGCGCGGTGCTCGACGACCTGGGCGGCGGCATGCATGCGGCCTCCACCTCGATGGACCTCGCGGTCATCGAACTGCTGGCCGGCGCGCCGCAGGCCGCCGAAGCGGCGCTGCGCCGCGACTACCAGACGCTCGAGGCGATGGGCGAGACCTTCTACCTGTCGACGATGGCCTCGCTGCTCGCGCGCGCGGTACGCGACCAGGGGCGCGACGAGGAGTCCCTGGCCCTGACGCGCACCGCCGAATCGATCGCGGCGGACGACGACGTCGACGCCCAGGTGCTGTGGCGCTGCACCCGGGCGCCGGTGCTGGCACGCTCGGCCGATGCCGACAGCGCGGAGGCATTGGCGCGCGAGGCACTCGGCCTGGCGCAGGGCACCGACGTGGTCGCGCTGCGCGCCGAGGCACTCGCCGAACTGGCATCGGTGCTGCAGATCACCGGGAGGCCGGGCGCCGCCGCGGCGCTGGACGAAGCGGTGGCGCTCTACCGCGCCAAGGGCGACGTCGTGTCGCCCAAGCGGCTGCTGTCGGCCGCGGCGGCCGGCCTTTGATCCGGGCCCGAGCCGCGGTCAGCGCAAGGACACGCGCCCGTTCTCGATGGCCAGGATCAGGAACTCCCAGTCGCCGCGGAACAGCAGCGGCACGTTTCCGCCCTTGCCGTAGGCCGTGCGGGTCTTGACGCAACGCTTGTTCTCGGCGTTCGGCACGCCGCCCGGGAGCGTGGAGCAGCCCGGCAGCGCGACGGCATCCGCCAGCGCCACGCCGTCGGCCTGGTAGAGCACCGCCACGTCGGCGATCTTCGCGTTGCTGGGGATCAGCGACGCGTCGCGCCGCACCGTGATCTCGAGGAAGGGGCCACCGAAGCTGCCAGGGACCGTGACCGTCGAGCCGAAGCAGGTCGGAACGGCCGCCGAGCAGGAGTTGCCGCCGTTGTCGTCCTCGAAGATGGCAGCCGTCGTCGCGCTGGGCACCTTGATCGTCGTCGCCCACTGGTCGCTGCCGGTCGCCACGCCACTCGGGCCGGTGAACAGGCTGGCGCCGCGCGACGGGATGTAGCTCTTGGCCTGGTCGAGCGGCACGTCTGGGCTGAGCTCGGTGGCCGAAGTGGCGACGGTCGTGTCGTTGCTCGGCGGGTTGTTGGGCTGGTCGCTCGTGCCTTCCTTGAAGGTCGCCACCGCAGTGAAGCCGATCGAGGTGCCGACCTTCGGCGTGTCGAAGATCGCGATGAGGCTGCGTGCGCTGCCGGCGCTGCCGCTGCCGGTCAGGCGCCCGAAATCGCAGACCACGGCCGTCGGGTCGAGCGGATCGCCGGCGCAGGGGTTGGGCGTACCGGCCAGCGCTTCGACGAACGGCGCTGCAGCGCCGTCCGCGCCGACCACCGTGGTCCGCCCGCGCAGCGACACCTTGTTCAACACGTTCGACGTGTTGTTCTGGATGCTGACCTGGTAGGCCGCCCGGGTGGTCTGGGCATCGGTACTGAGCGACACCACCGTCGGCAGCGGAACGATCGTGACGGTCACGTCACCAGCGGCGGCCCATGCGCCACCGCCCAGCACCGAACCCACCATCACGAGCCCCAGAGCCCGCGCCGCGCGACCGTTGATCCCTGCCATGAACTGCTCCTCGAGGTGGAGGTGACCGCGCAGCATCACGACAAGGCGTTCTCCGCACGCGGCGATGGCCGCGGAACTGCTCGAACGCTGGGAAGTCGCCGGCCCGCCGCCGATTCCGGGCGGGCCTCACCACACGGTTACGTGTCGTTGCATGCTGTATCAGTGCCCGGGGTCTGTCAACCTGGGCGTGTTGGCCTAGGGGGGTCAGGCGGCCAAGCGCAGCGGATGGGCGTCCTCGCCGGCGAAGGCCGCACCAAAGCGGTTCGCCAGGAAGCACGGCAGGCCCACGTCTTCCTGCTTGACGAAACCGCGCTGCGCCAGTTGGCCCTCGCGCAGCAGGTCCAGCATCGCGCACAGCGCCGAGGCGGTGGTGATCTGGATTGCGCTGTGCGTCGTGCCGTGCAGGCTGCGGCTGTAGACCTTGCGGACCACGCTGTCCTGCAGGTAGCGGCGCTGGCCGTGCTCGTCGGTGCGCATGCCGGCGGCGACGACGAAGACGATCACGACGTCCTGCAGGGTCGCCGGCAGCGCGTTCTCGAGGATGTCCTTGAACAGCTCGCGGCGGTCCTTGAGCTTCAGGTCGTGCAGCAGCGTCTTCATCACCGCCGCGTGGCCGGGGTAGCGGATCGTGCGGTAGTTCAGCGAGCGCACCTTGCCTTCGAGCGTCTCGCACAGCGTGCCCAGGCCGCCGGAGGTGTTGAAGGCTTCGTAGAGCACGCCGTCGAGGCTGAACTCCTCGCGCTCCTCGAGCGCCGGCACCATGACGCGCTTGCCGTCGACGATGGCCTCGCAGGGCTCACAGTACTCGTTGATGACACCCTCGGTGCTCCAGGTGAGGTTGTAGTTCAGCGAGTTGCTGGGGAACGTCGGCAGTGCGCCGACGCGCATGCGCACCGCGTCCAGGCTGTCGAAGCGCCGCGCCAGGTCGGCCGCGACGATGCTGATGAAGCCCGGCGCCAGCCCGCACTGCGGGATGAAGGCGCGCTCGGCGCCGTCGGCGATCTCGCGGATGCGGCGGGTCGCGGCCACGTCCTCGGTCAGGTCGAGGTAATGGCAGCCGCGGCGGCGCGCCGCCTCGGCGACGCGCACCGTCAGCATGTAGGGCAGTGCGCTGAGCACCGCGTAGCGGCCGGCCAGCGCGGCATCGAGTGCGGCGCTGTCGCTCACGTCGAGCACCAGGGTGTCGATCTGCGCGTGGCGCGGCGCGCCGGCCAGGGCGTCGGCGCTGCGGTCGGCGAGCGTCACGCGGTAGTCGGGCCGGCCGGCGGTCTGGGCATGGGCGAGCAGTTCGGCAACGACGGCGCCGATCTTGCCGCCGCCGAGTACGAGGATGGAATGCATGGTGGGCCTTCGCTTCGAAATCGATCGATGGCGCCAGTGTCTGCGCGACGCCATCCAAACGCAGCCAGCAACAAGACGATTCATACCCAGCATTTCGTCGTTTCGACGAAATAGAATCGTCACCATGCCGGATCTCGATCCCATCGACCGCCAGCTCCTCGCGCTGCTGCGCGAGAACGCGCGCCGCTCGACCGCCGAGCTGGCGCGCGCGCTCGGCCTGTCCCGCACCACGGTGCAGAGCCGCATCGAGCGGCTGGAACGCCAGCGCGTGATCGCCGGCTACACGGTCAAGGTCGACGACGCGGTCGAAGCAGCGTTGGTGCGCGCTCACATCATGATCACCGTCGGCCCCAAGCAGACCGGCGCGATCGAGGCGGCGCTGCGCGGCATCGCCGCGGTACGGAGCCTGCTGTCGGTCAGCGGCCCCTACGACCTACTGGCGGTGGTGGCGGCGCCGTCGATCACCGAGCTCGACGCGCTGATCGACCGCATCGGTGCGCTCGACGGCGTCGAGCGCACCACCTCGGCGATCGTGCTGTCCACGCGCATCGACCGCTGACCGCGGCCGGGGAAGTGCCCGGGGAATCCCTGGCTGTTCCGCTCTTCAGCGCCGGGCCGGCCGGCCGATATTGCGGCACGGGCCGGCGCCGTCGCGTGCGCCGGCATTGCCCTGCCGCCTCGGCCGCGGCACGCCATGGAGACCCATACAGATGAGCCTGCTCAACTACCGCCTGACCACCCGCATCGCCGCCGGCTTCGGCGTGATGGTCGTGCTGATGCTCGCCCTCGGCGCGGCGAGCGTGCTGACACTGCGCGGCAACACCGCCGACGCCCAAGCGCTGCTCGCCAGCGCCTCGGATGCCGCGCTGGCCGCCAAGGCCGTCGAACTGAAGGCGGCCGCGGACCGCGCGATGTGGGTCATCGCCGGCATCGTCGCCGGCGGCGCGCTGATCGGGGCCTGGATGGGCTGGATGGTCCGTGAGTCCGTGCGCAAGCCGGTGGAGGACGTGGTCGCCGCGGTGACGCGCATCGCCCAGGGCGACCTCGCGACCAAGATCAGCTCGGTCGGCCGCGACGAGATCGCCTGGCTGAACCACGAACTCAACACCATGCGCAAGAAGCTGGCGACGACGATCGCCGACGTGCGCGCCTCGGCCGAGCAGGTGGCGCTCGCCTCGCAGGAGATCGCCCAGGGCAACACCGACCTGAGCAGCCGCACCGAGACCCAGGCCAGCGGCCTGCAGCAGACCGCCAGCTCCATGGAGCAGCTGACTTCCACGGTCCGCCAGAACGCCGACAACGCCCAGCAGGCCAACGAACTGGTGACCGGCGCGAGCAGCGTCGCCGGGCGCGGCGGCGAGGTGATGAACCAGGTCGTCTCGACGATGACCGACATCAATGCGAGCGCACAGAAGATCGCCGACATCATCGGCGTGATCGACGGCATCGCCTTCCAGACCAACATCCTCGCGCTGAACGCCGCGGTGGAAGCCGCGCGCGCCGGCGAGCAGGGCCGCGGCTTCGCGGTCGTCGCCTCCGAGGTGCGCAGCCTCGCGCAGCGCAGCGCCAACGCCGCCAAGGAGATCAAGACGCTGATCGGCGACTCGGTCGAGAAGGTCGGCGTCGGCAGCAAGCTCGTGGATCAGGCCGGATCGACGATGACCGAGATCCTCCACAGCGTGCGCCAGGTCACCCACATCATGGGCGAGATCAGCGTCGCCAGCCGCGAGCAGAGCTCGGGCATCGAGCAGGTCAACCGCTCGATCGAGCAGATGGACGGGATGACGCAGCAGAACGCCGCGCTCGTCGAGCAGGCGGCGGCTGCCGCCTCCTCGCTGCGCGACCAGTCGAAGAAGCTGACCGAGGCGGTGGCGGTCTTCAGACTGGCGGCTTGACGACCTGCCGCTGCTCACCGAGCCCGCTGATCCCCAGCGTCACCACGTCGCCGGCCTTCAGGTAGACCTGCGGCCGCATGCCGAAGCCCACGCCGGGCGGCGTGCCGGTCGCGATCACGTCGCCGGGCAGCAGCGTCATGCAGCGGCTGACGTAGGCCACCAGCTCGGCCACCGGGAAGATCATCGTGCGGGTGTTGCCGCGCTGGCGCTTCTCGCCGTTGACGTCGAGCCAGAGGTCCAGCGCCTGCGGGTCGGGCACCTCGTCGGCGCTGACGAGCCAGGGGCCGATTGGGCCGAAGGTGTCGAAGCCCTTGCCCTTGTCCCAGGTGCCGCCGCGTTCGCCCTGCCATTCGCGCTCGCTCACGTCGTTGACGACGCAGTAGCCGGCCACGTGCGCGAGCGCGTCGGCCGCGCTCACCGAGCGCGCGGTCTTGCCGATCACCACGCCGAGCTCGACCTCCCAGTCGGTCTTGACCGAGCCCTTCGGCAGCACGATGTCGTCGGTGGGGCCGACGATGCAGGTGGTCGCCTTCATGAAGACGATCGGTTCCGTCGGCACCTTCATGTTGGACTCGGCGGCATGGTCGGCGTAGTTCAGGCCGATGCCGACCAGCTTGCTGATGCCGGTGAAGGGCACGCCCAGCCGCGGCGTGCCGCGGACCGCCGGCAGCGTGGCCGGGTCGATGCGGGCGAGCTTCTTCAGCCCCGCCAGTCCCAGCGTCGGCAGGTGCAGGCCCTGGGCCTCGGGGCGCACCGAGAGGTCGCGCAGCACGCCGTCGCGGTCGATCAGGCCGGCGCGCTCGCGTCCGGCGGCACCATAGCGAACCAGTTTCATCGTCGTCTCCTCGTTGCGGGGCTGTGTCGTCGGGCGGGATTCTGGGCAGCCCGGGACGATGCAAACCGCACGCCCGGGCACAATCGCCACGTCATGCTCTACAAGTTCAAGTCCAAGGCCGCCGGCGACGTGATCATGACCGGCCCTGTCGGCGACGCGGTGCTGCGCGCGATGGGCCGCGAGCCGGCGCCGCAGGGCATCTTCACGCCGGCGCAGATGCCGGCGCTGGTCGCCGCGCTCGAAGCGGCGGTGGCGGCCGAGGACCGCCGGCGCGCCGAGGCCGAGGCCGCGGCACTCGCCGAGGGCCGCGAGCTGCCGCCGCGCGAAGGCGTCGGCCTGCGCCAGCGCGCCTGGCCGCTGCTGCAGATGATCGAGCGCGCGCAGGCGGCGGACAAGGACATCGTCTGGGGCGTCTAGCCACGGGGAGACCGACATGCAGTTGACGAGCAGCAGCTGGGCCGACGGGGCCCGCATTCCGGCACGCTTCGCCGCCGGCAAGCCCGATGCGGCGACCACCGTGACCTTCTCCGACAAC
>CAYLKR010000031.1:0-20769 GCA_964384225.1 uncultured Methylibium sp.
GCGGCGAGCAGCGCGCGGCGCCTCATGCCCGGCCGCGCCGCGCCGGCAGCCGCGGCGCGGCCTGCGCGAGCACGCGCTGCAGCGCGCCGGCGTCGGCGGCGGCGAGGCGCTCCAGCGCGGCCGCGGCCTCGGCCTCGAGGTCGGCGCGCCGCTCCGACTTGATCGCCTCGATGCGCGTGCGCAGCGCGGCAAGATTGTCGAGAGCCGCTGCACCGTCGGCCGCGTCGACGCCGCGGCCGGCCTGGGCCAGCAGCGCCTCGGTGAGCCAGCCGAGCTGGCGGCCGTAGGAGGCGAGCTCGAAGGCGCGGCGCTCGACGCGCGCGTCGCCGGCGGCCGGCGGGATCGCGCCGAAGAAGGTCTCGGGCGCGATGTCCTGCGTGACCGCGCCGCTGAACGGCCAGTGGACCTGCGGGGCCCAGAACCAGAACCAGGGGAACATCGGCGCCTCCGTCGGGGTGGGGACGCCGCCGATGCTACTCAGGCTTCGGCGCAGCGCCGGTTCAGGTGCGCCAGGGCCTCGTCGACCTGGTCGACCAGGATCAGGCACAGGTCGCCGGGGGCCAGCCGCTCCAGCGCGGTGTCGATGGCGAGGAACTCGCCGCGGATCTCGTCGATGCGGCTGGTTCGCCCCGCGCCGCGCAGGCCCTCGCGCAGCAGCGCGATCACCTCGCCGTCGGCACGGCCGCGCTGGGCGGCGTCCTGGTAGAGGATGACCTCGTCGAAGGCGGCGCCGAGGATCGCGGTCTGCGCGCGGATGTCCTCGTCGCGGCGGTCACCGGCGCCGCTGATCACGACCGAGCGGCGCTGCGCCGGCAGCGCCTCCACCGCCTGCACCAGCGCGCGCATCGCGTCCGGGTTGTGGCCGTAGTCGGCGATCACCGTCGCGCCCTTGTAGTCCAGCAGGTTGAAGCGGCCCGGCGCGTTGTCGGTGTCGGCGACGAAGCTCGCCAGGCCGCTGCGGATCGTGTCCCAGGGCAGCCCGACGGCCCAGGCGGCGGCGACCGCCGCCATCGCGTTCTCGACCTGGAAGGCGATGCGCCCGCCGCGCGTCAGTGGCACGTCGGCGAGCGGCACGCGCTCGCGCCACGCCCCTTCGGCAGCGACGATCGCCGGCCGGCCGTCGGCGCCGGTCTCGACGTAGACCTTGCGGCCGCCCAGGGCACGCTGGGTGCGCATCACCGGGTGGTTGCGGTCGGCGGCGAACCAGATCACCTTGCCGGGGCAGACGTTGGCCATCTCGGCGACCAGCCGGTCGGCGGCGTTCAGCACCGCCCAGCCGTCGGGCGCGACGTTGTGGACGATCACGCGCTTGAGCACCGCCACGTCCTCGACGGTGGTGATGTAGTTCAGCCCGAGGTGGTCGCCCTCGCCGACATTGGTGACCACCGCGACCTGGCAGCGGTCGAAGGCCAGGCCCTCGCGCAGCAGGCCGCCGCGCGCGGTCTCGAACACCGCCGCCTCGACATCCGGGTGCATCAGCACGCTGCGCGCGCTCTTCGGGCCGGAGCAGTCGCCGCGGTCGAGCGTGCGGCCATCGACGTAGACGCCGTCGGTGTTGGTCATGCCGACCGTCAGGCCGCTCTGCGCCAGCAGGTGGGCGATCAGCCGCGTGACCGTGGTCTTGCCGTTGGTGCCTGTCACCGCGACGACCGGGATGCGGCCGTCGTCGCCCGGTGCGTAGAGGTCGGCGATGATCGCCTCGCCGACGTTGCGGCCCTTGCCGTAGGACGGCGTCAGGTGCATGCGCAGGCCGGGCGCGGCATTGACCTCGACGACGCCGCCGCTCTGCTTCTCGAGCGGGCGGCCGACGCTCTCGCAGACCACGTCGACGCCGCAGACATGCAGGCCGACCATGCGCGCCGCCGCGACGGCGCGCGCCGCCACTTCGGCGTGCACCTCGTCGGTGACGTCGGTCGCCGTGCCGCCGGTCGACAGGTTGGCGTTGTTGCGCAGCACGACGCGCCGGCCCTTGTCGGGCACCGACTCGGGCGCCAGGCCCTGGATCGCGAGGCGCGCGACGGCGATCTCGTCGAAGCGGATCTTCGTCAGCGCGGTCGCGTGGCCGTCGCCGCGGCGCGGGTCGGCGTTCACCAGATCGACCAACTGCTGCACGGTGTGCACGCCGTCGCCGATGACATGCGGCGGGTCGCGCCGCGCCGCAGCGACCAGCCGGTCGCCGACCACCAGCAGCCGGAAGTCGTGGCCGGGCAGGAACTTCTCGACCATCACGGTGCCGATCTCCTCGGCCGCGTGGTAGGCGATCTCGAGATGCTCGCGCGAGACGATGTTGACCGTGACGCCCTTGCCCTGGTTGCCGTCCTGGGGCTTCACGACGACCGGCAGCCCGATCTCCTGGGCCACCGCCCAGGCCTCGTCGACGCTGGCCACCGGCCGGCCGGTCGGCACCGGCACGCCGGCGGCCTGCAGCAGCACCTTGCTCAGGTCCTTGTCCTGCGCGATGGCCTCGCTGACCGCGCTGGTCGCGTCGACCTCGGCGGCCCAGATGCGGCGCTGCTTCACACCCCAGCCGAACTGCACCAGGCTGCCCTCGGTCAGGCGGCGGTAGGGGATGCCGCGCGCGACGGCGGCCTCGACGATCGAGCCGGTGCTCGGGCCGAGGCGCACGTCCTCGTCGAGCGCGCGCAGCCGCGCCACCGCGTCGGCGACGTCGAAGGCGCTGTCCTCGCGCGCCGCCTGCAGCAGCGCCTGCGCCAGGTCGAAGGCCAGCCGCCCGACGGCCTCCTCCGTGTACTCGACGACGACCTGGTAGACGCCGGCGTCGACGGTCGCCGTCGTGCGGCTGAAGGTCACGCGGCAGCCGGCCGCGGCCTGCAGCGCCAGCGCCGCGAGCTCGAGAACCTGGGCCAGCGCCAGCGGGCGGCCGGCGGCGCCGGTCCACTGCTCGCCGATCGCCGGGAAGAGCGCGCGCACGCGCGCCTCGAAGCCGGGCAGCCCGGCGAGGTCGCGCTCGGCCGGCTCGCAGCGCACCAGCGCCTCGATGGCGGTGTGCCGGCTCCACAGATTGGGTCCGCGCAGGGCGCGCAGGCGGATGACTTCCATGCGTGTGCTTTCCTCGCGCTCACCGAGAGCGGTCGGGATCGGGTTCGAAGGTTTCCAGGCCTGCGGCGATCAGGTCGGGCGACAGCTCCATCGCCCAGGCCACCGCCACCGCCGCGAGCAGCGGCTCGGGACTGAAGGCGCCGGCATGCGCCGCGAGCCGCGCCAGGCCGTCGAGCGCGGTCTCCTCGGCGCCGCGCGCCAGCACGATCGCGTCGTCGCGGGCGAACACCGCGCGACGGCCGGCGGCGCGCTGCGCCTCGATCGCCGGCAGGCGGCCGTCGCGCGCATAGAGCATCACCTCGCCGTCGCACAGCTCGGCGAGGCCGGCGATGCGCTCGTCGGCGGCATGCAGCACCGCGCAGCCCTCGTCGAGCACCACGTCTACCTGGGTGCGCAACACCTTGACGAGCTGGTCGGACTCGAAGACGTCGTGGTGGGCCAGCGTCTCGGCGCCGTCGAGGTCGGTGACGACGCCGACCGTGCAGCGGTCGTAGACCAGGCCCTCGCCGAGGATCGCGTCCGGGCCATGCTCGAACACCGCCGCGTCGACCGCGCGGTTCAGCAGCAGGCGGCGGCCGGCCTCCCAGCGGCTCGCGTCGCCGCGCTCGACGCGGCGCCGGTCGAGCCAGAGGCCGTCGCGGCAGGCCAGCCCGACGTGCCGGCCGCCGAGGCGCAGCAGCCAGGCCGCGAGCCGCGCCGCGACCGTGGTCTCGCGGGTGCCGGCGATGCCGACGATCGGGATGCGGCCGGCCGCGGCGCCGGCCTCGCCCTCGGGGAACAGGTGGTCGACGATCGCCCGGCCGACCGGCTGCGCACTGCCGACCGCCGGCTTCAGGTGCATCAGCAGCCCCGGCCCGGCATTGACCTCGACCACCGCGCCCCCCTGCTCGGCGAGCGGGCGGCCGATGTCCTCGGCCACCACGTCGATGCCGGCGATGTCCAGGCCGACGGTGCGCGCCGCCAGCGAGACCAGGTGCGCGACCTCGGGGTGGACCGCATCGGTGCAGTCGATCGCGACGTTGCCGTTGCGCTGGATCAGCACGCGCCGGCCGGCTTCGGGCACGCTGTCGGGCGTCAGGCCCTGGCGCTGCAGGTCGAGCCCGATCACGCCGTCCTCGCGCGGGTCCAGGCGGTTCAGCGGGTGGTCCTCGGTCGTGCCGCGGCGCGGGTCGCTGTTGATCTGCGCGTCGACCAGCGCGGCGACGCTCGCCACGCCGTCGCCGGTGACCCAGGCGGTTTCGCCGCGCGCGGCCGCCACCAGCCTTCCGCCGACCACCAGCAGGCGGTGTTCGTCGCCGCGGATGTGGCGCTCGACGATCACCTCGCTGCCGTGGCGCTCGGCCACCGCAAAGGCGGCCTCGATCTCCTCGCGGTCCGACAGGTCCAGCGTGACGCCGCGCCCATGGTTGCCGTCGGTCGGTTTCACGACCACCGGCACGCCGATGTCCTGGGCGGCCTCCCAGGCCTCGGCGGCGCTGGCGACCACCCGCCCCTCGGGTACCGGCACGCCGACGGCCTTCAGCAGGCTCTTCGTCAGGTCCTTGTCGCGCGCGATGCCCTCGGCGATCGCACTGGTGCGCTCGGTCTCCGCGGTCCAGATGCGGCGTTGGCGCGCGCCATGCCCGAGCTGCACCAGGTTGCCGTCGTTCAGCCGCAGGTGAGGGATGCGGCGGTCCGTCGCCGCGGCGACGATGGCCGCGGTGCTCGGGCCGAGGTAGCAGTCGTCGAGCTTCTCGCGCACGGCCGCCACCGCCGCGGGCACGTCGAAGGGCCGGTCGTCGATCGCCGCCATCAGCAGCGCATGGCCCTGGGCCAGCGCGGTGCGCGCGACCTGCTCGTCGCGGGCACGGAACACCATGCGGTAGACGCCGCGCCTGGAGGTGCTGCGCGTCTGGCCGAAGCCGGTCGGCATGCCGGCCAGGTTCAGCAGCTCGATCACCACATGCTCGAGCACATGGCCCATCCAGGTGCCCTCCTGCAGCCGCTGCAGGAAGCCGCCGCGCTCGCCGACGCCGCAATGGTGCTCCTCGAGCGCCGGCAGCCAGGCGCACAGGCGCTCGGTGAACCCGGGCAGCCGATTGGAAGGGAAGTCCTCCAGTGCGCCGAGGTCCAGCCAGGTCTCGAGCACCGGGCGGTAGGTCCAGACGTTGGGCCCGCGCAGGTAGTTGATGCGCAGCAGCGCGAGGTCGTTCTCAGGACTCATGGGTGGGGTGGAGTGTGGGCTGCGCGCAGGCGGCGCGGATGCGGGCTTGCGCGGGGCGTCGCGCCGTCGGCATGCGCGAGAATCCGCGACCGCCGACCGCCATGCAAGCCACCGCCGACGCCCGCCCCGACCCGCTGCCGGAGCCCCTGCGTCGCCGCATCGCCGACGGCGAGAACGTGCTCGCCAGCCTGGGCGTTGACCTCGATGCCGCGCTGCGTTTTGCCACCGGCACGATTGTCCTGACGGACAGTCGCTTGCTGGCGCTCGAAGCTGACGGCGCATGTCAGGAATGGCTGCTCGCCGATGGCCTGGTGCTGAGCCACGGCGACCACGCCGGCGTCGGCAGCCTGGAGCTGCACGACGGCGTGCGGCGGCTGGCGCGCTGGCGCTACACGCTGGCCGTCGATGCGCAGGCGCTCAGGCTCGTCGCGGCTTTCGAGCGCCAGTGCCGCGTGCTCGCCAGTGGCGGCGCACCCCAGGACGACGAGCCCGAGCCCGAGACCGACTTCGCCGCCGACACCGACAGCCCGCCGTCGACCTGGGTGCTGCTGCGCCTGGGCCGCTTCGCGCGGCCCTACCGGCGCGAGCTGCTGCTCGGCTTCGTGCTGACGCTGACGGCGACCGCGGCCGCGCTGGTGCCGCCCTACCTGACCATACCGCTGATGGACGAGGTGCTGATCCCGTTCCAGAACGGCCAGCGCATCGACCCGATGTACGTGCTGGGCCTGCTCGGTGGCCTGCTGGGCGCGGCGCTGGTCGCCTGGGGCCTGGGCTGGTGGCGCACCTGGCTGCTGGCGCTGGTGTCCGAGCGCATCGCGGCCGACCTGCGCACGGCCTCCTTCGAGCACCTGCTGGCGCTGAGCCTGGACTACTTCGGCGGCAAGCGCACCGGCGACCTGATGGCGCGCATCGGCTCGGAGACCGACCGCATCTCGGTCTTCCTGTCGCTGCACGCGCTGGACTTCGCGACCGACGTGCTGATGATCGGCATGACGGCGGTGATCCTGTTCTCGATCAACCCCTGGCTGGCGCTGGTCACGCTGCTGCCGCTGCCCTTCATCGCCTGGATGATCCACATCGTGCGCGACAAGCTGCGCACCGGCTTCGAGAAGATCGACCGCGCCTGGGGCGACGTCACCAGCGTGCTCGCCGACACCATCCCCGGCATCCGCGTCGTCAAGGCCTTCGCTCAGGAACGCCGCGAGGCCGAGCGCTTCCGCGAGGCCAACCGCCAGAACCTGGCGGTCAACGACCGGTTGAACAAGACCTGGAGCCTCTTTTCGCCGACCGTCTCGCTGCTGACCGACATCGGCCTGCTGGTCGTCTGGGCCTTCGGCATCTGGCTGGTCAGCCGGAGCGAGATCACCGTCGGCGTGCTGACCGCCTTCATCGCCTACATCGGCCGCTTCTACACGCGGCTGGATTCGATGAGCCGCATCGTCAGCGTCACGCAGAAGGCGGCGGCCGGCGCCAAGCGCATCTTCGACATCCTGGACCATGTGTCGAACGTGCCCGAGCCGGCCGAGCCGGTGCCCGTCGGCCCGCTGCAGGGCCGCATCGAGATGCGCGGCATCGGCTTTCGCTACGGCACGCGCACGGTGATCCGCGGGCTGGACCTCGACATCCGGCCCGGCGAGATGATCGGCCTGGTCGGCCACAGCGGGTCGGGCAAGAGCACGCTGGTCAACCTGATCTGCCGCTTCTACGACGTGACCGATGGCGCGATCCTGGTCGATGGATGCGACCTGCGCCGCCACCGCGTCGCCGACTACCGGCGCCACATCGGCCTGGTGCTGCAGGAGCCCTTTCTGTTCTTCGGCACGATCGCCGAGAACATCGCCTACGGCCGGCCCGACGCGACGCGCGCCGAGATCGTGGCCGCCGCGCGTGCCGCCCATGCGCACGAATTCATCCTGCGCCTGCCGCAGGGCTACGACTCGCTGGTCGGCGAGCGCGGCCAGGGCCTGTCCGGCGGCGAGCGCCAGCGCATCAGCATCGCGCGCGCGCTGCTGATCGACCCGAAGATCCTGATCCTCGACGAGGCCACCTCCAGCGTCGACACCGAGACCGAGCAGGAGATCCAGAAGGCGCTCGACAACCTGGTGCAGGGCCGCACGACGATCGCGATCGCGCACCGCCTGTCGACGCTGCGCCGCGCCGACCGGCTGGTGGTGATGGACCGCGGCCGCGTTGTCGAGGTCGGGCCGCACGACGAGCTGATGGCCCGGCGCGGCGCCTACTTCCGGCTCTACGACGCGCAGGCGCGGCGCGTCGAGGCCGACGACGACGAGGTGCGCAGCGAGCTCGCCGCGACGCAGCGCGCCAGCGCCCAGGCCAGCCATGCCGCGGTGCACGCGCCGCAGGCCGCGGGGACGACATGAGCGCCGGCGCCTTCTCGCTGGAGCGCGACGCGCGCGGCCGGCTCGTGCTCACCACCGACGACGGCACGCGCCATGAGGGCGTGCTGCCGGTGCGCGCCTTCCCGCTGACCGCGGCCGACGAGGGCCTGTCGCTGGTCGGGCCCGACGGCCACGAGCTGGCGTGGATCGAACGCCCCGCGGCGCTGCCGCCGGCGCAGCGCGCGCTGCTCGCCGAGGAGCTGGCGCAGCGCGAGTTCGTGCCGGTGATCGAGCGCATCCGCAGCGTCTCGACCTTCTCGACGCCGAGCACCTGGGAGGTCGACACCGACCGCGGCGCGACGCGGCTGGTGCTCAAGGCCGAGGAGGACATCCGGCGCCTCGCCGGCGGCTCCCTGCTGATCTCCGATCGTGACGGCCTGGCCTTCCGCGTGCGCGACCGCTTCGCGCTGGACCGCGGCTCGCGGCGGCTGCTCGAGCGCTTCCTGTAAAGCGGTTACATGCAGACACCATTCGGCGCTTGAAGTGCGGGAGAGGTGTTGCTGGGACCCCTCGGGCGAGCACTGCCGCGCGTCGCCGCTGTGGCATCCTGCCGGACGACCGCTGAGCGTCGACGATCGACCGAAGGAGCGTGCCCATGAACTTTCGACGAGCCTTGGCGAATGCATTCGCAGCCGGCCTGCTGGGCGTGTCGGCGCAAGGTGCGTCGGCCCTGTTCGTCACCACCGGGAGCGACGGCTTCGGCAAGAACTCGCTCGTCGTCGATTCGCTGTCCGGGCTGACTTGGCTGAACCTCGATGTCACCGCCGGGCTGTCGTTCAACGAAGTGGCCGGGTTGCTGGAGAACGATGCGCGCTACGGCGACTTTCGTTTCGCTTCGCTGACCGAGGTCATCGGACTGTTCGTCAACGGCGGTTTTTCGGTGGACGTGCCGACCGGCGATCCGTCGGATCCCGATCGCCTGGCGGCGGGGGCGTCGTTCGCGAAGGCCTTCGTCGGTGTGCGCAGCAGGGGAACCGAAACGTTCCGCGGCTTCACCGGTGAGCCGGGGGTGCCCATCGATCCGCTCAACGGTGTGTACAGCTTGCAGGTCGCGGGCGTGGGGGTGAAGAACGGCAGCAAGTCGGCCGCGATCGCCTTCACCGACGAAGTGTTCTATTTCAGTCCGGACCGCTATGCCGGTGTGGGGTCCTGGCTCGTGTACGACCCGGTGGCCGAGGTGGCAGCGGGGTCGGGGGCCCGCCTTGCCGCGTTGTCGCCGGTGACGCCGGTGCCCGAGCCCTCGGCCTACGCCTTGATGTGCCTTGGCTTGATGGCCGTGGCGGCGGCGACCCGCCGGCGCCGGCCGGCGGCGCGCGCCGACCACACGGCGGTCCGGCCCTGAGCCGCGGCCGCGACCGCGGCCAACAAAGATCATGCACCGCGCGGCGGCGCGGCGAACGCCGACCCCACTGCCGGCGTGCACATTGGCTGCAGCGCGCAAACGGGAGTAGCGTTGCCGCGAGAACCCGCCCCAGCCCTCCAGCCTTCGAGGAGTGCATGATGGACCGACCCGCCGCCCTGCCGACCCGGCGCCTCGCGCCCGGCGTCTCCCTCGCCCAAGCCCGCCCCTGGCAGACCGCCCCGGTGACCCTGAACTCCCCGGCGCTCGACGTGATGACCGACCTGACGCTGGTCAAGGCGGCCACCGTCGGCCCGTCGACGACGCTGCGCCAGGCCGAGCAGGCGATGATCTACCAGGGCGTGCGCATGCTCTTCGTCGTCAGCGACATGCCATCGGTCGAGGGCCTGATCACGACCAGCGACCTGCGCGGCGACCGCGCGATGCGCAACGTCCAGCAGCGCGGCATGCGCTACGACGAGCTGTGCGTCGGCGACGTGATGACGCCGCTGGGCATGCTCGACGCGATCGACCACGACGACATCCGCCGTGCCAGCGTCGCCAAGGTCATCGCGACGCTGCAGCGCCACGGCCGCAACCACCTGCTGGTCGTCGAGGGCAGCGCCGCGCACCCGCCGCAGCGCGTGCGGGGCATCATCTCGCGCGCCCAGATCGAGCGCCAGCTCGGCATGGTGATCGAGGTGCCGGAGATCGCGCACAGCTTCGCCGAACTGGGGCAGATGCTGTCCTGACGATCCACCGTTTCCCGTCGCCTGCCCGGACAATCGGGCCCGACCCAACGGCAGGACGACGCGTGAAGACCTACGACATCGAAGTGCAGCGCCTCAAGTCGATGAGGCACGACAAGGGACTCATCGAGGTCGGCATCGACGCGCTGGTGCTGCCCCGCGCTGCCCGCGACGAGGGCGCCGCCGCGAGTTGCCTGCGCCTGCCGGTCGAGCATGCGCGCTCGCTGCTGGTGCTGCTGAAGCAGCAGATCGCCGAGCTCGACAAGCTGCAGCCGCGCAGCCGGCGCTCCGGCCGCTGCTGAGGCGGCGCCGCGCCGTGTCCGAGGGCGCGCGCCCGGCCCCGCTCAGCGCGCCGCGACCAGCGTCGTCATCGCGTAGATCGCCGCGCCGCTGAACGCGACGCACAGCAGGATCGGCAGCGCCAGGCTGCGGATCCACGAGCGCTTGGCCGGCCGGCGACGGCTCTTGGGCCGCTCGGAAGACGCCTCGTCGTAGCCGGAGTCGCCGGGCAGCCGCGACCAGCCATCGGTGCTCACCGAGTTCTGCCGGTCGAGGCGGCTCTCGGTGGCCCATTCATTGGAGTTGTTGCGACCCATCGCGGGATTCTGGCCTGCCGCAGCGCGGCCTGCCCGACGTGGTGATGACGGATTTCACACCCGGGGGCGGTCGGCAGGCAAGCACCGAATCGCGCCACCCGACCGAGGGGGACGGTCGGTGCGCCTTCAGGGGGCGCGGCAGGCGCCGATGCGGCAGCCCGTCGCGCGTCGAGACCGGCGAGGCTGTCGGCTAGGTCGCCGCCGCGGCCGGCGGGCAGGGGGCGGCCGGCAGCCGCACCGAGAACAGGCTGCCGTGGCCGGGGGTGCTCGTGACGGCGATGCGCCCCCCCATCAGCTCGACGAGGAACTTGGAGATGGTCAGCCCGATGCCGGTGCCGGGAATGCGCCGGCGCTCGGCGCCGAGGCGGTTGAAGGGCTCGAACAGGTGCGCCTGCTGTTCGGTGCTCAGGCCCTCGCCGCTGTCCTGCACGTCGATGCGCACGTCGCTGCCGTCCGGGGTGACGCGCAACGTCACGGTGCCGCCCTCTCGGTTGTACTTGATCGCGTTGGACACCAGGTTGAAGAGCACCTGCTTCAAGCGCACCGGGTCGGCCCGCACGCCCAGGCCGCTCGGCGCGCGGCCGGGGTCGAGCGCGACGCCGGCACGCTGCGCCTGATCGCGCAGGCCGGCCACCACCGCATCGAGCAGCCCGTCCGCCGCCACGTTCTCGAGCTTGGCCTCGATGCGGCCGGACTCGATCGAGGACATGTCCAGCAGGTCGTTGATCAGCGCCAGCAAGTGCTCGCCGGACTGGCGGATGTGGCCGAGGTATTCGCGCTGCGTCGGCGCCAGCGCCTGGCGGGTGTCGGTGAGCATCAGCGTCGCGAAGCCGATCACCGCGTTCAACGGTGTCCGAAGCTCGTGGCTGACGCGCGACAGGAACTCGCTCTTCGCGCGGTTGGCACGCTGAGCCGCGTCGAGCGCGAGCTGGGCTTGGTGCGCGGCGCGCGCCTCGGTGATGTCGGCGACGAAGCCGGTCCACAGCGTGGCGCCGTCGGGCAGGCGCTGCGGCATGCTGCGCACGTCGACCCAGCGCTCCGGCTGCCCCGGCACGCACATCCGCCATTCCATCGCGAAGGGCGTCAGCGACGCGGCCGACGCCAGCACCGCGCTGCGGAAGCGCTCGACGTCTTCCGGGTGGATGTTGCGGAACATCACGTCGGCCGAGCCCGGCTCGAGGCTCGCGCTCAGGCCGAACACCGGTTCGAGCGGTCGCGTCGAGTACGGCATGCGGGCATGGCGGCCGTCGGCCGACAGTTCGAACTGGCACAGGATCCCCGGCACGGTGTCGGCGACGCGTTCGAACCGGTCGGCGGCGCACTCCAACTGCTCGGCGTGCCGCGCGGCGGCGCGCTGCAGCAGGACGAGCGCCGTGATGCCGGCGGCCATCAGCAGCGCGTACAGGGACGCCCCGGCCCAGCCGGGCAGCGACCAGGGACCGAAGGCGAACAGCCCGCCGCCGACCATCGCCGCCAGTCCCAGCAGCACCAGCCGGCGCGTGCGTTGGCGGAAGTGGGCGGCGTTCTCGACGCTCGGGGTAGGCATGGGGTCAGCTTGTCACCGGGGCAAGGGTCGCCGGGGCGGCGCGCCACGGCGCCGGGGCCGGTGGTCGGAGCGCGCTCATGCCCGACGCCAGGGGCCGATGACGGGCTGCGCGCGCTCGGCCGGCACCGGCCGCGGCGCGCGCAGCGGCGTGCCGGCGACGACCCAGGCGACCAGCGTCTCGCCGGCCTCGCAGAAGGCGGCGCGGATCGCCGCATCGCGCACCGAGGCGCCGCTCAGTGTCTTGGCGCCGAAGCCCATCAGGTGCAGCGCGTTCAGGAAATTCATCAGCCCGGCGCCGATGCACAGCCATTGCTCGTGCGGCGGCACGTCGGGCACGCCCTCGCGCAGCCGGCCGACCACCGCGACCAGGCCGGGGCCGTTGTGGGCGCGCGCGCGCGCCTTCTCGACCGCGTCGGGCGCGTGGCCGCGCCGCCGCGCGTCCTGCGCGAAGAGCTCGGCCAGCGCGGGCCGCTGCCGGTCGGCGACGACGACGAAGCGGAACGGCGCGAGGCCGCCATGGTCGGGCGCGCGCAGCGCGACTGCCGCGGCCTGCGCCCATTGCGCGTCGGTCGGCGCCGGCGGCGCGAGGAACTTCGGGCCGACCGAGAAGCGCCGCGCGAGGTAATCGATCACATCAGCGGGCGGCGTGCCGGCGGCGCCCTCGCCCGCCGGCCGCTGCGCCAGCACCGCGGCCCGGGCGTTCATGCCAGGCGCTCCGCGGCGTAGACGGCCGCCTGGACGCGCGACTCGAGTTGCAGCTTGCGCAGGATGTGCTGCACGTGGATCTTGACCGTGGTCTCGGCGATGTCGAGCGCGCGCGCGATCTCCTTGTTGCTCGCGCCGCGCCTGATGTGATCGAGGATCTCGCGCTCGCGCGGCGACAGGCTGTCGATCGGGTCGGGCGGGGCCGGCGGCTCGGCGGCCGGCGCGCCGCGCTGCAGCGACTGGAAGGCGTTGACCAGCTTGCCGGTCATCGCGGGGCTGACCACCGACTCGCCGGCGACGGTGCGCAGGATCGCGCTGGCGAGGTCGTCGCTGTCGGCGGTCTTGAGCAGGTAGCCGCTGGCGCCGCCGCGCAGCGCGGCGGCGAGGTCGCGCTCGTCCTCGCTGACGGTCAGCATCAGCACGCGCGCCTGCGGCGCCACCTCGGCCAGGCCGGCCAGCGCGTCCACGCCGTTGACGCCGGGCATGTGGTTGTCGAGCAGGATCACATCGGGCCGCACCGTCTCGGCGCGGCGCTGGGCCTCGCCGGCATCGCCCGCCTCGCCGACGACGGCGAAGCGCGCGTCGGCGGCCAGCAGCGCGATCAGCCCGCGGCGGAACAGCGTGTGGTCGTCGACCACCAGCACGCGTACCGGCACCGCGTCGCTCACCGCACGGCCCTCCGCGCGGCGGGATGCGCAGACGGGTGCGCGGCGACGGCCGGGCGCCTCATGCCGCGATCCGCTGCGTCTCGGGCAGCGTCAGCACGACGCGGGTGCCCGACCCCGGCGACGAGCGCACCTCGACCGTGGCGCCGATGCGCTGCGCGCGCTCGCGCATGATGCGCAGGCCCACATGGGTGTCGTCGGGGCGTAGGCCGGCGCCGTCGAAGCCGGCGCCGTCGTCGCGCACCTCGACACGCCAGGGCGGCGCCTGCTGGACGTCGACCCAGACCTGGCCCGCCCCCGCGTGCTTGCGCACGTTCGACAGCGCCTCCTGCACCACGTGCAGCACCTGCACCTGCACGTCGGGGGCGAGCGGCAGGCCCTCGCCTTCGATCCTCAGCTGCGTGCGCAGGCCGGTCTGCTGCTCGAACTTGCGCAGCGTGGTCTGCAGCGCCGGCGCGATGTCCTCGGCGTTGGTGCGGGTGCGGAAGTGCAGCAGCAGCTCGCGCACGTGCATCAGGCCCTCCTCGACGCCGGCGTCGACCTCGCCGAGCACGCGGGCGACCTGGGTGTCGTCGCGGCGCGCGAGGGCCCCGCGCAGCAGCTCGACCTGGATCTTCAGGAAGGCCAGGCCCTGGGCGATGCTGTCGTGCAGCTCGCGCGCCAGCAGGCCGCGCTCCTCGGCGACCGCGCTCTCGCGCTCCAGCGCACCGACGCGCAGGCCCTCGACGGCGCCGGCCAGGTGGCTGGCCAGGGTCTCGAGCAGCGCACGGTCCTCGTCGGACAGCGCCGTGGCGTGGCGGTAGAAGAGGTCGATCTCGCCGACCATGCGCTCCTGCGCATGCACCGGGACGCTGATGACGGTTTCGTAGCCGGCCTTGCCGCAGTGGCCGAGCAGGTCGCCGCTTGCCGGCGAGCGGATCGGGATCACGCGCGTGCTGGCGTCGCCCTGGGCCTGGCCGCAGCAGCATTGGCCGGTGGGCATGCAGCGCTCGTCGTGCACCAGCGCGGCGGGCAGGCAGTCCGAGGCCAGCAGCAGGTAGCGCCGGTTGTCCTCGTCCGACCAGCGCACCGCCGAGGCATCGGCCTGCGCCACGCGGCGGACCTGGCGTGCGAAGCCCTGGGCCAGCTCGTCGAGCGTCGTCGCGCGGTTGGCGAAGTCCGCGGCCTCGTACAGCGCCGCCAGCCGTGCATGCTGGGCCTCGAGCCGGACCGTCTTCTCCTGCACCTTGGCTTCCAGGCTCTGGTAGAGGCCCTGCAGCGTGCGGGCCATCTGGTTGAAGCCGGCCGCCAGGGCGCCGAACTCGTCGTCGGTGCCGGCGTCGTCGACGCGCGCCGCGAGGTCGCCCTGGCCGATCCGCGCCAGCCCGGCCTGCAGCCGCTGCAGCGGGTTGAAGACGAACAGGTAGGCCGAGTACATCAGCGCGACCGCGCTCGCGATCACCAGCGCCATCATCACGAACTGGAAGCCGTTGAGCACCGCGGTCAGCTGCGCGAGCTGGCGCTCGATGGCGGAGACGAAGTCGTCGAAGCCGGCGACGAAGGTCTCGGCCTGCCCGGTGACCGCCGGCGCCGCGGGCGCGGGCGTGGCCGTCCAGGCCTCGCGCAGACGGGCCCAGTCCTGCTGCACGCGGCCGAACGCGGCCTGCGAGCGCGGGTCGCGCGGCACGAACAGCGGCCGCGTGGCGTCGCCGTCGCGCAGCAGTGCGAGGCTGCGGTCGAACTGTTGCAGCAACCCGGTGGCGCGCTCGCCATCGCCTGCCGCCAGCGTCTGCGCCAGCCGCCAGGTCTGCATGCGCATGCGCCCGGCCTCGTTGACGGCGGCGGCGCCGCCTTCGAGTTGCCAGGTCACCCACAGCGTCAGGCCGATCGAGAACAGCGCCATCAGCAGCAAGGCGCTGCCCATGGCACCCATCTTGGCCGAGAGGCTCCAGGGGCGACGCATGGGCCGGACTTTAGGTGGATCGCCGGGCTGCCGGTCTGCGCCAGCTCAAACTTCCCGGGCGCCGCGCCGCGCGGCCATCTCGCGGCCCATCGCCGCCTGTGCATCGCCATCGAGTCCGGCACGGGCGGCCGGGAAGGCCCGGGCTTCCTCGGCGTGCATGTGGTCGCGGTACAACGTGGCGTAGTCGCGCCAGCGCGCGGCGCGCGCGTCGGGCGTCGCGCTCCCACGGGCCGCGCCGTCCGGCGCCGTGTTCCACCGGCCGGCGGCGACCGCCGCCAGGTCGGCGCGCAGCGCCTGCCACTGCTCGCCCATGCGCCGGTGGTCGTCGCGCAGCCGCTGCGCCAGCGCCTGCAGCGCCGCGTCACGGCTGGCCGCCAGCCGCGGCAGCACATGGCGCTCCTCGTCCTCGTGGTGGGCCGGGCCGGCGAGGTCGAAGTAGCGCATCACGTCCTGCGCCGCCTGGCGGGCGGCGGCATCGCAGCCCCGGTCGGCGAGGTGGGCGGCGAGGCGCTCGAGCAGGCCGAGCATGCGCTCGACGCGCTGGTGGCAGGCCGCCAGCATCTCGAAGGGCTCGTCGAAGCCGGCCGCGGGCGGGGCGTGCAGGGTCAGCCGCGTGCTCATCGCGTCAGGCGCCGGCGAACAACCCGAGCGGCTGGTGCCGCACAGCCACGGTGGCGATGAACAGGTAGGTGGCGAGCGCCGCCGCGTAGCTGGCGCGCCGCACGGCCCGCGTGCGCCCGCGCTTGAGCGCCAGCGAGCCGAGCACGATGTAGAGCAGCAGCAGCGCCAGCTTGGTCCCGAGCCAGGGGTCGCGCACCGGGTGCAGGCCGAGCAGCGCCCACAGCGCGGCGCCGGCGGCGAGCAGCAGGGTGTCGATCGCGTAGCTCAGCATGGGCCAGGGCCGCCGCATCGCCCAGGCGGCCCCCGCCTGCACCGCCGCGCCGCGCACCGCGAACAGCAGCCCGCTGGCGCTGACCAGCGCCACATGCGCCAGCTTCAGCGGAGGATGGAACTCGATCGGCGCCACGGTGCGATGATGTCGCGAAAGCCGCCGCGGCGGACGCGGCAAGGCCGCGCCCCTGCGATGGTCTTGCGCTGCGACAAGGCCGCATGCCGCCGGCGGGCCTCCAATGGCGCCATGGACGAATCGGCTCTGGGCGGGCGGGTGCGCGCCGCGCTGCGCGCGGTGCTCGACCCCGAGATCGGCGAGAGCATCGTCGACCTCGGGCTGGTCGAGCGCATCGAGATCCGGCCCGCCGCCGTCGAGGTGCTGCTGGTCTCGACCAGCGCCACTTGCCCGATGGCCGACCTGCTGGTCGAGGACGCCACGCTCGCGGTGCAGCAGGTGCTGCCGGACGGGCTCGTCGCGCAGGTCCGGCTCGATGCCGACCTGCGCTGGACGCCGGCACGCATGGACCCGCAGCTGCGCCGGCATTTCGGCTGGCAGGCCGACGACCCCGAGACCCCCTGACCGAGGAGCCTCATGGACATCTCGACCTTCGACGACCTGCTGCTCGCGGCCCGCCAGCAGCCGGATGCCCAGCGCCTGCTGCTGGTCTTCGCCGGCGCCTCGCTGCCGGAGGACGCCAGCGCCGCGCAGCGCGCTCGCTTCGAGGCCGGCGAGGCCGGCGAGCTGGTGCCGCTGATGTGCGTCGACAAGGACCCGTGGGCGCTGAGCGGCTTCGAGGCGCTGTCCGCCGAGGCCGAAGCCGCCGGCCCGCCCTGGGCGCTGGTCTTCGCCGCGGCGATCGGCGGGGCCGGCCCGCGGGCGCCGGCCGAGGCCACCGTGAGGGCGGCGCTCGAGCGCATGGTCGAGGCGGTGCGCAGCGGCGCGCTCGATCGCTTCATCCCCTTCGACCGCCAGGGCCACGCGGTCCGGCTCGGCTGAGGCGCGCGGCGCGGCCTGCCGGCGATGGGCGCGAGCGCGCTGTTCCGCACCGGCGTGCTGAGCAGCGCCGCGCTGGCCGCGGCGAACCTGCTCGCCGGGCTGGCCGGCGGCCTGGCGCGGCTGGGCTGGCCGCTGCCTGCCGGCGCGCTGGCCGACCATGGTGCGGTGATGGTGGGCGGTGTGTTCGGCACGCTGATCGCGCTGGAGCGGGCGGTGGCGCTGCAGCGCGCGACGGGGCTCGTCGCGCCGCTGGCGGCCGGCCTCGGCGGTCTGCTCGTCTGGGCCGCCGGGCGGCCCGACCTCGCGGCGTTCTGCTGGGGCGCGGCCGCGCTGGCACTGTTCGGGCTCTACCTCCGGGCCGGGGCCACGCGCGCCTGGTCGCTGCATCTCGGCGTCGAGGCGGCCGCGGCGCTGGCCTGGGGGCTGGGCACGCTGGCCTGGGCGCGGGGCGACGCGCCCGCCGCGACGCTGGGCGCGATGGCCTTCCTCGTCGGCACCATCGCCGGCGAGCGGCGCGAGCTGATGCAGTTCGTGCGGCTGTCGGGGGCGGCGCGGTGGAGCTTCGTCGCCCTGGCGGGCACCGGCGCGGCCGCGGTGCTCGTGGCGATGGCCGGCGGTCCTGCAGCGCTGGCTGCGGCGCTGTGGTGGTCGGCCTGCGCCGGGCTGGCGCTGTGGCTGCTGCGGCACGATGTCGCGCCGCGGCTGCGCCGGCGCGAGGGCTGGGTCGGCCACACCGGCCACTGCCTGAGCATCGGCTACGGCTGGCTGCTGGCGGGCGCGGCGCTCGGTGCGTTCGGCCTGCTGCGGCCGGGCGGCGCGGCCACCGTGGCGCCGCACGCGGTGCTGCTCGGCTTCGTGTTCGCGATGGTGTTCGGCCACGCACCGATCATGCTGCCGGCACTCGCCCGGCTGCGGCCGGCCTACACGCGCTGGGCGCGCGTGCCGCTGTGGCTGCTGTCGGCGAGCCTGCTGCTGCGCATCGCCGGCGCCGAGGCCGGCGCGGCCGGGACGCTGGCCGTCGCGGGCGCGGCGCATGCGCTGGCGATCCTGTGGTTCGCCGGGCTGATGGCATGCGCCGTGCGGCGCGGTCGCGGCACCCATCCCGTCAAGGCGCCGGCAGCAGGCAGATCGTCACCAGCAGCGACGCGTCGCTGAGCGCGCGCAGCGCATGCGGTTCGCGCGCCGCCAGGTGCAGCCAGTCGCCGGCGGCGAGCCGCCGGGGCATGCCGGCGACGTCGAACTCGACCTCGCCCTCGAGGCATTGGACGGTGATCTCGCCGGGCACCCGGTGCTCGCGCAGCCTCTGGCCGGCCGGCAGCACCAGGCGCACGACTTCGAGCTGGCGCGCCTTGACCAGCGCGGCGGTGCGTGCACCCGCCAGAGCGGCACCGAGCGGCGCGACGCTGAGCACCTGACCGGAAAGCGCATGGGGTTGGGCCATCGGAGGACGCCTTCGAGGTCAGCCGGGCCGCCCGTCGATGCGCGGCCGGCCCAGCCAGCGGCCGTAGCGCAGCGCCCAGCCGACGGCGGCCAGCGACCACGCGGCCACCGCCGCCAGCGTCAGCCCGTCCGCTGCCGCCGGCCCCAGCGCCGCGGCCACGCGCAGCAGCACGCCGAACTGCAGCATCCAGTACAGCGCCCAGACGAAGTCGTCGGCCGCCAGCGGCCGGCCACTGTGGCCCGAGGCGACGCGGGTGATCATCGCCACCAGCGTCGCGCCGAGGTAGCCCATGCCCAGCGCATGCAGCGGCGCCAGGCCGAGCGAGCGGGCGTCGCCGCTGGCGGCCATCAGCGCATGCGAGACCGCCGCCAGCAGCAGCGCGAGCCCGAGCCAGACGAAGCCGGCGTGCAGCATCGCCAGCAGCCGGATGCGCAGGCTCTGCACCAGCCCCCAGCGCCAGGCCAGCCACAGCATCAGCGCGGCCGCCGGCGCCTCGACGCCGACCTGCGCCCAGCGCGCTGCCGCCGGCAGCGGCCCGAGCAGCGCCTCGGCGACCGCGACGCCGGCCTCCAGCCAGAGCACGCCGACCATCGGCAGCAGCAGCGCGTTCGGCCGCCAGGCCTCGAGCGCCGGCAGCGCGCTGGCGGTGAAGAAGGGGATCATGCGGTGCGACACCGCCGCGAAGGTCGGCGCCAGGAAGCCCCACAGGGCAAGCTGTGTGGCTGCGCGCGTCAGGGTCGCGTCGTCGCGGGCCAGGCCCGCGGCGGCCAGCGCCATCGCGAGCACGCCCACCGCACCGGCCCCCGCGGCCAGCGTCGCGTGCAGCCGATCCGGCGCGGCACTGCGGTGCAGCAGGCCGACGAAGCGCGCCACGAGCACGGCCCAGCCGAGCGCCACGGCGGCGACGCCGGCTGCCGCCAGCGCGCTGGCGGCGTGGAAGCCGGCCAGTGCCAGCCCCCAGCCGCCGACCATCGCCGCGACCGGGCCGAGCAGCATCGTGGCCGCGACGTCCGGCAGGCCCAGCCAGCGCGGCCCGGCGGTGAAGAGGAAGCCGGTGATGAACAGCGGCATGAAGCCCAGGCTCATCAGCAGGCCGTGGGCCACCGGCCGCGCCACCGCCCAGGGGAGCGCGACACCGGCGGCCTGCGCCGTCAACACCGCGCTCCACCACAGCGCACTGCCGGCGAGCAGCAAGGCGGCGGCGAAGAAGCCGAGCCGGTGCGGCGCGCTCAGCAGCCTTCCGAAGCGCCAGCGCGGGTCGGGCGGCGGCCGGTCGGCATGCCGGGCAGCGTCGGCGGACCGTGCCGGACCGATCGGGCGCAGCCTCATGGCGGGTCGGCGTCCGCGTAAGCGGCGTAGGGCCCGGTGCCGGCATGCTCGGCGGCCGACGCCGCGACGAAGGCGCCGCGCTGCACGTCGAACACATGGACTTCGCCGTCCTCGATCACGTAGTGCCAGCCGTGCAGCGCGAGGGCGCGCCGCTCGACGCGCTCGCGCACCATCGGGTAGGCCATCAGCCGCTCGAGCTGCAGCACGATGGCGCGCTGTTCGGTGCGCCGCAGCACCTCGGGCCCCGGCTCGGCGACCGGCAGCGCGGCCTCGCGGCCGAGCTCCAGCCACTGCGCGAGGTTGCGCGCCGCCGCCGGCACCCCGCCATAGAGCGCGCGGATGCCGCCGCAATGGCTGTGACCGCAGACGATGATGCGCGTGACCTGCAGGTTCAGCACCGCGAACTCGATCGCCGCCGCGGTGCCGTGGTAGCCGCGCGAGCCATCCCAGGGCGGCACGAACGCGCCCACATTGCGCACGAGGAACAGCTCGCCCGGCCCGGCACCGGTCAGCAGGTAGGGCACGAGGCGCGAGTCGGAGCAGCCGATGAAGAGCGTCGTCGGGTGCTGGCCGTCGTCGACCAGGTGCCGGAAGGTCGAGCGGTACTGCGGGAAGGCGTCGTCGTGGAAGCGCCGCAGGCGGTCGAGCAGTTCGTCGGGCATGGCCGGGCCTGCCGGGGCTATTGAACCAGCGGCGTCGCGGCCGCGTCGAGATCGACGCCTTCGACGTTCGCCTCGCCGGCCAGCAGCTGCAGGTACTGGCGCAGCGCGGTCGTGAAACTCTGCTGGCGCAGCGTCTGCGCCACCGCGGCGCGCACCGCCTCGTAGCCCGGCTCGCGGCCCGGCTCGCGCTCCAGCACCTCGACGACATGCAGGCCGAAGCGGCTGTGCACCAGCCGCGGCAGCAC
>CAYLKR010000032.1:0-20734 GCA_964384225.1 uncultured Methylibium sp.
TTTTCGACGATCGCGATGCCCTCAGGTGGGTCAGTTTTCAGTGATCGTCAACAGTGACCCGCACTGGGGTTACCTTAAAGAGCCGCCGCCTGCAAGTCAGCGCTCAGGCGCAATCAGCGCTGCTGCTGACCGAGCATGCCGGACAAATCGATCAGATGAGCCTCACTGCGCGCAGCGGCACATTCTTCCGGCTGATCGAGGCCAAGAAGAAGCGCCAGACGGAGCGCGGCAAGTCGGATCTGTAAATTCTAACTTTCGGTGCTTGACATGATCTAACTTTCGGTTAGACACTCGCCCCGTCATCACGACGGAGCGAGCGATGCAAGCATCCCGCAGCTACCGCTGCCACTACACCCCCAAGGACCGCGACGGCTGGCCCGTCCCCAGTGACACCGGCGTCCTGCCGTTCGTCCAGGTCCAAGCGCGCAACGCCGAAGACGCCCAGGTCCTGGCCTGGACGCTGACCGGCTGCGCCATCAACAGCGTCGAGCGGCTCGAGCCGGCGGGAGCGGCGCTGTGAGCGGCGCGCGGCTCTTTCGCGTGGCCGACCTGGAAGGCAAGGCAGTCCGCGCGGTGATCGAGTACCCGGCCGGACGGCATGGCGCTGCCTACGACCTGATGGTGGTCACCGGCGGCGGCGAATGGCTGACGCTGTGTGCCTCCTGCGGCTGCGGCGGTGAAGTGCACCTGAGCTGGGGCTACCACAACGGCCACACGCCGGCTGACATCCTGCACCCGCAGGAAATGCTGGAAGCCGGCCTGGTGGACCAGGCCGGCTACGAGGCACTGGAGACCGCCGAGGCCGCACGCGAGGAGGCGGAACGCAAGCAGCGCATTGCGTCGCTGCAGGCCGAGCTGGACCGCCTGAACCGCGAGGGGCTGGCATGAGCGCCGCTGTGCCCCATCCCAGCCGCAGCGCGCCGCTCTGCCGGGACTGCAGGCACTTCGTGCCAACCGCACGGCCTCGGCAGGTATGCGACCACCCGCTCACGCCTGTTTCGGAGATCGACGGTCAGCCGTACTGGCCGGCCGCGCTGATGCGCGACGAGGACGGGCGCCCCGGGCGCTGCGGCCCAAGCGGTGAATGGTTCGAGGCCGCGCTACCCGTCTCGGTGAGCGGCCAGAACGGCCTCGAGGTCCGTGACGTGCCCGTCCAGGCCGTTGAGCAGCGTCATGGCGTGACTGTCGAGCGCCAGGGCGTTGAGGTACGCGGCCACCAGCTCGGGGCTGCGCTGCGCGGCCCCTGGGCCGAACGCCTCTTCGACGCGCCGAGTGGCGATGGCAAGCCATGTGTCGGCCTGCAAGACGGCCTGGTCGCGGGCCAAGTTGGCGATGACGGTCGTGTCCATTCGGCTCCTTCCGCGACCGCTGGGCCGCACGACGAGGTTAGCGCAGGCGGCCTTGCACTGGATGTCCGCAGCCTCGTGTTCCTGGGGCCCGAGCAGCAGTGCACCGCCGAGCAGATCGCCGATCTACGAGCGCGCGGCTACGTCGTGCTGCTCGACACCAAGGAGGGCTGAGCCATGCGCCACTACCTCGCCCGCTACACCCTGCGCAACGGCCACCAGGCGCAGCTCGACCTCATCGCCGCCAGCGGCTGCGATGCCATCTGCCAGGTGCTCGAGCAGTTCGCCGACCGCGTGGCGCGCATCAGCGTGAGGCCGGCATGAGCGCGGGCGTCGACTACCCGCCCGAGCGCTCGGCGCTCATCCGCATCCAGGCCAAGCTCGATCGCTGGGAGCTGAAGCACTTGCGCGAGCACGCGGCACAGCTCGCCGATCGCTTGGAGGCCGTCGAGCGCGAACTGGTGGCCGCCACCAACCGCGCCACCGACGCCGAGCATTACGCCGACTTCTGGCGCGAGCAGGTGATGAACCTGCAGGAAGAGCTGGCCGACGACCTGGCACTCGGCATGACGCGCGACGGCTCGCTGCACGTGGTCGACGCCACCGGGAGCCCCTCATGACCCTCTACCACCTCGCCATCGCCAGCGCCGCCGGCAACTTCCTCGCCGCCGCGCTGACGCAGAGCCTGCCCAACGCCGCGATCGCGGTCGCCGTGGTCGCCACGCTGCTCTGGAGCAAGCCGTGAGCACGCTCGCCTTCACGCCCATCCACCACAGCGAGAGCGCGCCGCCGCCCGGCATCCCGCCCGGCTACGTGGGCCCCGCCGTGCTGCCCGGAACCGGCCAGGTCGTGTACTGGACCGGCCGCATCGCCATCGGCCTGCGCTACCGCCGGCCCAACCACCAGCCCGTCGGCGAAGGCATGCAGGCCCTGCAGGCCGCGCTGCTGGCTGCCTGATCACCGCCAGGAGAGCCCACCATGCTCCAAGCCAACGGCCGCACCCACTACCCGGACCCGGCCACCACCCTCTGGCGCGACAGCCGCCGCGTGCGCGCCGGCACCGCCGAGCCCGCGCGCCGCCGCGACGACCCCGTGTCCGACGCCGAGCGCGCCGAGGCGCTGGACAACGACGCGCTGCTCCTTGCGGCCCGCCACCGCGCCGAGGTCAAGCTCGCGCGCACCCGCGGCATGGAGGAGGGCTACGCCAAGGGCGTGGCGAGCGCCCAGGCCACGCAGTTCTGGAGCGGCACCGCCTTCGGCATCCTGCTCGGCAGCGCCGTCGTGTACTTCGCCGTCCGCCTGGGGTGGTGGCTGTGAGCCCCGAGGCGCAACTGGTCGCCGCGGCCCGCCAGGCCGCCGCGGAGCGCGCAGCCGCACGGCCCGTCACGTCCGCCATCATGGTGCGCGGCCGCCTGCGCGATGACGCGCACCTGCGCACCAGCGCAGACGGCAGCGCCGTGTTCCTGTTCGCCGTGGTGGACCAGCGCCACGGCCTGCCCTACCTCGGCATCCAGCGCTTCGACGGCGACCCGACGTCGGTGCGCGCCGCGCACGCCAAGCGCCGCGTGCTCGGCAAGGGCACGGAGGTGGCCATCTACGGCACCGGCCTCGAGCTTGACCGCGTGTCCTTCACGCCCAGCGAGCTGGTGCTGCGCGTGCAGGGCAATGCCGACATCCGGCCGATCGCGCTGCCGTCGCGGCACGACGCACCGGCCGAGGCCACCGAGGCCGGCGCATGACCGCGCTGCTGCTCTTCGGCGCCACCTTCGGCGTGGTCTTCGCGCTGGGCCTGCAGTCGCTCAACGTGAACGGCGGGCACCGCCTGTTCGCCTTCGTCACCAGCTTCGCCATCGGCATCAGCAACCTGGTGCTGTTCAAGGTGCTGCCGGGCCCCACCGATGCGTGGCAGATCGGCGCCTACCTGCTGGGCGGCCCCTTCGGCATCGTGGCCAGCATGTGGGCGCATCCCTACCTGGTGCGCTGGCTGCGCGGGCCGCGCGCCGACCAGGCGCCACCGTCGGCCGCCGGCGCCGCATGCGGCCCGCGGCTGCGCCAGCTCGCGCTGGACCTGCTGGACCCGGAGCAGCTCGGCCACGCCGCCACGGCCGAGATCCGCGACCGCGCGCGCGCCGCGCTGGGCATGCAGACGGTCGAACCGGCGACGCGCCGCACCACCTACCCGAGCTGATCGACATGAAAGCCACCGAGACCTACACCCCCAAGCCCGACAGCCTGGCCGGCCGCGTGTGCCAGTTCTTCGTCGACAACGACGACGAGGAGCTCAGCGCCGCAGACCTCGCCATGAAGTTCGACGTGCCGCGCAGCAGCATCAGCGCGCTGCTCGCCGCCGCCATCGGCGCCGGCCTGCTGCGCCGCGTGCCCGGGCAGAGCATGCCCTTCTACGCCGCCGGCCCGCACATTGCCCGGCTGCGCCCGGCGCCCCCCCCGGTAGCCGCTGCTGCACCCGCGGCACCGCCGGCTGCGGCCAGCGTGTTCGCAGCTGGCGCTGCAGCGGCCAAGGCTGCGCGCCGCCAGCGCAAGCTGCTGCCGCCCTTCGACCCGCACGCCATCGAGATCAAGACCGGCGTGCCCATCCCGCTGCCGCGCAATCACCGCGAGGCCGCGGCCAAGTCCAGCTACCAGCAGCTGCTGGAGCGCCTGCCCGTCGGCGGCATGGTCGAGCTGGAGACCACGCGCGCCAAGAGCCTGCTGAGCTGCGCCAAGAAGCTCGGCATCAAGGGCCTCACCACCCGTCTGCTCGACGACGAGGGCCAGCGCACCGGCGTCTGGCGCACCGCCTGAGCCACACATCGGCAACCCGCACCAGCGGGCCTCACGCCATGAACGCCCCCGACCCCATCGCCCAGATCCAGCGCGCCGCGATCGACGGCGCCGTGCACATCCCGCTGGAGCTGCTGCGCGCCAGCCCCACCAACCCGCGCAAGCACTTCGACCAGGCGCACCTGGAGCAGCTGGCCGACAGCGTGCGCAAGAACGGTGTCTTCCAGCCGATCCTTGTCCGCCTGGCGGCTGACGCCAAGCGCGGCGAGCCGCTGTACGAGGTGATCGCCGGCGAGCGCCGCTGGCGCGCCAGCAAGCTGGCCGGCGTGAAAACGATCCCGTCGCTCGTGCGCGACATGACCGACTTCGAGGTCCTCGAGCTCCAGGTCATCGAGAACATCCAGCGCGACGACTTTCATCCTCTGGAAGAGGCCGAAGGCTTCGCGGCGCTGCTGCGCAAGCCCGACGGTCTGCACGGCTACACCACTGCGGAGGAGCTGGCCGATCGCATCGGCAAGAGCCCCCGCCACGTCTACAACCGCCTGGCGTTGCTCAAGCTCGTGCCCGAAGTGCGGGAGCTCTGCTGGCAGGGCAAGCTTAGCCCCAGCGTGGCGCTGGTGGCCAGCGCGCTGCCCGCCGACAACCAGCTGCGCTTTGCCGAGGAGTGCATCCGCGGCTGGGGCGGCGAGTCGCTGTCCGCGCGCGCCGCGGCCGCGCGCGCCCGGCAGAGCTACAGCACCGTGCTGGCCAAGTGCGGCTTCGACATCGCCGACGCCCAGCTCGTGCCGGCCGCCGGCGCCTGCAGCACCTGCCCCAAGCGCACCGCCGCCAACCCCGACCTCTTCACCGACGAGCCGAGCGGCACCGACCGCTGCCTCGACTACGACTGCTTCAAGGGCAAGCTCACCGCCCACCACGCCGCGCGCCTGGCGGTGCTGCGCTCGGAGGGCGCCACCATCCTGAGCGAAGAGGAGGCGCACAAGCTCATGCCCTACGGGCCGAGCAGCCTGCGCGGCGCCCACGCGCTGGACCAGCCCTGCAGCCTGGCCATCAGCGGCAAGCCGCTGCGCAAGCTGCTCGGCGAGGACTTCACCAACGTGCTGGTGATCGACAAGAACGAGCACCTCTACGAGGTGGCCCGCGAGGCCGACGTCAAGAAAGCGCTCAAGGCCCAGGGCCTGCTCAAGCCGCCGGCGCCCAAGCCCGGCACCAAGGCCGCCGAGCCCGATGCCCTGCTGCCCAAGCCCGCCAAGGGCAAGCAGCTCACGCCGGCTCAGATCAAGGAAGCGCGGGATCAAGCGATCGCCGAGCGCTGGCCCGCGCTGGCGCGCGAGCAGCTGGGCAAGCGCCTGCTCGAGATGGAGCCAGTGGTCACCGAAGGCCTGCAACGGATGATCACGACCACCCTGGTCTACACCAGCGAAGAGGATCTGCGCACGCTGCTCAGTGCGGCCGGCCTGGACACGAAGGGCATGCCGACCTACCCGGGGCAGGAGCAGGTGGCCGAGGTCATCGCTCGCGCCTCCCTGCAGCAGCTCTACGCCCTCACCGTGCTGTCGATCGCCGAGGCCGACCCGTGGAGGCTCAAGCGCAACCCCAAGGCCGAGCAGCCGCTGCACGAGGTGGCCCGCGAGCTCGGCTTCGACCTGCAGCCCGCGATCGACGCCGCCACGGCCGAGGTGCAGGAGCGCATGAAGGCCGAGCTCGAGGCGCAGCAGCCGTCGGCGCCGGCGGCCAGGAAGGCGCCGGCCAAGAAGCCGGCCAAGGCCAAGACGGCCACGGAGGCCTTCGTCGACGCGCACACCGCCGAGGTGCTGATCGGCGGCGAGCCGCACAAGGTCGGCGATCGTGCGCGCGTGCGCAAGACGGCCACCGGCCGCAAGACCGCCAAGGACGGCCGCGAGGGCACGATCCACAGCGTGGGCGACGACGGCCGAGTCCTGCTCAAGTGGGGCGACAAGCCGCACCAGCGCGGCGTCTACGAGCCGGCCGAGCTGGAGCCGGTGGCCGAGGCACCTGCCGCCTCGCAGCCGCCCGCGCGCGCCACCGAGCTCAAGCCCACCGTCAAGTACCGCTGCCCGAAGACCGGCAGCACCTGGAGCGGCCGCGGCCTGCAGCCGGCGTGGGTGAAGGCGGCGCTGGCCAGCGGCAAGACGCTGGACGAGCTGCTGGCGGTGGCTGAGGAGCAGGCGGCATGAAGGTCACGCTGCACGCGCAAACCTGCTACTCCCTCAAGGTCGACGGCAGGCTGATCGGTACGTTTGTCGCAGCGCCGGTTCGGGACACCTGGCGCGGCATGCTGGCCCTTGAACTCATCTCCCACGTACCTGGTGCCGAGTACGTCGTCGTCGAGCAGCCGAGCCCGATGCTCACCGCCTTCGACATCTTGGGCGAAGGGATCGAGACCCAGATCGTCCGAGCGAGCCCGAGCATCGTCCGCGCGATCAGGGGAGGCGACTGATGCGCTGCCTCTCCATCCGCCAACCCTGGGCCTGGCTCATCGTCAACGGCCACAAGCCCATCGAGAACCGCGACTGGTCGACCGACTGGCGCGGCGAGCTGCTCATCCACGCCGGCAAGGTGTTCGACGACGCCGCGCTCGACGGCATCCGCGACTTCTTCCCCCACGTCTTTCGCCAGCTGCCGCAGCAGTACGACCTGGGCGGCGTGGTCGGCGTCGCGCACCTGGTCGTGTGCGTCAGCAGAAGCCAGAACCCGTGGTTCACCGGCCCGCACGGCTTCGTGCTTGAGCAAGCGCGGCCGCTGCCCTTCCGGCGCTGGCGCGGCCAGCTCGGCTTCTTCGACGTGCCGCTTGACGACGCCCTGCGCGCCGACCTCGGCCGCCCCAGCCTGGCCGAGGCGGAGGCCGCTGGCCAGGAAAGGATGTTCACGTGAGCCGCGCGCCCACCGCCGAGCCGGTGCTAGAGCTGCCGCCCGAGATGCGCGTCCAGCTGGAGACGGCCCGCACCCTGCTCTTCAGCGCCACCATGTCCCAGGTGCGCGCCGGCACCGACCCCGCCATCGTCACCGGCGTCCTGATGGACTGCCTGGCGCATCTGCTGGCTGCGCGGCCTCCCGCGTCGCGCGCTGGCGACCTGCAGCACGTCGCCGACACCCTCCGCAACCGCGTCGACCAGGTCGCCGCGGCCATGCCGCCCCACCCGTCCATGCACTGAGGCCCCTATGACCGACACCCCTACCGCACCCGCACCGCAGTTCGCCATCGTCGAGCTGTTCGGCCACGGCCGCATCGCCGGCCGCATCAGCGAGCAGACCTTCGGCGGCGCCGAGCTCGTGCGCGTCGACGTGCCCGAGGTGAGCTACACCGATCACGAGTACGTGAACGGCGAGCGCCAGCCCACCCGCCACACCATCCCCGCACACACGCGCAGCTTCGGCGCCAAGGCCGTCTACAGCATCAACTGGTGCGACGAGGCCGCCGCGATCGCCGCCGCCCACGCCATCCGCGACCGGCCCCTCAGCACCTACTCGCTACGCACAGTGCTCGAGCAGCTGAGCCACGGCGAGCGGCGCGAGCTGCTCGGCTTCAACGAGGGCCACGACGCCGCCGGCGCGCCGCTGTCCAGCGACCAGGTGTTCTGAGGCGGCCGTGGCCTACGACTTCAGCGGCCTCACCCCGCGCCAGCAGCAGCTGCTGGCCGCCGGCGGCTGGCGGGCCAGCATCGGCATGGGCAAGCAGCCCACGCCGCACACCGTGCGCAAGCTGGTGGAGCGCGGGCTGCTCGTCGCCGAGCCGCGGCGGTTCATGCTGGCCACGATCACTGAGTACCGAGTGCCGGCCGACGTGTCGGCTGCCTGGCGCGATCGCGCCGCAACCCAGGCGGCCGCGCTGGCTGCCTGACCTTCAATCAGCGAGACCCCATGGAAACCACCATCACTCCTCTGACCTTCGCCACCCTCCCCGCCCTCGGCGCCGAGCTCGACGGTGGTCGCTTCTGCGGCCTGACCACTGACAAGGCTGGCGCGCATTTCGCCGTGGTGCTGCTGCCCGCGCGGCCCGAGAAGCGTCTGCCCTGGAAGCAGGCCGTGGCCTGGGCCGAGCAGGCCGGCGGCGCGCTGCCGACGCGGCCCGTGTCGGCGCTGCTGTACGCACTGGCCAAGGAGCAGTTCGAACGTGCCTGGTATTGGACCTGCGAGGAGGACGAGGAAGACGGCTCCTACGCCTGGCTCCAGACCTTCGGCAACGGCAACCAGTTCTACTACCACAAGAGCTATGAGGGCCGAGCCGTCGCCGTCCGCTTGATTCAGCTCAGCGCTTGATCCTTCAGTCCTTCAACCGGAGACACGCATGTCCGTCACCCTCACCGAGCTCAAGGCCGAACACGCCCGACTGGCCGAGATGATCGCCACCTTCGAGAAGCAGTCCGCCGCCAAGCACCTGCTCGTGCTACCCGAAGCCGAGATCGAGCTCGCCCCGGGCGAGCTGTATGCCGGCGCGATCCTCGCCGCCGACGGCACCGTGAGCCACCACCTGGTGCTGCTGCCCGACCGCGCCGAAGACGTGACCTGGGACGCCGCGGTCGACTTCGCCAAGGGCGCCGGTGGCGAGCTGCCGACGCGGCGCGAGCAGTCGCTGCTCTTCGCCAACCTCAAGGCCCACTTCGAGGCCGACTGGTACTGGTCCAGCGAGCAGTACGAGAGAGACGGCTCCTACGCCTGGAGCCAGGACTTCAGCCACGGCTTCCAGTTCTACGGCCACAAGAGCGGTGAGGGCCGAGCCGTCGCCGTCCGCAGATTCCCCGCTTGATCCTTCAGTCCTTTCTTGAGCCATGGCCCTGCACTCCGACCTGCCGATCCATCGCACCGGCGTCCAGCTGCTCACCGTCGCCATCAAGGCGCAGGCGCAGATGCCGCGCAGCGTGAAGCGCCATCTCGGCGACAAGCTCCAGCACCACTGCATGGAGATGCTCGACCGCATGGCGCTGGCCAACGCCACGCAGAAAGCCGAGCGCGCCGCGCACATCCAGGAGCTGCTCAAGCATCAGCGTGCAGCCCTGGTGCTGCTGCGCGTGGGCCTGGACGCGCGCTACATCCCTACCAGCGTCTGGAGCGCCGCCGTGCAGCTGCTCGACAGCGTCGGCAAGCAGGGCGGCGGCTGGCTCAAGAAGACCTCGAACTGGGCGCCTGCAGCATGACGGTCAAGGCCCTCATGCCCGTGCGCATTCTGAATCTGGTCGTGCCGCTGCCTCACGAGGGCACCGACAGGCGCACCACGGACACCGCTGCGCCCGCGCAGGCCTGGTCCGGCGCAGCCACCGGTCTGATCGGCGCAAGCCTTCGGCCCGGCGGCGTGCAAAGCACGACAGCGGCTCCTACGCCTGGAACCAGAACTTCAACAACGGCAACCAGAACAACAACCACAAGAGCTATGAGGGCCGAGCCGTCGCCGTCCGCAGATCCAGACCTGTTCGAGAAGCTCGCCGGTGCGTGGATCGACTGCCGCCGCCACAAGCGCACCAGCGCGAGCGCCATCGCGTTCGAGGCCCACCTCGAGCACAACCTGTGCGACCTGCACGACGAGCTGGCCAGCGGCGCCTATGCGCCCGGCCGCTCGGTCTGTTTCGTCGTCACCCACCCGCGGCCGCGCGAGGTATGGGCCGCCGAGTTCCGCGACCGCATCGTCCACCACCTGCTCTACAACCACATCGCGCCGCGCTTCCACGCCGCCTTCACGGCCGACAGCTGCGCCTGCATCCCCGGCCGCGGCACCCTGTACGGCGCGCGCCGGCTCGAGCACCAGGTGCGCAGCGTCACCGCCAACTGGAGCCGCCCCGCCTACTACCTGAAGGCCGACCTGGCCAACTTCTTCGTCAGCATCGACAAGCACGTCCTGCTGGCGCAGCTGCAGCGCCGCGTGACCGAGCCCTGGTGGTTGGCGCTGGCCACCACCATCCTGATGCACGACCCGCGCGGCGACGTCGACGTGCGCGGCACCCGCCGCGAGCTCGCGCTGGTGCCGCCGCACAAGAGCCTTTTCAACGCGCCGGACGACCACGGCCTGCCGATCGGCAACCTCAGCAGCCAGTTCTTCGCCAACGTGCTGCTCGACGACCTGGACCAGTTCGTCAAGCACCAGCTCCGCGCACCGCACTATGTGCGCTACGTCGACGACTTCGTGCTGCTGCACGAGAGCGCACAGTGGCTGAACACCGCGCTGCAGCGCATCGGCGCCTTCCTGCCCGAGCGGCTGCACGTACAACTGAACCCGCGCAAGACCATCCTGCAGCCAGTGGCGCGCGGCATCGACTTCGTCGGCCACGTCATCAAGCCCTGGCACCGCACCACGCGGCGCAAGACCCTGCGCACCGCGCTCAGCCGGCTGGAGCGCAAGCCCGCGGCCGAGGCCTGGCAAAGCGGGAACAGCTACCTCGGCCTGCTCGGCCAGTCCAGCCACGGCCACCAGGACCGCGCCCGCCTAGCCAACGCGCTGCGCAAGCGCGGTCTGTGCGTGAAGGCGGATCTGAGCAAAGCCTACCGGAGCGCCGAGAGCCGATGAAACCCGAGCGCATCCAGCTCCGCCGAACAGCCGGCTGGCGCATGCCGCCCAACACCATCAGCGTCGCTCGACCTGGCCGCTGGGGTAACCCGTTCCGCGTCGGCGACGTCGACCACAAGACTGGCGAGCGCATCGCCGACCAGGCCCACTCCGTGCGCCTGTTCCGCGAGCGCTGGTTCGGCGCCGATCACGGCGGCATCAGCATGCTCGACATCGCCCAGGCCGAGCTGCGCGGCTTCAATCTGGCTTGCTGGTGCAAGCCGGGCACCCCGTGCCACGCCGACGTGCTGCTCGAGCTGGCCAACCTGCCTGCGGATGCCGGCTGATGCTCACCGCCGCCGCCGTCGCCAAGCAGCTTGGGATCAGCGCTCGCGCGGTCTACGAACTGCACGCGACCGGCCGGCTGCCAGGGTATCGATTCGGCCGCGCGCTACGATTCGAGCCCGCTGACGTGGAGGCGCTGAAAGCAGCATGTCGATCCGCTGGGACACCCGCAACAAGCGCTGGCGGTTCGAGTTCGACCGTGTCATTGAAGGTCGCCGGCACCGAGCTAGCAGGCTACTTCCGAAGGGCTGGAGTCAAGCCCAGGCCGACGCCTTCGACCGCAAGGAAGGCGGCCGCCTCTACGCCGTTGGAACTGGCGTACAGCCGGCCGACCCGCTGATCGACGACGCCGTCACGCACTACCTGCGCGACAAGACTCACCTCAAGAGCCACCGCAAGGCGCTGGAGAACCTGGCGCAGATCGCCTGGGCCTACGAGGGCAAGCGCTTCTCCGACCTGCCGGCTGTCGCCGAGCTGGTGAATGCCACGCGGGAGGGCGTGCGCGACGGCGTCGTGCTGTCGTCAGCCACCGTGCACCAGCGCCTGGCACTGCTCAAGGCCGCCTGCCGCTGGGGCTGGAAGAAGCACGCGATGTGCGAGAACGACCCGACCGCGCGGATGATCCTGCCGGTGGTCCGCAACGAGCGACACGTCTACGCCTCGAGGACCGAAGCTGGCCGGCTGGCCAGGGCTGCAGATCGACGCGACGTCCGCGCGCTGATCCTGGCGGCCTTCTACACCGGCATGCGGCTTGGCGAGCTGCAGCGCGTCGAGGTGCGCGGCGACACCCTTGTGCTTTCGGACACCAAGAACGGCGACCGCCGCGCCATCCCGGCGCACCCGAAGCTGGCCCGACTGGGGATCCTCAAGCAGCTGCCGATCGCCACGCCGAAGAACACCCTGCAGGCCGCCTACCGGCGTGCGCGTGTGCGGGCCAAGCTCCCGCACATTCGGATCCACGACCTGCGGCACAGCGCGGCCAGCGAGATGATCAACGCCGACGTCGACCTCTACACCGTGGGCGCCGTGCTGGGGCACAAGGACCCTCGATCGACCAAGCGCTACGCCCACCTGCGCCAGGCCACGCTGGCCGGCGCCATCGGGAAGATCGGGCAGAAATCCCCGCACAAGCAGCCCGTGAAGGGCAGCAAAAAGGCCGCTCGGAAAGCGGCCTAAGTGCTTGATTTCATTGGCGGAGAGGGTGGGATTCGAACCCACGGTGCGGGGATACCGCACGCCTGATTTCGAGTCAGGTACATTCGACCACTCTGCCACCTCTCCTGGAAACGTGGTCTCGCTTGCGAGCGAAGACGTGCATTCTAGCTTAGGCCGAGAGCCGCTCGAGGCCGCCCAGATAGGGCCGCAGCGCCGCCGGCACCGCCACCGAGCCGTCGGCCTGCTGGTGGTTCTCCAGCACCGCCACCAGCGCACGGCCGACCGCGAGGCCCGAGCCGTTGAGCGTGTGCACCAGCTCGTTCCTGCCCTGCGCCGTCTTCACACGCGTCTGCATGCGCCGCGCCTGGAAGGCCTCGCAGTTGGAGCAGGAGCTGATCTCGCGGTAGGTGTCCTGCGCCGGCAGCCACACCTCGAGGTCGTAGGTCTTCGCGCTGCCGAACCCCATGTCGCCGGTGCACAGCAGCACCACGCGGTAGGGCAGCTCGAGCGCCTGCAGGATGCCCTCGGCATGGCCGACCATCTCTTCGAGCGCCGCGTCGCTGGCCTCGGCGGTGGTGATCTGCACCATCTCGACCTTGTCGAACTGGTGCTGGCGGATCATGCCGCGCGTGTCGCGCCCGGCGCTGCCGGCCTCGCTGCGGAAGCAGGGGCTGTGGGCGGTCAGCTTGATCGGCAGCTGCTCGGGCGCCAGCACCTGCTCGCGCACGCTGTTGGTGAGCGAGATCTCGGACGTCGAGATCAGGTACTGCTTGCTCGCCGTGTCGTCGCCGCCGCGCGTGACCCAGAACATGTCGCCCTCGAACTTCGGCAGCTGGCCGGTGCCTTCGAGCACCTCGCGGTTGACGATGTAGGGCGTGTAGCACTCGGTGTAGCCGTTCTGCAGCGTCTGACGGTCCAGCATGAACTGCGCGAGCGCCCGGTGCAGCCGCGCCGCCGGGCCCTTGAGGAAGGAAAAGCGCGCGCCGGCGAGCCTGGCGCCGGTGTCGAAGTCCAGACCGAGCGGCGCGCCGATGTCGACATGGTCCTTCGGCGCGAAGTCGAAGGCCCGCGCCGTGCCCCAGCGCCGCACCTCGACGTTGCCGGTCTCGTCGGCGCCGACCGGAACGCCCGCCTGCGGCAGGTTCGGCAGGCCCATCAGCGCCTCGTTCATCTCGGCCTGGATCGCGTCGAGCCGCTCTGCGCTCGCCTTGAGCTCGTCGCCGATGCCGCCGACCTCGGCCATCACCGCGGCCACGTCGCCGCCCTTGGCCTTGATCTGGCCGATCTGCTTGGACAGGCTGTTGCGCCGCGCCTGCAGTTCCTCGGTGCGGGTCTGGATCGCCTTGCGGTCGGCTTCGAGCGCGCGGAAGCGCTCGACGTCGAGGAAGGGTTGCGGCTTCTTGCGCGTCTCGAGCCGCGCGACGACGCCGTCGAGGTCGCGACGCAGCAGGTTGATGTCGAGCATGGAAGGTCTCCGGAATCGGGGGCGGGCGTCGCGCGGCGCGCGACGGCGGGCATCAGCGGTCGGCGCGCGTCAAGATCGCGACGCCGCCAGCGCAGCCATCGACTTGTCACCCAGCCCCATCGGCAGCGGGAAGTTCACCGTCTCCTGCACGCCGGCGACCTTGCGCACCGACACCGCACCCAGGCTGCGCAGCCGCTCGATGACCTGCTGCACCAGCAGCTCCGGCGCCGAGGCGCCGGCGGTCAGCCCGACGCGGGCGCGACCCTCGAACCACTCGGGCTGCAGGTCGCTGGCGGCGTCGACCATGTAGGCCGGCGTGCCGAGCCTCTCGGCCAGCTCGCGCAGGCGGTTGCTGTTGGAACTGGTCTGGCTGCCGACGACGACCAGCACGTCGACCTTCGGCGCCAGCACCTTGACGGCGTCCTGGCGGTTCTGCGTGGCGTAGCAGATGTCCTGCTGCTTGGGCTCGCGCACCTGCGGGAAACGCTGCTTGACGGCGGCCAGGATGTCGGCCGCGTCGTCGACGCTGAGCGTGGTCTGCGTCACCACCGCGAGCCGGTCGGGCCGCGTGACCTGCACGCTCTCGACGTCGGCCACGTCCTCCACCAGGAAGATGCCCTCGGAGAGCTGGCCCATCGTGCCCTCGACCTCCGGATGGCCCTTGTGGCCGATCATGATGAACTCGTAGCCCTCGCGGGCGAGCTTGGCGACTTCCACATGCACCTTGGTCACCAGCGGGCAGGTCGCGTCGAAGACGCTGAAGCCGCGCGCCTCGGCCTCGTCGCGCACCGCGCGGCTGACGCCGTGGGCGCTGAAGACCAGCGTGGCGCCGGCCGGCACCTCGGCGAGGTCCTCGATGAAGATCGCGCCCTTGGCCTTCAGGTCATTGACGACGTAGGTGTTGTGCACGATCTCGTGGCGCACGTAGATCGGCGCGCCGAACTTGCGGATCGCGCGCTCGACGATCTCGATCGCGCGGTCCACGCCGGCGCAGAAGCCGCGGGGCTCGGCGAGCAGCACCTCGCGCAGGTCGTGCGGCTGGGGCTCGGCCATCACAGGACTCCGATCACGTGCACCTCGAAGGCCAGCGGCTGGCCGGCGAACGGGTGGTTGAAGTCGAACAGCGCCCAGTCCTCGTCGGCAGGGCCGAGCTCGCGCAGCACGCCGGCATAGCGGCCCCCGCCGTCGGGCGTGGGGAACTGCACCACGTCGCCGACGGCATAGCGCTCGTCGGGATCGCCATGCTCGCGCAGCAGCGCGAGCGACACGCGCTGCAGCAGCGCCGGGTTGCGCTCGCCGAAGGCCTCGCCGGGAGCGAGCTCGAAGCGCGCCTGCGCGCCCTCTTCCAGGCCGATCAGCCGCTGCTCCATCGCCGGGGCCAGTTCGCCGGTGCCGAGCGACAACGTCGCCGGCTTGTCGGCGAAGGTGTCCACCAGCGCGGCGCCGTCGGCGCCGCTCAGGCGGTAATGCAGGGTCAGGAAGGACCCCGGTCGGACCTGTGGGACCTCGGGCACGGTGAAACGCTCGCTTCGATAGACTGGCTCGCATTCTAAGTTTGCCGCCTTGCCCGAGCCGATGAAGGACCTGCCCGCCGACGCCCGCCCGCGCGAGAAGCTGCTCGCCCGCGGCGCTGGCGCGCTGGCCGACGCCGAGTTGCTGGCGCTGCTGCTGCGCACCGGCACCGCCGGCCGCGGCGTGCTGCAGCTCGCGCAGGCGCTGCTGGACGAGTTCGGCGGGCTCGCCGGCCTGCTGGCGGCCGAGCCGGAGGCGCTGGCGCGCGTCAAGGGCCTGGGCCCGGCCAAGCGCGCCGAACTCGCGGCGATACTGGAGATCGCGCGCCGCACGCTGAGCGCGCGCCTCGCCGCAGCGCCGGTGTTCGACTCGCCGCAGGCCGTCAAGGATTACCTGGCGCTGCAGCTCGCGCACCAGCCGCACGAGGTCTTCGGCGTGCTTTTCCTCGACGCCCAGCACCGGCTGCTGGCCTTCGAGGCGCTGTTCCGCGGCACGCTGCAGCAGGCTTCGGTCTACCCGCGCGAGGTGGTCAAGCGCGCGCTGGCGCTCAATGCCGCCGCGGCCATCCTGGCGCACAACCACCCCTCGGGCGTGGCCGAGCCCTCGCGCGCCGACGAGGCGCTGACGCAGCAGCTCAAGGCCGCGCTCGCGCTGGTCGACGTGCGCGTGCTCGACCACATGGTGGTGGCGCGCGGTACGGTCGTGTCCTTCGCCGAACGGGGGCTGCTGTGAGCAATGCCCCGCCCCTGCGGGTCAACAGCCTGCAGGACCTGAGGGCGCTGAAGCGCCGGCTCGAGGACGCGGCGCGCGTGCAGGCCGAGCAGATCGCGGCCCAGCGCGAACGCGAGGCCGCGGCGCGCCGCGAGCGCGAGCTGTTCGCGCGCACGGTCGGCCCGGTCGTGCCGCTGAAGCCGACGCAGCGCGCGCCCGTCGCCCGCCCGCGACCGGCGCCCGAGCCGCTGCAGCGCCGCCGCGACGAGGAGGCGGTGCTGCGCGAGGCGCTGTCGGACGACTTCGACGTCGAGACGCTGCTCGACACCGACGAGGCGCTGTCCTGGCGCCGCCCCGGCATCGGACCGGAGGTGGTGCGCAAGCTGCGCCGCGGCGGCTGGGCGATCCAGGCCCAGGTGGACCTGCATGGCCTGCGCCGGGACGCCGCGCGCGAGCGGCTCGGCGGCTTCCTGCGCGAGGCGCAGCGCCACGGCCTGCGCTGCGTGCGCGTGGTGCACGGCAAGGGCAACGGCTCGCCCGGGCGGCGTGCCGTGCTCAAGGGCAAGGTGCAGAGCTGGCTCGTGCAGAAGGCCGAGGTGCTGGCCTTCGCGCAGGCGCGCGGCAGCGAGGGTGGCGCCGGCGCGCTGGTGGTGCTGCTCGACGGCCAAACCCCTTCGTCCCCCTGACCGGAACCCTCCCTCGGGGAGGGCCGGGCGGGCGGTGGAGCCCGCGCGCAGCGGATGGATGGGCAACCGCGGCTACACGCCCCGGTTGCGCATCCAATCCGCGGTGTTCGCGAACGAGGCCTTCAGCCGCGTAACCAGCAGCGGGTCGAGCCCGCAGGACTCCATCGCCTGCACCATGCAGGCCATCCACTGGTCGCGCTCGCGCACGCCGATCGGGTAGGGCAGGTGCCGCGCCCGCAGCCGCGGGTGGCCGAAGCGCTGCTGGTAGAGGTCCGGGCCGCCGAGCCAGCCGCTCAGGAACCAGAACAGCTTGTCGCGCGAGCCCTCGAGCAGGCTCGGGTGCAGCGCTCGCAGCTCGGCGTAGGCGGGCTCGAGGTCCATCAGGTCGTAGAAACGGTCGACGAGGGCGCGCACCGCGGCCTCGCCGCCGACCCATTCATACGGGGTGGCAGGCGCGGGCTCCTGCAGGGGGGCAAGATCGGACATGGCCGCGAGGATAGCCGCCCGCTGCCGGCCGGCCCTTGCGATGGGTCAGGGGTTGAGCCGCGCGGCGAGCGCCGCGAGCGCCTGCGCCGCGGCCGTGCCGGGCAGCGTCTCGACGACGAGCTGGCGCTTCTTGACCGCCTCGCGCACCGCGACGTCGGTCGGCACGTCGCCGAGCAGGCTCACGCGCACCGGCGCGCCGACGCTCGGCGCGACGAAGCGGTCCACGACCTGCTGCAGCTGCGCCGCGACGCCCTTGCCGTCGCCGGTGCGCGCGACCTGGTTGACCACCAGCCGCAGCTCGCGGCGCTCCTGCTGCGTCGCCAGCACCTTGATCGTGGCGTAGGCGTCGGTCATCGAGGTCGGCTCGGGCGTCACCACCACCAGCACCTCGCCGGCCAGCGAGACGGTGTAGAGCACCACGTCGGAGATGCCGGCGCCGGTGTCGAGCAGCACGATGTCGTAGCGCGGCGCGACCTGGTCGATCACCGCCAGCAGCTGGTCGCGCACCTCGGGCGTGAGCCGCGAATACTCGACCAGCCCGGAGCCGGCCAGCAGCACCGAGAAGCCGCCGGGCGCCGGCAGCACGGCCTGCTCCAGCGTCGCCTGGCCGGTGAAGACATCGTGCAGCGTCACCTTGGGGTGGAGGTTCAGCACCACGTCGAGGTTGGCGAGGCCGAGGTCGGCGTCGAGCACGAGCACGTTCAGGCCGCGGCGGGCCAGCGCGGCGGCGAGGTTGGCCGAGACAAAGGTCTTGCCCACGCCGCCCTTGCCGCTGGTGACGGCGAGGATGCGGGCGCGCGCAGCGGCGGCGGTGGCGGTGGGCTCGGCGGAGTTCATGACGGATCGCTGGTGGTGACGGGGGCCGGCTCGGAGTCGAGCGGTGCGAGCAGGCTGGGTGAGAACAGCAGCCCCTTCTCCTCGGCGCTGACCAGCGAGACGGCCTGCGGTTCGAGGCAGATGCGGTTGCGGCCCTCGGCCTTGGCGCGGTAGAGCTGGGCATCGGCGCGTTCGGTCCACAGCCGGGCCGAGGAGCGCACCCACGGCGGCGCGAAGGCGCCGCCGACGCTGGCGGTGATCTGCAGCGTGGTGGACGGGCCGATGACGATGTGCAGCGCCTGCACGCGGCGGCGGATGCGCTCGGCCACGGTGCGGGCGAAGGCCGGCGCGCAATTGGGCAGCACGACGGCGAACTCCTCGCCGCCGTAGCGCGCCACGGTGTCCATCGGCCGCACGCAGCCCTGCAGGCAGCGCGCCACGGCCTGCAGCACCAGGTCGCCGGCGCCGTGGCCGTGGGTGTCGTTGACGCGCTTGAAGTGGTCGATGTCGAGCAGCAACACCAGCGCCGCCTCGCCGGAGCGGGCGACGCGGTCGCATTCGCGCTCCAGCGCCAGCTCGAACTGGCGGCGGTTGGCAAGGCCGGTCAGCGCGTCGCGGCTGGACAGGTCGCACAGCGCGTCGACCATGCGCTGCAGCCAGGCGGCGTCGCGCGGGCCCTCGCCGAGCTCGTGGCCGGCGCGCTGGAGCAGCAGCAGCGCCGCGTCGAGACGCAGCGCGTCGGCGCTCGGCGCGGGGACGGCGTCTGGGGCGGAGGTGCTCACGGTCGGGCCAGTCTAGCGGGCCGTCGCCGCGGGAAGGCGGCGAACTGGCGGTCGAAGGCCCCGCTTTCCCGCCGCCTCGGAACCCTCAAGGCCGGCAGACTGCTGCCGATAAGCCCTGGAGCGCCGGCGCATCCTGCCCGGCGCCGTGCTGCCCGCCCCGACGCCCCCACGCCCTCCGAACCGCCGCACGATGAACGTCGCCCTGTCCGCCCCGATGCCGGCCGCCCGTGCGCTGCCCCCGCCCGCCGCCACCGCGGATCGGGAGTTCAGCTTCGGCAGCGCCGACTTCGAGCGCGTGCGCCAGCTGATCTACCAGCGCGCCGGCATCAACCTTCAGGCCGGCAAGCAGGCCATGGTCTACAGCCGGCTGAGCCGCCGGCTGCGCGAGACCGGCCACGGCTCCTTCTCCGACTACCTGCAGTGGCTCGAGCGCGGCGCCGGCGGCGACGCCGAGTGGCAGGAGTTCATCAACTGCCTGACCACCAACCTGACCAGCTTCTTCCGCGAAGAGCACCACTTCCCGGTGCTCGCCCAGGCGCTGCAGGCGCGGCGCGGCAAGCCGGTGCGCATCTGGTGCAACGCCGCCTCCACAGGCGAGGAGCCCTATTCGCTGGCGATGACGGTGGCCGAGACGCTGGGCAGCGGCGCCGACTGCCGCATCCTCGCCACCGACATCGACACCAACGTGCTCGCCACCGCAGCGCGCGGCGTCTACGACGCGTCCGCACGGGGTCTGACGCCCGAGCGGCTGAAGGCGCACTTCCTGCGCGGCACCGGCGCCAACGCCGGGGCGATCCGCGTCAAGCCCGAGCTGGCGCGGCTGATCGAGTTCCGCGCCTTCAACCTGATGACGCCGCAGTGGTCGTTCGGCGAGTCCTTCGACATCGTGTTCTGCCGCAACGTGATGATCTACTTCGACGCGCCGACGCAAAGGCGCGTGCTCGAAGGCATCCACCGCACGATGAAGCCCGGCGGCTCGCTGTTCGTCGGCCACTCGGAGAACTTCAGCGACGCGCGCGAGCTGTTCCGCCTGCGCGGCAAGACCGTCTACGAGCGCCTCGGCGCCTGAGGCCCGCGCGATGACCGCCCTCGCCTCGCCCGCCCGCCCGGCCTCGCGCCTGGAGCAGCTGAAGACCCGCCCGCGCCGCCCCGGCGAGGCCTCGTTCTTCTTCTACGAGGCGCACTTCAAGACCGATGCGGTGAAGGTGCTGCCGGGCGAGTTCTTCGTCCACGACGAGGACCTGCTGATCATGACCACGCTGGGCTCGTGCATCGCCGCCTGCCTGTGGGACCGCGAGCGCCGCATCGGCGGCATGAACCACTTCATGCTGCCCGACGGCGGCGGCGCGGCCGACGGCGGGCGCTACGGCTCCTACGCGATGGAGCTGCTGATCAACGAGATGATGAAGCGCGGCGCCAGCCGCCTGAGCCTGGAGGCCAAGGTCTTCGGCGGCGGCGCGGTGATCGCCGGCATGAGCAGCATCAACGTCGGCGAGCGCAACACCGCCTTCGTGATGGACTACCTGAAGACCGAGCGCATCCCGGTCGTCAGCAAGGACGTGATGGACATCTACCCGCGCAAGGTCTGCTTCTTCCCGGCCAGCGGCAAGGCGATGGTCAAGCGCCTGGCCAGCAGCAACACCGAGGCCCTCGTCGCGCAGGACCGCGCGGCCGCGTCCAAAGCGGTGCCGGCAGCCGGCAGCGGCGGGTCGATCGACCTGTTCTGAGAACCGACAAGAGCCCAGGAGCCCCGGGAGACGGCATGGCGAAGACGAAGGTGGTGGTGGTGGACGACTCGGCGCTGGTGCGCAGCCTGCTGGCCGAGATCATCAACCGCCAGAGCGACATGCAGTGCATCGGCGCCGCCGCCGACCCGCTGGTGGCGCGCGAGATGATCCGCAGCCTCGACCCCGACGTGATCACGCTCGACGTCGAGATGCCGCGCATGGACGGGCTGGACTTCCTGTCGCGGCTGATGCGCCTGCGGCCGATGCCGGTGGTGATGGTCTCCACGCTGACCGAGCGCGGCGCCGAGGTCACGCTCAAGGCGCTGGAGCTCGGCGCGATCGACTTCGTCGCCAAGCCCAAGATCGGCGTGGCCGACGGGCTCAAGCAGCTCGGCGCCGACATCACCGACAAGATCCGCGCCGCCT
>CAYLKR010000033.1:0-20408 GCA_964384225.1 uncultured Methylibium sp.
CCGTTGTTGTCGGTCAGCGTGCCGTGGTCCATGACCTGCAGCAGCACGTTGAAGACGTCCGGATGCGCTTTCTCGATCTCGTCGAGCAGCAGCACCGCGTGCGGCTTCTTGGTGATCGCCTCGGTCAGCAGGCCGCCCTGGTCGAAGCCGACGTAGCCCGGCGGCGCGCCGATCAGGCGGCTGACGGTGTGGCGCTCCATGTACTCCGACATGTCGAAGCGGATCAGCTCGATGCCGAGGATGTAGGCGAGCTGGCGCGCCGCCTCGGTCTTGCCGACGCCGGTCGGGCCGCTGAAGAGGAAGGACCCGATCGGCTTGTCCGGCTTGCCGAGGCCCGAGCGCGCCATCTTGATCGCCGAGGCCAGCGCGTCGAGCGCCGGGTCCTGGCCGAAGACCACGCTCTTCAGGTCGCGGTCGAGGTTCTTCAGCTTGCCGCGGTCGTCGTTGCTCACCGAGGCGGGCGGGATGCGCGCGATCTTCGCGACGATCTCCTCGACCTCGTTGCGCGTGATGGTCTTCTTCTGCTTGCTCTTCGGCAGGATGCGCTGCGCGGCGCCGGCCTCGTCGATCACGTCGATCGCCTTGTCGGGCAGGTGGCGGTCGTTGATGAACTTGGCCGACAGCTCGGCAGCGGCCTGCAGCGCCCCGAGCGCGTACTTGACGCTGTGGTGCTCCTCGAAGCGCGACTTCAGGCCCTTGAGGATCTCCACCGTCTGCTCGACCGAGGGCTCCACCACGTCGATCTTCTGGAAGCGCCGCGACAGCGCCGCGTCCTTCTCGAAGATGCCGCGGTACTCGGTGAAGGTGGTCGCGCCGATGCACTTGAGCTGGCCCGAGCCGAGCGCCGGCTTCAGCAGGTTGCTCGCGTCCAGCGTGCCGCCCGAGGCGGCGCCGGCGCCGATCAGCGTGTGGATCTCGTCGATGAACAGCACCGCATGCGGCTGGTCCTTCAGGGACTTGAGCACCGCCTTCAGGCGCTGCTCGAAGTCGCCGCGGTACTTGGTGCCGGCCAGCAACGCGCCCATGTCGAGCGAGTAGACCGTCGCGTCGGCCAGGATCTCGGGCACGTCGCCCTGCGTGATGCGCCAGGCCAGGCCCTCGGCGATCGCGGTCTTGCCGACGCCGGCCTCGCCGACCAGCAGCGGGTTGTTCTTGCGCCGGCGGCACAGCACCTGGATCACGCGCTCGACCTCGTGCTCGCGGCCGATCAGCGGATCGATCTTGCCGTCGCGCGCCAGCTGGTTGAGGTTCTGGGTGAACTGGTCCAGCGGCGTGCCCTTGCCCTCGCCGGCCTCGTCCTTCTCGGCCTCGGCGCCACCGCCCTCGTTGCCCTTGGCGGGCTCGGGCGGCTCGGACTTCTTGATGCCGTGGGCGATGAAGTTGACCACGTCCAGGCGCGTCACGCCCTGCTGGTGCAGGTAGTAGACGGCGTGCGAGTCCTTCTCGCCGAAGATCGCCACCAGCACGTTCGCGCCGGTCACCTCCTTCTTGCCGCTGCCGGTGCTCTGCACGTGCATGATGGCCCGCTGGATCACGCGCTGGAAGCCGAGCGTCGGCTGCGTGTCCACCTCGTCGGTACCGCCGACGGTGGGCGTGTTCTCCTTGATGAACTGCGTCAGGCTCTTGCGCAGGTCATCGCCGTTGGCCGAGCAGGCCTTCAGCACTTCGGCGGCCGAGGGGTTGTCCAGCAGCGCGAGCAGCAGGTGCTCGACGGTGATGAACTCGTGGCGCTGCTGGCGCGCCTCGACGAACGCCATGTGCAGGCTGACTTCAAGTTCCTGGGCAATCATGCGGCCTCCATGGTGCATTGCAGAGGGTGCCCGGAACGCTTCGCGGCGGCAAGCACCAATTCGACTTTCGTGGCGGCGACGTCCTTCGAGTAGACGCCGCACACGCCCCGCCCCTCGTGGTGGATCTTCAGCATGATCTGCGTGGCCGTCTCGAGATCGCGCTGGAAAAATTCCTGCAGGACCATCACGACGAACTCCATCGGCGTGTAGTCGTCGTTGTGCATGACCACCTGGTACATGCGCGGCGGCTCGACCTTGGCGGCCTGCCGCTCGGCCACGACCGCACCCTGCCCATCGTCCGGCCGGCTGGCGGGACGCGGCGGCGGGGGTGGCGGCGTGTCGGACATGCGATCGATTCTATAGAGCGGGCGCCATCGCGCGCCCTGGTGTTGGATATGGCGACGGACTGCCGCAACGCAAGCCGGGCGCGACCGTGCAAAGCGCCCGTCCAGCGCGCCGGCGTCCAGGCGGCGACCACGCCCGAACAGCTGAACGCCTTGGACACTCGCTTGACACCCCCCCGGGCGCTGTCCAGAATTCCTGCTGGCGTATCGAGACGGAGACAGGAATGGCCGAGGGAACGGTGAAGTGGTTCAACGATGCCAAGGGCTTCGGCTTCATCCAGCCGGCCGGTGGGGGCGAGGACGTGTTCGCGCACTTCTCCGCCATCCAGATGGAAGGATTCCGCACGCTCAAGCAGGGCTCGCGCGTGCGCTACGAGCTCGTCGACGGGCCGAAGGGCAAGCTGGCGCAGAACATCTCGGCGCTGCCCCAGGGCGAGGCCCCGGCCGAGCGCACCCAGCCGGCCGGGACGCTTGCCGACTCCCTGGCCGAGCGACGCTGATCGCCGGGCGACGCGCAGAAAAAACCCGCCGGTCGGCGGGTTTTTCTTTGGGCGCGAAAGCGCCTCACATGTGGTCGATCATCACTTCCCAATCGGCCGCTGAGCCAGCATTCATGCGGGCGCTTGGTTGGCAGGACTCCGCCGTGGCCCCATCTGTGGCCCCGCTGATCACCCTACCCTCAAACAGCTCTGGTTGGCCCAGACTGAAGCCGTATCCCGCTCGCCCCTCTGTCGCACCGATGCCGCATCAGGCTATCCAGCAGACCCGGATCGCTTGGTGACTCGTGCGTCAGCCCTTCGCGAACTCCGCGATGGAGTCCTGCGCGTCATCCGCCACGGTCTTGACCTCTTCGAGCTCCAGTTCCCTGCAGATGTCCTGGAAGGCGGCAAAGCGCTTTAGGTCGCTCTGCGCCGGGCCTCTCACGGCGAAGAGCACGTCATGCGGAAGTAGGTCGCGCTTGCGCAGCCGTTGAATCCGCTGCAACCAGGTGCCACCGTGGTCGTAGATGCCCATCGGCTCGGCCTGGTTCAGATTGAACGGCTTGATGATCTTGGCGACCGTCGCTCCCCGCTGCTGCACGAGCGGGAACTTGACGTACACCTCATCGTCACCAACTCGCGCAGGCCGGAACGGCAGCTTGAGTTCCAGGCTGCCGAGCAGCGCCTTGATGCGCCTCTCGATCTCTTGCTCGACGTACTCGGGCGTCGCGAAAGAGCGATCTACGTAGTGATCGAACTTCTCTCCGAGCTCGCGCGCTGGGTCGTCGGTAAGAACGACTCGGGGCGTGCTGAATCGGATGATGGCTTCGCGAGGATGGACCAAGCCCTCGAACACCTCACGCACCATCTCGGGCCGACCCGTCGCCATCTGGCGCGCGACCAACTCTTCGATCCGCTCAAGCTCTTTACGGATACCCTGCACGGCCCGTGCAAACACGGTTCGCGGAAGCTCGTCGAAGAAGTTCGTGATCCGCTTCGACTTCCGGGTGTTCTGAAGCTTGAAGCCGAAGTAGCCAGTCTGCGGGCAGACCATGGCAACGCCGACGTTGGCGAACTCACCAGTCTCAAGGTACGGAACGAACTGAACCACGGCGTATCGGCATGCGACTTGTTTCATACCGTCCTCCATAGTTGATCCGTTGCACATCGCGAGAGCACAGTCAGCGCGCCCTCCCGGTCGAAGTTCGCCGGCAGGTCCAACTCCGAATTTTCCCACAGCCACTCGGGCGGTGCCGTCTGAAGGGCTAGCGTGGCAGCCGGTAGCGCAGCATTCAGACGACGACCGTACTCCGCACGGCTCACCAGATCTTCGACAAGCTCCTGCCATTGTGAGGCGAACACATGGTGCTGTAGGAACTCAGCGGCGTCAAAGCCGGGGTCCAGCGCCAAGTTGTGGTCGATGACGACCAGCGACTCGTGCTCCTGATCCCACAGCAGGTTCGGGTTGCCCGTCAGGCGGTCTACGTTCTGAACCCACCAGTCGAAGACCAGAACGTCCCGCTGCACGGACTTGGGGACACTTGGCGCCATCCCAAGCTCCAGCCAGCTCGTGCCACGGTGCTGACGCGATCCGAACGCCGGCAGGCAGCCAAGCTGGCGCCAGTCGGCAGGCAGTTCCGCATGCAGCGTTTCGTCGACCTGGACGAGGCTGAACGGCGGGATGTTCAGCCCGAAGGCTTGGGCAAGGTGCGCGCAAATCCACTCGCGCCACAGACTTGCACGGTTGGTCTGCTGACCTTTGACGAAGTACAGGCTGCCATCCTCGGCAACGCACTTGAACGGCAGCGACTTGCCCTGCTCGGCCGGGCCGAGCACCTCGCGAATCTGCAGGATGGGCTGCGCGACAGGTGGCATGGACGTCAGACCTCCTCTGGCGCAGCCAGCGTCCAAACCCGCTTGAGCGGGATCAACGCGCGCAGGTCGGCGTCGAGCTTGTCGTACACCCCGAGCAGTTCGTCGATCAGGTCGTCGGCGTCCCATAGCCGCACGTGAAAGAACTGCTGCGTCTCGTCGCGGTCGATGCTGCCCTTGAACCCGCCCCAGCACACCAGCAGGCCGTGGGTCGCGTTGACCTTCTTCATCACACCGCCCAGCGCGTCGAGAACGGTGCGCTCGATGGGGCTCTGTTGCGACTTGACCTGCACGCAGATTCGCGGCTCGGAGAATCCGAACGTGCCTGGGGCTGCCAGGATGTCGATGCCCCCATCCGGCCCGGGCGGACTGATGTGGGTGCTGAATCCCTGGGCACGCAGGATGGCGCCGACCAGCTCGGCCATGCCGTGGCCCTTGAACCGGGCCAGAACCAGCTTGGTGATCTGGTCACGGCCCGAACGCTCCACGTCGAAGTGCGCTTCGATGACAGGCGGCTGTTCGTTCGTAGCCGGCTTGCCCTTCTGGCCTGGCGTTGGCGCCGACGCCCCCACCGGCTGAGCTTTCCAACCGGCCTTGGCCATGGCGCGGACCCGCGCCTCGGCATCGTTGCGCGCCAGACGGCAGACGGTCATGAAGGCACCGAATGAGTACAACAGGTCTTGGTCGAACGATGACCGTGGCACTTCGGTGTTCAACCACTTCACCCGGACGCTGTGCCGATAGGTCTGGTCGGCCTTGGCATCGAAGGAATATCCCTTTGTCACCTCGCCGAACGCGATGGCCGGCTTGTGCTTATGCGGCATCACCACCCAGTCACCTGGCTGGATGTCGAAGACGAACGGCGCGATCTGGCTGGCCCAGTTGATCCGGGTCTTCGGCTTCTCGTCGGGGTAAAGCTCGGCCAGCACGGCCTTGATGCCTTCGTAGTCCTTCGCCTGGTGAAGGTCACGGTCTTCGGTGCCTTCCCAGGTCAGATAGCAGGCCGCATCGGCGAAGAACCGTTGTTCGTGCTCGCCGTACTTGCCGGCTCGGATCAGCCACAGAGCCATCGGTCTCCTCCTTCAGTACCCTGCGGCCTTGATCTCGGTCAGCGCGGCGATCAGGTGTTTGCGGCCGGTTTTCAGCCATCTGAACGGGATGCGCCCAGTCCTCGCCTTCGTCGCATGAACCACCGCGTGGGAAAGCTCACCCTCACCGCGCTTCTTGTGCAGTTCTTCGACAAGCGTATGCGTGTTCGGGAACTTGGTCTTGAAGGCTTTGCGGCCGATAACGTCCCCGAACTTCCCTAGAGTTCGCACGCCCATACTTCCGTCGCGCTTGAAGAGGTCGTCGACCAGGAGATCGTTGAAGACATCAAGCATGCTGACCCAGGCGGTGGGGTTTGTCTTGAAGTAGCCCTTGCACGCAACAATCTTTGACTCGGCGTGACGATAGTTCTTGCCAAAGAACTTCCGCCAGTTGACCGCGGAGTCCATGCCGGTCATCTCGTGCAGCGCCTGCCGGATTCCGCATACCTTGGTGTCGGCACGACGCAGCAGGCCGTTTTCCCGCAGCACGATCTTGGCCAGCGGATGGATGTCACGGATCGGCTTTCGAACCTCGCAGTCCAACAGCGCAGCGAGCCAACCCGCAGCCAGGGCAACGTCGGCGTCATTGCTTCGCATCGAAACGTTCAGCAGCCGGTCCCGTCGAGCTTTGGCGATCTCAAACCAAGGCATGCCGAAGTGCAATCGCATCCGCAGCCAAGGCGTTCGGGAATACAGCAGCGCATAGTCAGCCTGGCGCTCGGTCAGGTGCGACAGACGGTGCAGCGCGTTCCACAAGGCCGAGGTCAGCTCTGGCGTACTCGTTCGCGGCGCCCACAGCTTCTTCAACGACGAGCGAAGGCGCTTGGTGCGTGCCGTGGATAGACGATCATCCGCCGCCGTCACCAGGCTGGCCCGGATCGCCGGGTAGAGGTCCTGCGTCTGGATGTGACCGAGTAACCGATCACCATGCTTGTCGGGCAGCGACCGAAACTTCTGCAGATAGGCGGAAACCTGTGGGTAGTAGTGCGGCGCGTGCTCGAAGACACGCCACAGGCGGTCAAGCACACGAAGCGACGGATCGGCCTTGGCCAGCAGGAACTTGAACCGCGTCGAGTCCGCGACTCGATACCCGTCTTCGCGGGGAGCGAGCTCCGCGAGCCGGCGTCGGATGCCCGCCTGGTCGGGCACCGGTCCGGTTAAGACGTTCTCCACGGGTGAGCTGACAGACTTCAACTCGTCCCGAATGTCCGTCACTCGATGGATGTCGATCTTCCCTGACTGCGGGAACAAGCCCACGTCCTTGCTCAGCCGATCCAACGAAACGAGTGCGTGCCGCAAATGATCCTCGCTCTTCGCGAAGAGCCGGATGTCATCGACGTACCGGAAGTACTTGACATCGAAGCGCGTACGGAAGTTGTCGTCGAAGTGCTTGAGCACCGCTTCGGAGATCAGACCCGAGCTCAACGGTCCCTGCGGGATGCCGTGGTCGTGATAGATCTGCGTCGTCGTGGCCGTCCACTTGTTCAGGAGCCTGGTCAGTTCCATGCAGAAGTCATGGTCAAGGCCAATCTGCTTGAGCATGTGGCGCAGCACGTTGTGATCAATGCTGTCGTAGAACGCCGTGAGATCGAAGCTCGCGGTCCATACGTAGCCGCTGGCAAAGACCGTCTCTGCGGCCTTATTGAAGGCCTTGTAGCCATCAGTCCATCGCCGGTAGAACCACAGGCTCGACGCGCCCGCGTACTGGTGGCCAAACACCTGGCGGTTGTACTTGTTTCTGACGCGCGGATGCAGACGTTCGGCGACAACGTTGGCCATCGCCTGATAGACGATTTGATCCTCGATCCCCAGCAATGTGTACGGCCGCAGGATGCCCGAAGGCTTCGGCAGGAACAGCTTGCACGCATCGGACGGCTCGAAGATGCTTCGATCAAGTCGATTCTTCAGGTGCTTCAGCAGCGCCCCATCAGCGGTCGCGTAGGCCGAGTACAACTCCCTGAAGTGCGCCTTGTACGCGCGGTCCGGGTTCGAACGAATCCACTGCCATGCCCGCTGCAGGTTCTCGAGGCGTGCGGCGGACCTTGGGAACGGCATGGCGTCAGTGCGTTCTCAAGAAATGGACTGAGACAGGATGGCGTCGAAGGCGGACGTAGCCTTGTTCAATGCCTCGACCTGCTGGTTCAAGATCGACTCGGCACTCTGAACCTGACGCTCAAACGCCCGCTGCAATGCGAGCGGCGGCAGCGGCACCGGGAACGCACTCAACTGGGTCTTGTTGATGGAAGCAATGCCCGTGGTCTTCTTGGCGACACTCAAGAAGTAAGCCTTGCCATACGCACTGCCGGCCAGGGCGCGCAGATAGGCCGGCGACAGGCGGGCTCGATCGCTGCGGACCTTGAACACGTGGTTCTGGTGCACGCAGGCTTCGATCTCGCCAGCCCACAGCGCGGCGCGGCCGAGCTTGTCGGGGTCGCCGCCTTCGGTCATCAAGAGGTCGCCGGGCCGGATCAAGAGCTTCTCGACCTCGCTGCGCTTGATCTCGATCGTCTTCACCTCGGTGAGGTCGAGGTAGCCGTCCTTGACGTTGGCCACGCGCATGTACGGCAACTCGACAGCCTCACCGGGTTCCAGCTTCCGACCCTTGGCCACGCCCGAGATCACTTCGGCAACGGCACCCAGCGGGTGGCGCGGCCAGGCCTGCGGGTTCGTCGCTGGGTCGCCGAACATGTCGATGAAGATCGCCGGGTTCAGCTCGGCGGCCTTCTGCTGGGCTTCGCGGCGCAGGCGGACGATTCCCTCGGCGCGCGCGAGAAGGTCGACGATGCGGCGCTGCTCGGCGATAGGCAGCACCGGCATGTCCAGGCCGCGGAGGATTGACTGGTTGATGTTGGGCTGAGCCACCCCCCGCGCTGCGCGGATCAGCTCTGGTCGCTTGGAGTCGAGGAAGTAACGAAGAAAGGCGGGATCCAAGGAATCGGGATCATTCGGTACAACGCCCGCAATTGCTTGATTGGTCGCAGCGGGAAGCCCAAGGATCGCGGTTCGCCCGATCGTCGCAAAAACCGACACAAGGACGGTCCCCGCCGGCAGCAACTTGGCAGAGCAGTTGTCCAGGCCCGCGCTAGTCAGCGTCTCCTCGGTCTTGGTCACAACACCCTGGAGCATGTCGGTGATCTTCACCCAGGGGATCGGACCGCCAAAGCACTCGTACTTCGTGCGCGGCGGTGTGCCACCGCCTACTGTCGAGCAAACTTCCCCGAGCTTGGCCGTAAGGACACTCATGCGACGCGGTCGGCGAGCGCAGAGCGCAACGCCTCAACCTCTTTGGCAATCTCTGCTTCGAGCGCCGCCAGTTCGTCCAGCAGCTCGCGCGGATCGCGGTGCGCTACCTGCGTCTGGCTCATCGGCCGATAGCGTCCGGCGGACAAGTTGAAGTCGTTGGCCCGCAGCGCCGCCGCATCGGCAAACCACCACTTCTCGCCCCATTCGGCCGCGGCATTGCGCACCGCCCACTTTTCCCACGCCGACTCGCGCAGCACATAGGCCTGCACCAGCCCGGGAAGATCGTCGGTCTCGATCGGAGTGTCGTGGTTGGCGTCGAGCTTGTAGCCGTCATCGTCGGCATGCAGGAACAGCACGCGCTCGGTGCTGCCGCCCTTGCGGAAGAACAGCACCGAAGTCTTCACGCCGCTGTAGGGCTGGAACACACCGCCCGGCAGACTGAGCACGGCCTCGACGCGGTGGTTCTCGATCAGCTGCCGGCGCAGTTCCTTGTGCGCGCCGGTGGAGCCGAACAGCACGCCCTCGGGCACGATCACGCCGCAGCGCCCGCCCGGCCGCAGGCTGTCCAACATGTACTTCAGGAACAGCAGCTCGGTCGCTGTAGTGGTGCCGACCTTCACGTCCTCGACGATGCGGTCGCGGTCCACGCGGCCCGAGAACGGCGGGTTGGCCAGGATGACGTGGAAGCCCTCGGCCGGCAGGCCCAGCTCGGCCTTGCGCTCGGGGTCCTGCGTGGTGGTCAGCACGTTGCGCAGCTGGATGCGCACGTCGGGCAGGCCGCGCAGCGTGAGGTTCATCGTGGCCAGCCGCACCATCTTCGGGTCCACGTCGTTGCCGAAGAAGGTGGCGCTGTTCAGCGCGCTGACCTGTGCCGCCGAAAGCTTGTCGCCCAGGCCGCGCCGCTGCGGCTTGCCGTCCAGCTCGGCGGTGGTGATGGCGCTGGGCGACGAGTTCGCCAGGCGCATATGGTTGTAGGCGGCCACCAGGAAGCCCGCGGTGCCAGCGGCCGGGTCGTAGATCGTCTCGCCGACCTTGGGGTCGATCATCTCGACGATGGTGCGGATCACGTGCCGCGGCGTGCGGAACTGGCCCAGCTCGCCGGCCTGCTTGATCTGCCGCAGCACATGCTCGAAGAGGTCGCCCTTGGTGTCGGCATCGGCCTGGTCCAGGCGCAGGCCGTCGACCAGGTTGATCACCTGCGTCAGCACCGTGGGCTCGTCGATGGTGAGCCGCGCGCCGGCCATGAAATTGGTCGCTGCGCCCTGCCCCAGCTCGGCGAAGAAGGCGAACACCTCGTCGCGCACGAAGCGCACCAGCGACTCGCCAGAGAGGCCCTTGGCCCAGATCGACCAGCGGAAGCGCTCGCGGGGGATGGCGGATGCGGTACTCAGCACGCTGGCGCCGCCGCCGCTCGAGTCCTGTGCCGCCAGGCCGGCCGCGGCGTTAAGCGGGTTCTTCAGCTCCCAGGTGCCGTCGAACAGGCTCGTGTATGGCTTCTTGAGGAATCGGGCGCGGGCACGGTTCTCGGCGTCGATGCCCTCGACGAGGTAGAAGAAGAACAGGAACGAGAGCTGCTCGGCATTGCTCACCGGGTCGGGGTAGCCGCCGCCGAAGAGGTAGTCGCGGATCTGGTCGATCGACCGACGCATGTCGGGGGTCAGGGGCATGGGACTCTCGACCTCTGGCCTTCAGGGTTCGGCCCGCGGCACGCCCGCCTTGCCCATCGCCTTCAGCAGGGCGTCGTCCAGCGTGGCCAGCGGAAGTTGCCGGCGCAGTGCCAGCTCCAGGTAGCAGGCGTCGTAGGCGCTCAGGGCGTACTCGGCGGCGAGCGCGTCCAGCGTCTGCAGAGACACGGGTTCCCGGCACACCTGCAACCGCAGGGCCGAAGCCGCCGCGGCCAGTTCGATGCGCTGTGCCGCCGTGATGCGGCGCCGGCGCTGCGCGCCGTGCAGCAGGTTGGCCATTTCAGGCAGCCACAGCGTTGGCACCCACACGTCGGCGGCGATGGTGGCCTGCAGTGCGGCACGGGTGAAGTCGGTGGCTTCGTCCGGCAGGAACCATGCCGCGCTGACCGATGCATCCACGACGAACGGGCCTGGCAGCGCAGCGAAAGCCGGCTCCGGCTCACGGGCCACGACCCGGGTGGCGGCGCGGCCGCGCGCGGGCCGCGCCGCCGGTGGCCCGGACGCCATCAGCGCCGGCCCTCGCGGATCAGGTCGCGGCTCTTGAGCCGGCCGAGGCTGACGCCCTGGCTGGCCTCTTGCAGGCGTGCCACGGCATCGGCTGCGCTGCGCTGCCGGGTGGCATCGTCCTCGGGCGGGGCCAGCCGGGCGACGACCTTGCCGCGCCGGGTGATCTCGATGCTCTCGCCGGCCAGCACGCGATCGACCAGCTCGGACAGGCGGTTCTTGGCTTCGAACAGGGCGACGGTGGTCATGGGGCTGGATGCGGGGGATAAGTGCGCCAATATAGCTAGCTAGCCATCAACGCGCAAGCTCAATGGGTGGCAGGCGGTGGCGCGGCGGCCGGGCGCGCGGTCGTGTTCGCGTCTGCGGTGGCGCCGAACATGTGTTCGTTCAGGCTGCCGATCACCTCGGCCAGCCGCTCCTGGCGGCCGAAGACGCGCGCCGCCTGCGGCAGGCCGCCCAGCTGCGAGAACGGGTGGAAAGCGAACTGGTCGAGCGAGAACTCGGCGTCGGGCCCGGCGTAGTGATCGGCGTTCGCACGGAACTGGTGGCCGATCATGCGCAGCCAACTCTCTTCGCCCGCACCGAGATCGGTGCGCTGCAACAGCCAGGCCTCGAAGCGCGCACCCAGCTCGGCGGCACGCTGCTCCGATGCTTCGGGGAAGACCATGTTCCCGTTCTCGTCGACGGTGATCCACTCGCGCGTGGTGGGGTCGATGTGGTCGTCCACGTCCAGCGCCAGCAGGCGGCGCGGCTCGTACTTCTTCCGCTTCTGTGAGTCGCGAATGACGCCGCCGTCCGCAAAGTCGTCGTCTTCGCCGTGGAAGTCGGAGACGCCGACGAAGTCGAACATCGTGAAGGTAGGCTTGTTGCGCGCCTTGCGCGTGCCGCGACCGCGCATCTGTTGGTACAGGATGGCCGATCGCGTGAACCGGGCGAACACGAGGCTGACCACCTCGGGGCAGTCAAAGCCAGTATCGAGCATGTTCACCGACACCAGGATCTGCGGGAACGGTTCCTTCTTGAAGCGACGGATCTTGCTCATCCCGTCCACCGTGTCGTCGGCGCCCTGGCCGCTGACCACGTAGTCGGCGAAGCGCACGTCGGGCGACGGCTTGAGGTGCGCGAACTCTGCATCGAACAACTGAGCCAGGGTCTCGGCGTGCCTCTTGGTCACGGCGAAGACGATGGCCTTGCCCAGCAGGGGCTTGCGCAACACGCCCTTGGCGTCGATGTAGCCCTGGTCGAGCACTTGACGGTACTCGCGCACGATGGCGCGGTTGCGCTGGGGAATGGTGAAGCGGCGCTCCAGCGCGGAAGGGTCGACGGTGATCGTGTCCTTGTCGCCGAAGAGCTTCTCGAGTTCGGCGCGTGTCGGCGCGTCCATGGCCGACCAGTCGAGCTCGGCCTTCTTGACCTCGAAGCCACCCTCTGCGGCAGTCTTGACCGTCTGGGCCTTGTAGATCTGGTACGGGACGAGATAGCCATCGCGGATGGCCGTCTTGAGCTTGTACGAGAACGTGGGCGCGTCGACCTCGAAGAAGCGGAGCGTGTCGCGCACGAACGCCCTGTCCTCGTCGTCGTCGCCGCCGCCGGAATCGGGATCGGCCACACAAGGCGTTGCCGTGAGGCCGACCTGCACGCCGTCGAAGTGCCGCAGTACACCGCTCCACTGGCCGTAGATGCTGCGGTGGCACTCGTCGCTGATGACCAGATCGAAGTAGCCGCTGGAGTACTCGGCGTACAGGTTCACCATGCTCTGCAGTGTCGTGATGGTGATGCGCTTCTCGTCCTGGAAGCGCCGACCGGCGCGCAGCACATAGGCCGGGTAGTCAGGCAGGTGTTCGGCGAAGGCGTCTTCGGTCTGCTTGGCCAGCGGGATGCGGTCGACCAGGAACAGCACGCGGGTGATCGCGTTGGCCTCGAATAGGCGCTTGATGAACGCGGCGGCGGTGCGCGTCTTGCCCGTGCCGGTGGCCATCTCGACCAGCAGCTTGCGCCGGCTTAAGGACATCTCGCGGCACAGGGTGTCGATGCACTCGATCTGGTAGTCACGTTCGACGATGCGCCGGTCGATAGCTACGCTCACAGGGTCGCGGCGCACTGAAAGCGTGGCGACGCGGCGCTCCAGGTCGTCCTGCTTGAAGATCGTCTTTACGGGCCGCGGATACGCCTCGCGCTGCCACTCCCAGAACAGAACCTCTTCGCCATTGCTCAGGAATGCGTAGGGCACGCCGAGCTGCTGCGCATAGGCCTTCGCCTGCGCCGCGGCATCGCCTGGGCTGATCGAGTAACGCTTGGCTTCGATCACGGCCAGCGACCGACCATGGCGGTCGCACAGCACATAGTCAGCGCGGGTGCCATCGGGCAACTGGACCTCGAAGCGGACGGCGTTGGAGTCGAGCGTGTCCCAGCCCTGCGCTGCCAGCAGCGCGTCGATCTTCACCCGGGCGAAGGCTTCGTTGCTCATGTCAGCGCTCCGGGCTACCCGCCGGTCCGGCCCAAAGCCGAGTGAACTGGAACGACAGTTCGCGGTGGTGCCGAATCGACAGCAGGTGAACCAGGTGGCCCGGCATCGCCACGGTGTACAGAATCAGGTAGTCCCCGTGCAGGTACTCGCGCAGGCGATCGGCTGCGCCGGCCGGCAATGCAGCGAGCTGCGCGAGCGCTTCTGCGGACTGCGGCGGCTGGTCGAGATAGCGCCGCCCGATGCGGGGGAAGCGTCGGAGGTTGGGGATGACGGTGGCGCGCAGTTCGTCGAGCAGCCGGCCGTAGGCAGCCGTAGCGTCCGCCTCGATCAGGAAGGACTCGATCGCCGCCAGCCGCTCCAGGAAGCTGGCCGTTAGTTCAACACGTACGACGGGCTCAGCCACGTTTGCGTGCGGCCCCGCTGGTCTTCATCTTGCCCTTCGCGCCAGCCGTCGACGCGCCGTCCCGCTTCGCCTGCAGGGCAGCAATGGCGGCATCGGCATCCTGGGTCCGGCCCGCCGCGATGTCCGCGAGGCCGCGTCGCGCATCGTCGATCAGCAGCAGGTGGATGCGCTCACGCTCCAGGCGGTGGTAGTAGTCCAGGCGCTCGGCGTCGATGAGGGCGACATAGCTCTCGCCGTTCTTGGTGATGATCTTTTCGGCGCCGGCCTTGACCTGTTCAGCCAGGTCGGACAGCGTGGCCCGCGCCTGGGTGAACGGCACCACATCGCTCGCAGAGATACCCATGGGACGTCCGCCCGGAAGTTGCAGAATTCTGGGCAGTCTACGCGCTTCCGCGCACAGCGGGAAGGCCAGGGCGCCTGTACGGCGAGACGCCCTGTGCATGGCGGTTGCGAGAGCGCCGCACGCCGGGTCAAGGGCGGGCAACGCCCGGCGCAGCGAACCCTTGACGCGGCGCGCGGCGCCAGCACGCTCGGGGTCGCGGGCAGGCGGCTGTTCCAGCGGCCTGCCCCCGAGCCCGTCCGGCGGCGAGGACCTGCGCCTTGACCCGCCGCCGCTATCGGCTCAAGTCGGGGCCGCGGCTTCGCTCCGGCGACACCCGTTGAATGGTCCGCTCGCGATCCAGGGTCATCCCCGGCAGATCAGCCTGCCGTTGCGCGGCACGGTGGCGCTGCACGGCCCGTGCGACATCCGTCTGCATCACGAAGTCGACGATGCTCTTGCTGAGCTTGCGGTCGGCCGGGTCGGGCGATGCCGCCAGCGCCTTGGTGATCTCGGCCCAGGCCTGCAGCGCGCTGGAACGTGTGGCCCGAAACGCCGGCCCCGACTTGTGCTCACCGCGCTTCTTGGTGGTTCGCGCGCCGGCACCGGGCTGGCGCTCCCAACCGCGCAGGCTGCGCCGCGACACGCCCCGCGTCGCCTGCGACGAGGCCTCGGCCTCGATGCCCCAGCCGCGCAGCTTCTCGGCGAAGGTCTCGCGCCAGCGATGCAGGTCTTCCTTGCGCGGGTTCAGGCGCTTGCCGTCGCGGCCTTCCGCGCGGACGCTGATGTGCACGTGTGGGTTGGCCTGGTGCGTGTGCAGGACCATGACGTAGCGGTGGTTCGCCAGTTCGGCCTTGGCGAACTCGCGCGCCGCCTGTCGCACCACCCGGGCATCGGTGCCCGTGGGCATCGACAGCATGATGTTGAAGGCTTCGCGGCGCTCGCTGACTTCTGGGATGCGCGTGCCGCCGAACCGCCATTGATCAGCGATCGCACGCAGGGCCTCCCTGCCCTCGCGTACGGCACCGCGGTCATCCTCGATCGGAAGCCGACCCGACTTCGCGATGTAGCGCAGGTGCGCCACGATGGCGCCCATGCCACGCCCGCCGCCAGTGACCTTCACCATCACCTGCGGCGCCCGTCGTTCGACCGTCGCCCGGATGTGCTGGCGCAGGACCTGGGCGCGCTGGCGAACGGCGGCATCGGTCAGCACCGGCGTGCGCGACGCCGTCATGCGGTTCGACGGGTAGAACAGCCGGTCGCCCCATTGCACGAGCAGGCCGTCGATGGTGCTGGGCATGGCAGCGCTCCTTCGCTCAAAGGCGGTCGATCAGCGCCGAGGCCCGATCGAGGTGGCGGCGGATCTCGGCGTCGGTGGTTTCGAGGCGGTCCCGGTAGGGCCTGGCCTGCTCCACCTTCGCCTGGCGCAGCAGGGTGACGAGCGCCACGAGATCGGTCGACAGCGCGGCCATCCGGTCGTTGGATGCCAACAGGGCTGCGCGATCGGCCTGGCGCTCGGCGAGGGGTTGCGGCAGACGGCTGCCAGCCACAAGCCTCCCCACGTAGTCGCCGTAGGAAAGACCGAGGGCGGCCGCGTTCAACATCAGCGCGTCGGCGTGGGCGTGGGACAGGCGCAGCGTGAGCTTGGCGGTCTCTCGGGCTGGGGCCTGGTCCGGGGTCTGACCGTCAGACCCCGCTTTCACCGGCGCCACCGTCGCCGACGCGCGCAGGTCGAGACTCATCACGAGAGCGCGGCGGACGAGCTGCGCGACGCCCATGCCACGAACGGCGGCGGCGGCGCGCACGGCTTCGCCGATGCCGCGCAGGTCGATCGTCACACGATCACGCGACGGGCCCGCCACGTCGATCCTCGCGCCGGATGCCGCATGGCATCCATTCACTGGCGGGCCGCCTATCCTGCCATCTGTCCTTTCTCATCCTCTTCACTCCGCTCTTCATGGATTCAGCGCTCGGTCTGCGAAGGGGTCTGACAGTCAGACCCCTGCAGCCAACGTGTGGCGATGGCTTCGACCCGGCCCTTCAGGACGATCAATGCGGGCGCCGCAGTCGGTCCCGCATCGCATGGCTTGATGCGGCTGAGCGCGCGCTCCAGCCGATCGCAGACAGCAATCGCTTGAGCGATCAGCTTGTCGGGGGGCATCGCGGCAGGCTCGTTCGGCACGGTCTCGTCGGCCGCAGAACGGATAGCGGACACCGATGCGCGCGTGATGTCTGACTGGCCGGCCACCAGAGCGTGAACCTGGTCGGGTCGGTCGGCGTGCAGCTTGCTGAGTTCGTGCAGCGTACGGGGCGACGTGCATCGGCCAGACTTCAGCGCATCGTCGAGCACCGGCGGAAGGTCCAGCAGCGAGAGGTGGTGGGCTACCGCCGTGAGGTTCATGCCGAGCTGCCTGGCAATGGTCCCGTTCGAGTCCCCCGCGTCGACCTGCGCGCGGATGAACCGGGCCAGTTCGAGCGGGGTCAGCCCATGGCGCTTCTGGTTCTCGGCGACCTGGGCATAGCGATCGGCGGGCAGGTCCCGGACGACGACCGGAACCTGATGCAAGCCGGCACGGATCGCTGCGCGCAGCCGCTTGGCGCCGAAGTGAACCCTGTGCCGGCCCGCGTTGTCGGCTGGATGCACAACGAGCGGCTGCAGGACACCACGCTCTTGGATGTCCTCGGCCAGCTCCGCAATCGACTCATCGGGGAATTCGGTGCGCGGGTTGTTCGCGTCCTCGTAGAGCAGCGACACAGCCAAGAGCAACGGCCTTCCGTCGTTGCCGCTGGGCGTGGCTGCAGCGGTTGAGTTCGCCTCTGCGTTCTGGCTCGTTACGTCAGCACGTGGCGCAGGCGATACCGGTTGATGGGACGCTGCTGCCCCCGGCTCCGCGTCGAGCAGGTCGAGCTGAACCTCTTTGGACTTGTTCCACGGCAGGCGCATGAACGCATCGTGCCGCTGCCCTTCGAGGCGAGGAAGTACCCGTCAAGCGTTGCGCTTCTGCGCGTCGTCGTCCCGAATGGACTCAGATGCGCCCGGGAAGTCCCAGCACGTCCAGCCATCGTCACCGGTCGTTTCAACTTTCTGCAGCGGCCCCGGTGAAAGGCGGTTGTGGCGAAGGGCGTGATTTTGCCTCTGCCGTCACGAAGCGGGTCGGAAGCGCTCCGCAAACATCAGCAGCTGTGCGTTGACCTCATCGGCATTCGGAGCAAAGTGTGCCTCGCGGTGGCAGTTCGGGCATAGCGCGACACAGTTCCAGACGCGGTCACTCTTCTCGGCTCCGAGGATGTGATGCGCATCCAGAAACCCGCGATAGCTCCGAGACTCGCCGCATCCACTCCTCTCGCAACCAGTTGCCCGCTCGATGACAGCTTTCCGCACCTTGGCATCGCGGCGAACCTCCGAGCGAAGCACAGGTCGTCGTGCAGCGCCATCGCTTCCAAGGGTCGCGTAGTCAACGCTCGGACAGTCGTCGAACGTATCGTCCATCGCGCCGAGTGCGCCGGCCTCGATCTTTGCCAAGTCCACAACGCCCGGCCAACTCCACAAAGCGTCTGCGACCACGTGTGCGGCGGGCGTTCGGTCGTCTTGGAGCCACAGCGTCGGGCTCGACCCATTCATCGCGTGGTTCTTGGTGATATCCCCCATCAGGTTCCGCCGGTGAAGGTCCGCGCTGATGTCGCGCTGCCGCAGCCAGATCGGCATCAGGGCATCTCTCGGAATGAGGGCTGCGAAGACTATCGCAGCTCCGTCCCGCTGAATCACCAGGCTGTGCGTGTTGCCGCGCGCCAGATCGCGCTCAACGATGAAGCGCAAGGTGCCCTCCCAGTCGTCATTGCGCAACCGCGCACGCAACTGTGCCGCTGCGTACTGACGCTCCCTTGGATTCCGTCCTTCGCGCCGCCAGCAGACACGAACTCGCATCTTCAGGCTCTTGCCGTCTGGTCCTCGCGCGACGACAAACTGCTCTGTAGCAGTGCCAGTGACCTTACGCTGGTCCTCAATCACTTCAAATCCACGCTCGGCCAGAAACGGCGCGACGGCGTCGCGAGTCATTGCCTCGGCAGCAAGGCTGTCGGAACCTCTGAACGCTCGTGTCTTCGTCGCCATAGACCGCCCAAACTATCGCCTCACTCGCTCGCAAGGCGGCTGATCCGCATTGCGCTGGGGCCTCAACCGTACCTGGAGTGCATTCAAGCGGCGCGCAACGGGACAACGTTATTGCCCGCCAGCGCCTCGATCCGATCAGCCAGGTACTGCAGCGCCCTCTTCCGATCCGCCGCAAGCTCCATGTGGCTGTAGGCCGCCACCGTCGCGTTCTTCTCGCTGTGGGCCAGCAGCAGTTCGACCACATCGCGCCCGAACCCATGCTCGCGCAGCAGCGTCGCTGCCGTGCCGCGCGTCCCATGCGGGCTGAAGTCAGGCACGCCGAAGTCGATGCGCTTGAAGAAGTGGTTCAACGTCACGTCGCCCATCGGCACACTGCCACGGAAGATCGACGGGAAGACGTACGCGCCCTGCCCCGTCAGCTCGTGCACCTGACGCAGGATCTCGACGGCCTGGCGCGACAGGAACACGCGATGCGGCTTGCCCATCTTCATGCGCTCGGCCGGGATGTCCCACTGCGCGGCATCGAGGTCGAACTCGGGCCACTTCGAGCGCAGCAGTTCGCTCTTGCGGGTCATCGTCAGCAGCAGCAGCTTGGTCGCGGCGATCGTGGTGGTGTGCGCGCCCTGCTCGTCCAGCTTGCGCCAGAAGGCCCCCAACTCCTTCTCGCTCAGGTGGCGGTGGTGTTCGACCGGTGCGCGTGCGATGGCGCCGCGCAGTGGCTGCGCCGGGTTCGTCGTCACCAGCAGGTTGCGGATCGCGTGGTTGTAGATCTGCTGCACGATCACGCGGATGCGCTCGGCCGTCACCGCGGTATCGGCGCGCGCCTTGATGATGGCCAGCACGTCGCCCGGCTGCACCTCGTCGAGCTGCATGTCGCCGATGGCCGGGTAGACATAGGCATCGAGCCAGCGCACGGTCTGGGCCACGTAGCCGCCCGACCGATAGAACAGCGTCTCGTCGACCCAGCGCTGGGCGAAGGTGCGGAAGCTCAGGCGGCGCGCGTCGGCGGCCTTCTGCTCCGTCGATTGCGCCCTCTTGGCCTTGGCCGGGCTCTGGCCGCGCTCGACCAGCGCGCGCAGTTCCTCATGGCGATCGCGCGCCTGCTTGATCGTGAAGGCCGGGTAGGCGCCGATCGTCACCTTCTCGCGCTTGCCGTCGAGGTGGTACTTGAAGCGCCAGGTCTTCGAGCCCGAGGGCATGACCTCCAGGACCAGGCCGCCGCCATCGGTCAAGTCGTAGCGCTTGTCCTTCGGTTTTGCGTTGTCGATCGTCGCGGGCTTCAGGACGTAGTTGATGTGTCGCATGTGGGGCCACCAAACGGGGCCACCGCCGCCCCGGTGGCTCCAAATGTGGCCCCGTCCCGATGCGATGTCAAGAAACCGCCGGAGACGCCAGAAGACAAAAACCCCAGTCGAATCAACGATCTGGGGCTTCGTTCGGGATCTTCCGGGACGTCCAGAGACGCCCCGGGACCGCATCACATGTGGTCGATCATCACCTGCCCGAAGCCCGAGCAGCTCACCTGCGTCGCGCCATCGAGCAGCCGCGCGAAGTCGTAGGTGACCTTCTTCGACAGGATGGCCTGCTCCATCGCGCTGATGATCTTGTCGGCCGCCTCGGTCCAGCCCATGTGGCGCAGCATCATCTCGGCGCTCAGGATCTCCGATCCCGGGTTCACGTAGTCCTTGCCGGCGTACTTCGGCGCCGTGCCGTGGGTGGCCTCGAACATCGCCACCGAGTCGCTCAGGTTGGCCCCCGGCGCGATCCCGATGCCGCCGACCTGCGCCGCCAGCGCGTCGGAGACGTAGTCGCCGTTCAGGTTCAGCGTGGCGATCACGCTGTACTCGGCCGGACGCAGCAGGATCTGCTGCAGGAAGGCGTCGGCGATCGAGTCCTTGACGGTGATCTCGCGGCCGGTCTTCGGGTTCTTGAACTTGCACCACGGCCCGCCGTCGATCGGTTGCGCCCCGAACTCGCGCTGCGCCAGCGCATAGCCCCAGTCGCGGAAGCCCCCCTCAGTGAACTTCATGATGTTGCCCTTGTGCACGAGGGTGACGCTGGGCTTGTCGTTGTCGATCGCGTACTGGATGGCCTTGCGCACCA
>CAYLKR010000034.1:0-19519 GCA_964384225.1 uncultured Methylibium sp.
CCCATGTCTACCGCATCATCCGCAGCGGCGAGGTGAGGGTGAACCGCGGCCGCGCGGCGGCCGACACCCGGCTCGCGCTGGGTGACGAGCTGCGCCTGCCGCCGGTGCGCACGGCCGAACGCAGTGCCGATGCGCCGGCACCGCCACGCGAGTTCCCGGTGGTCCATGAGGACGAGCACCTGCTCGTGATCGACAAGCCGGCCGGCGTGGCGGTGCATGGCGGCAGTGGTGTGAGCTTCGGCGTGATCGAGCAGTTGCGGCGCGCCCGGCCGGCGGCGAAGTTCCTCGAGCTGGTGCACCGCCTCGACCGCGAGACCTCCGGCCTGCTGCTGATCGCCAAGAAGCGCAGTGCGCTGACCGCGCTGCAGGAGCAGTTCCGCGCGCGTGAGACCGGCAAGCGCTACGCCGCGCTGGTGCCCGGCGACTGGCCCGAGAAGCTCAAGGTCATCGACGTGCCGCTGCACAAGTACCTCGACGCCGCCGGCGAGCGCCGCGTGCGCACCGCCGGCGAGGGCGACGAGGGCCAGCGCTCGATCACGCTGGTGCGCGTCGCCGAACGGCTGGCCGGCCACACGCTGCTCGACGTGACGATCAAGACCGGCCGCACCCACCAGATCCGCGTCCACCTCGCGCAGGCCGGGCACGCCATCGTCGGCGACGACAAGTACGGCGACTTCGCGCTGAACAGGCGCCTGGCGCGTGGCGAGGCCTTGCAGGGGGTCCGGTTCGACCGCATGTTCCTGCATGCTGCCCGATTGCGCTTCGAGCATCCGGCGAGCGGCGAGACGGTCGAACTGCTTGCGCCGCTGCCCCCGGAATGCGAGGCGCTGCTGGCCGCGCTGCGCAACCCGACCTCGACATGAACCACGATCTGATCGTCTTCGACTGGGACGGCACCCTGTTCGACTCCACCGCGCTGATCGTGCGCTGCATCCAGGCGGCGGCAGCCGATCTGGGCACCGCGGTGCCGAGCGACGCGCAGGCGGCCTACGTGATCGGCATGGGCCTGCAGGAGGCGCTGCAGCATGCCGTGCCGGGCTTTCCGCGCGAGCGCTACCCGGAGCTGGCCCACCGCTACCGCCACCACTACTTCGCGCGCCAGCACGAGCTGACGCTCTTCCCCGGCACGCTGGAGATGCTGCATGCCCTGAAGTCGCGCGGCCATGCGCTGGGCATCGCCACCGGCAAGTCGCGCCGCGGGCTCGACGAGGCGCTGCGCAGCGTCGAGCTGCACGGCCTGTTCGATGCCACCCGCACCGCCGACGAGACCGCGTCCAAGCCGCACCCGCGGATGCTGCACGAGCTGATGGCCGAGGCCGGCGCCGGGCCCGAGCGCACGCTGATGATCGGCGACACCACGCACGACCTGCAGCTCGCCGCCAACGCCGGCACCGCGGCGGTGGCGGTCAGCTTCGGCGCGCACGGGCGCGAGGCCTTCGAGGCCCATGCGCCCCGCTACGTCGCGCACTCGACGCGCGAGCTGGGCGACTGGCTGCTCGCCCATGGCTGAGGAGACCTCGCGGCGGCTGTGCGCGTCCGACGCGCTGGCCGAGCGCGGCCGCGCCCATGTCTGGGACGTGCTGGTGCACGGCCGTCCCGAGCGCGCCTTCGCGCTGCGCATCGACGGCCGCCCGGTCGCCTACCTGAACCGCTGTGCCCATGTGGCCGCCGAGATGGACTGGAACCCGGGCGACTTCCTCGACGGCGAGCGCCGCTACATCGTCTGCGCGCTGCACGGCGCGCACTACGAGCCGGCCACCGGCCGCTGCGTCGCCGGGCCGTGCCGCGGCGCGCGCCTCGTCCCGCTGGCGGTGGCCGAGCAGGGCGGCGAGGTCCGTTGGTATCCTTCCTCCGACATCCGGCCCGCCTTCGCCGACGAAGGCTGACGCGCCGCCTGGAAAGGCCCGCCCATGACCACCCCCGACGATCCCCACCCCGTCGAACCCACGCTCGGCCCCGGCCGCCCGGCCGCCGCACCCCCGCCCGCGACGCCGCCGCAGACCCCGATCGACACCCGGCTGATCGAGGACTTCGCGCGCAGCTGGCTGGCCGACCGCCGCAGCGAGCGGCGCTGGCGCCTCTTCATCCGGCTGTCGTGGCTCGTGCTGTTCGGCCTGCTGGTCTGGAGCCTGGTGGCGCAGCAGCGCGGCGCCGCGGCGCCGAGCGGGCCGCACACGGCGCTGATCGACATCGCCGGCGAGATCGCCGCCGACAGCGAGGCCAATGCCGAGTCGCTGAACGCCGCGCTGCGCAGCGCCTTCGAGGACGCCGGCGCGCAGGCGGTCGTGCTGCGCATCAACTCGCCCGGCGGCAGCCCGGTGCAGGCCGGGCTGATGGTCGACGAGATCCGGCGCCTGAAGGCCCAGCACGGCAAGAAGGTGTACGCGGTGTGCGAGGAACTGTGCGCGTCGGCGGCGTATTACATCGCCGCCGGGGCCGACGAGATCTTCGTCGACAAGGCCTCGATCGTCGGCTCGATCGGCGTGCTGATGGACGGCTTCGGCTTCACCGGCACGATGGAGAAGCTCGGCATCGAGCGCCGCCTGCTCACCGCCGGCAGCAACAAGGGCATGCTCGACCCGTTCTCGCCGCAGACCGAGTCGCACAAGACCTACGCGCAGGGCCTGATCGACGAGGTCCACCGGCAGTTCATCGCCGTCGTGAAGCAAAGCCGCGGGCAGCGGCTGAAGGAGACGCCGGACACCTTCTCCGGCCTGTTCTGGAGCGGCGAGGGCGCGATCGCCCAGGGCCTCGCCGACCGCTACGGCAGCCTCGACTCGGTGGCGCGCGACATCGTCAAGGCCGAGGAAGTGATCGACTACACGCCCAAGGAGAACGTCGCCGAGCGGCTGGCCAAGCGCTTCGGCGCGGCGGTCGGCACCGGCATCGTGAGCGCGCTCGGCGGCGCCGGCGCGATGCGCTGACGCGGATCCCGCCTCAGGCGGGCCGGGCGGCGAGCCAGGGCGCCAGCGTGGCGTGCAGTTGGGCGCGGGTGTAGGGCTTGGACAGGTAGGCGTCCATGCCGGCCGCGATGCAGCGGTCGAAGTCGCCGCTCAGCGCATTGGCGGTCAGCGCGACGATCGGGAGCCGCGCGCGGCCGGCACCGCGCTCGGTGTCGCGCCAGCGCTGCGTGGCCGCATAGCCGTCGAGCACCGGCATCTGGCAGTCCATCAGCACGAGGTCGACGTCGCGCGCGGCCAGCACCTCGAGCGCCTGCTCGCCGTCCTCGGCGAGCAGCACCTCCAGCCCCAGCTGCTCCAGCATCGCCGAGCCGACCAGGCGGTTGACGCCGTTGTCCTCGACGAGCAGCACGCGGCCGCACAGCGGCGCGTCGGGCGCCGGCGCCGCGGTGCCCGGCTGCACGGCGGGCTGCGGAGCCGGCGGCAGGTCGAGGGCGAAGCGGAAGGTCGAGCCGGTGCCCGGCGCGCTGTCGACCTCGATCGTGCCGCCCATCGCCTGGACCAGCTCGCGGCTGATCGCCAGGCCCAGCCCGGTGCCGCCGAGGCGCGGCGCGCTGTCGCCCTCGGCCTGGGTGAAGGCCTCGAAGATGCGCCGGTGCTGCGAGCGCTCGATGCCGATGCCGGTGTCCGACACCTCGAACAGCACGCGCCCGTCGACCGCGCGCGTGGTCACCACGACGCTGCCGCGCTGCGTGAACTTCATCGCGTTGCCGACCAGGTTCAGCAGCACCTGGCGCAGCCGCAGCGCGTCGCCCAGCCGCCAGCCGGCGAGGGCCGGGTCGAGCTGCAGCCGGAGCTCCAGCCCCTTGCGCTGCGCCAGCGCCGAGAACAGCGTGGCGACCGAGCGCGCGACGGCGTTCGCGTCCAGCGGCTCGCGCGCCAGCGCCAGCCGGCCGGCGCCGATCTTGGAGTAGTCGAGCACGTCGTTGATGATCGACAGCAGCGCCTCGCCCGAGGTCGCGGCGACCTGGATGTACTCGGACTGGCGCGCGTTCAGCGGCGTGCGGCTGAGCAGGTCGAGTGCGCCCAGCATGCCGTTCATCGGCGTGCGGATCTCGTGGCTCATGCTGGAAAGGAAGCGCTCGCGCGCGCCGGCGGCGGCCAGCGCCTCGTCGCGTGCCTGGGCGAGTTCGCGGGTGCGCTCGGCGACGCGGTCCTCGAGTTCGGCGTTGAGCCGTGCGAGCGCGTCGGCGGCGTGCTCGCGCTGCTCGCGCGCCGATTCGACGCGCTCCATCAGCGTCAGGAGGTTGCGCCCCAGCACGCCGATGTCGTCGGGCTCGGCGGCTGCGCGGTGCAGCGGCTCGCGGTGCGGCTCGACGCTGCCTGGCGCCGCGGTGTAGGCCGCGGCCACCTGCTGCAGCGCCTGCAGCCGCGTCGTCTGACGGTGAATCCAGCGGCCCAGCACCAGCCAGGCGGCGGCCATGAAGACGAGCGCGCAGCCGCTGACGATCCACAGCAGCTCGCCGACCGAGATCGGCGTCGCGTAGCGCCGGTCGATGCGCAGCTGCGGGCTGCCGGCGCGATCGTCCCAGACGATCTCGCCCGTGGCGCGCAGGTCCTCGGCGCCGCTGCGCGACGCCGCCGGCGCCAGCGGATCGGATCGCGCGACGGTGCGGCCCTCGTGCAGCAGCTCGAGCTGCGTGGTCGGATCGGACAGGCGGTGCAGCAGCGCATTGTCCAGCGGGGCGTACAGCAGCAGCCGCATCGGCCGACCCAGGTAGTTCAGCGGCCCGGCGATGGCCCGGTACATCGTGCGGTCGCGCTCGCCCCAGACCCAGCCGAGCGTCACGCCGCTGCCCTCGGGGGGCAGCCCCAGGCTCTGCAGCGAGCGGGTGGCGACGCGCTGATGCACCGTGCCGTCGGCATCGACGATCGCCATGTGCGTGAATGCGCCCTGGCTGAGCACGGTCAGCATCAGCGCGTGCAGCCGCGCCGTGCGTTCGTCTTCCGGCAAGGCACTCTCGCCGATCTGCCACAGCTCGATCTGCTGGCGCAGCCCGTGGGCGAGCTGCTGCCAGTCCAGGTCGGCGGCGCGCAGGCGTGCCCCGAAGTGGCCGCGCGCCTCGAGCATCTCCTGGCGCTCGGCATTGGCGATCACGCGCTGCGCGACCAGCAGGAAGGCCGCGACCGCGACCAGCGCGATCAGCCCGAGGACCCCGACGAGCCGCAGCGTCAGCGAGGCGCCGGAGCGCGTCAGCCCGCCGCGGTTCGCCGTCACGGTTTGCGCCCGGCCCAGGTGTCGACCAGCATCGATTCGAGCCGGTAGGCCGCGGCGGCCGGCAGGTCCTGCGCGCTGGCGTGAAAGAACTGGTCGGTCTGCGCGATCTGCGCGGCCGAGAAGCGCCCGTCGGGGCTGAAGCCGCGCGGGTATTCGCGCAGCATCGCGACGAAGGCGGCCCGCTCGGCCCCGGTCAGGCCGAGCGCGTCGACGACCGCCTCGACCGGCTGCGCCTGCCGCCACGCCAGCGTGCGCTGCATCGTGCGGACCATGCGCTGGGCGAGGTCGGGGCGCGCCTCGACCAGCCGACGCTCGGCGATCAACGTGCCGCGCAGGAAGCCGATGCCCGGCAACGTGGCCGCGTCGCCGCCGTGGCCGGTGCGCACGATCGCGTGTCCGAGGCCCTCCTGCTCGAGGCGGATCGCGAACGGCTCCTCCGACACCACCGCGTCGGCCAGCTTCGAGCGCAGCGCGCTCGCCTGCGTGTCCCAGGATTGGCCCGCGGCCATCAGCCGCACCTCGGCGGGCGGCACGCCGGCCTCGCGCAGCAGCAGCTCGAGGAACTGCTGGCCGGTGGTGCGCGAGGCGAGCGCATTGCTGGTGACACCGACGACGCGGCCGCGCAGGTCGGCCACGCGGCGGACCTTGGACTTCAGGTCGGCGCGCACCACGATGGCCATCGGCGCGCGGTCCTCGAGCGCCGCCAGCGCCACGAGCCGCGGCCGCTCGAGGTTCTCCTTCATCGCCGCCGGGACACCGAACACCGCGAACTGGGCGTTGCCGGAGCGCAGGTCCTGGATCGCCACACCGCCGCCGGAAACGAACCTGAGCCGCAGGTCGATGCCTTCGGCGCGGTCCGCACCGATCTTCACCGCCAGCTCGGGAATCAGGCTGACCGAGCTGGCCGGCCCCGGCGTCGCGAGCACAACCTCGGGCAAGGGGGTCTCGCTGGCGGCCCCGCGAGGCCACAGGGCGCCCAGCGCCGCGCCTGCGGCGAGCACGAGGCAGTCGCGTCGGCGCGTCGGGGAGGGCGGTGGGACGGGCATGGTGGGGCGCGGGCCTGGCCCGATTCTGTCGCAGTCGGTCGCCATCGCGCGGGCGTGGCAGGCCCTGTTCTTGCTGTTGACAGCCCATGAGCACATCGCATTGGCTCGCGCTGCTGCCCGCCGGGCTCGCCCTGGCGCTGGTGCCCGGCCCGAACAACCTGCTCGGCGTCCAGGTCGCGGCCGCGCAAGGCGCATGGGCGGCCTGCCATGCCGGGCTCGGGCGGCTGGCCGCGTTCGCGCTGCTGCTCGCGGCCTGCGCGCTCGGGCTGGCCGCGCTGCTGGCCCGGGCACCGGCGGTCGCGCTCGTGGTGCAGTCGGCCGCGGCGCTCTACCTGCTGCGGCTGGCCTGGCGCGGCTGGCACGGCGGCGGCCGGTCCGCCCCGCAGGCCGGTGTGGAGGCTGCCGGCGACGCCTGGCGGCGCGAGTTCTGGGTCGCGCTCGGCAACCCGAAGGGCTTGATGATCGCGACCGCCTTCGTGCCGCAGTTCGTCCAGGCCGGTGCGCCGGTGCTGCCGCAGCTGGCGGCGGCGAGCGCGGTCGTGCTCGTGCTGGAGGCCGTGGCGGTGCTCGCCTATGCGCTCGGCGGGCATGCGCTGGCCCGCCGTCTCGCCCGGCCGGCCGCAGCGCGCGCCTTCACCCGCGCCTGCGCCGGCGCGATGGGTATCGCCGCCGTGTGGCTGCTGGCACGGATCTGGGGCTGACAGCGGCCGGCGGGCCTCAACCGGCGGCCGGCGCGGCCGATATCGCGGGACCTACGCGAATTGCCCGCCATGTCCGACCTGCTCAGTACGATCGCCAGCGTCACCGGATGCCGTGACCGCAGCCTGCTTGCGGCGACGGTGGTCTGGCTGCTGGCCGACGCGCTCGATGCGCGCAGCGTGGACCTCTACCAGCTGGTCGGCCAGCCCGCCCGGCTGCGCCGGCTCGCCGCTGAGCGCCGCGGCGCCGTCGCCCCGGGGCCGGACGCCGAATGGCTGGCCGAGGAGATGCTGCCCGCGGTCGCCCAGCGGCCGGCGTGGCGGACGGCGATCGAGACCGGCCGGCCGGCGCGCGAGGACGAGGCCGGCCGCGCGCGGCTCGTGCTGCCGGTCACCCTGGGCAGCGAGCGCATCGCGCTGGTGGACATCGAGACCGACGCGCCGCTGGGCGTCGAGGCCCAGCGCACCGCGGCCGGCGTGCTCAGGCTCTACCGCAACCAGCTCGAGCTGCTCGACTACGGCGAGCGCGACACCCTGACCGGCCTGTTCAACCGCAAGACCTTCGACGCCCAGTTCAGCCGCTGCCTGCTCGACGACGCCGCCGACGCCGCGCTGCCCCCCGGCCAGACCGAGAGACGGCGGCCCGCCGGCCGGCACTGGATGGCGGTGATCGACATCGACCACTTCAAGCGCGTCAACGACGTCCACGGCCACCTGATCGGCGACGAGGTGCTGCTGCTGGTGGCCGGCGTGCTGCGCGCGAGCTTCCGCGGCGGCGACCGGCTCTACCGCTTCGGCGGCGAGGAGTTCGTCGTGCTGCTGCGGGCGCCCGAGCGTGCCGCGGCGCTCGGCGCCTTCGAGCGCTGCCGCGCGCTGATGGAAGCGGCGCAGTTCCCGCAGGTGGGGCAGGTGACGGCCAGCCTCGGCTGCACCGAACTGCGCGCGAACGACGCCGCGACCGCTGCCTTCGAGCGCGCCGACCGGGCCGTCTACCACGCCAAGCAGACCGGCCGCAACCGCGTCTGCTGCCACGAGGCGCTGGTGGCCGAGGGTGTGCTGGCCGAGGCCGGCCGGTTCGGCGAGATCGAGCTCTTCTGAGCGGCGCGACTCAGCGCGCCTTGACCACCGCGTAGCGCTCGAGCGTGCGCGCGCGGGCTTCGTCGTGCGCCACGATCGGCCGCGGGTAGTCGCGTCCGAGCTCGATGCCGGCCGCGGCCAGGTCCACCGGCCGGGCCGCCCAGGGCGCGTGCAGCGCAGCGTCGGGCAGGCCGCCAAGCTGCGGCAGGTAGCGGCGGATGAACTTGCCCTGCGGGTCGAACTTCTCGCTCTGGCTGACCGGGTTGAAGATGCGGAAATAGGGCTGGGCGTCGCAGCCCGAACTGGCGGCCCATTGCCAGCCGCCGTTGTTGGCGGCGAGGTCGAAGTCGTTCAGGTGGGTCGCGAACCAGCGCTCGCCCCAGCGCCAGTCGATGCCGAGGTCCTTGGTCAGGAAGCTGGCCACCACCATGCGCAGCCGGTTGTGCATGTAGCCGGTCTGGGCGATCTGGTGCATCGCGGCGTCGACCAGCGGGTAGCCGGTGCGGCCCTCGCACCAGGCGGCGAACAGCGCCTCGGCATGCTTGCCGCGCTCCCACTGGATGCGGTCGTACTCGGGCTTGAAGGCGTGGTCGACGATGCGCGGGTGGTGGTGCAGCACCTGGTGGTAGAAGTCGCGCCAGACCAGTTCCGACAGCCAGACTTCGGCGCCGCGCGAGCCGGCGCGCATGCGGTCCCAGGCCAGCGACGCGAGCTCGCGCACCGACAGCGTGCCGAAGCGCAGGTGCACCGAGAGGTAGCTCGGGCCCTTGACGGCCGGGAAGTCGCGCGTCTGGTCGTAGCGGTCCATGCGGTCGAGGAAGTCGTCGAGCAGCGCGCGAGCGCCGGCGGTGCCCGGCGCGATCTTCAGCGCCGCCAGGTTGGTCGGCTCGAAGCCGATCTCCGCCAGCGGCGGCACGCCGCCTTCGCCGGCGGGCCGTGGCGCCAGCGCCGCCGCGTGGCGCTCGACCGGGTAGGGCCGCAGGTAGAAGGGTTCGAGCTTCTTCAGCCAGGCGTTCTTGTACGGCGTGAAGACGCCATAGGGCTTGCCGCTGCCGGTCAGCAGCTCGTCGGTGTCGAACACCACCTGGTCCTTGGACGGGTGGAAGGCGATGCCGGCGTCGGCCAGCGCGCCGCGCACGCGGGTGTCGCGCGCCACCGCGGCGGGCTCGTAGTCGGCGTTGGCATAGACCGCCTGGACGCGCAGCGCGGACGCCAGGCGCGGGATCTCGTCGCGCGCGTCGCCGTGGCGCACGATCAGGCCGATGCCGTCGACCCCCGCGGCGCGGCCGAGCGCGCGCAACTGGCCGTCCAGGTCGACCAGACTCCCGCGGATGAACTCGACGCGGCGGTCGGCGCGCGGCAGCGCATCGAGGATCGCGCGGTCGAACACGAAGGCCACCCAGACCCGCCTCGCCGCGCGCAGCGCGTGGTACAGCGCCGCGTGGTCGTGGGCGCGCAGGTCGCGGCGGCACCACACCAGCGCGGCGTCGAGCGATTTCGGGGGGGTATCCGCCATGCCTCGAAGTGTGCCCGCTGACTAGAATCATCGCATGGTCGCCTCCACCGCCACCAACCTGACGAACCAGTTCCTGATCGCCATGCCCGGCATGGCCGACGACAACTTCGCCGGTTCGGTGGTCTACCTCTGCGAGCACAGCGAGCGTGGCGCGCTCGGGCTGGTGATCAACAAGCCCAGCGACATCAAGCTCGGCCGCCTGTTCGAGAAGGTCGACCTGTCGCTCGACCGCAGCGAGCTCGCCGAGCAGCCGGTCTTCATCGGCGGGCCGGTGCAGACCGAGCGCGGCTTCGTGCTGCACGAGGCCGGCGAGGACGATGCGGCCGACATCGACGCCGACGGCGCGACCTACAACTCCTCGCTGCGCATCCCCGGTGGCATGGCGATGACCACCAGCAAGGACGTCCTCGAGGCCCTGGCCAGCGGCGCCGGCCCGAAGCGCGTGCTCGTCACGCTGGGCTACGCGGGCTGGAGCGCCGGCCAGCTCGAGGACGAGATCGCGCGCAACGGCTGGATCACCGTCGACGCGCGGCCCGAGGTGATCTTCGAGACGCCGGTCGAGCAGCGCTACGAGAAGGCGCTGTCGCTGCTCGGCATCGACCCGCGCATGCTCAGCAGCGAGGCCGGGCATGCCTGAGGCCCCGGGCCCGGCATCCGCTCCCCAGACGCTGCTCGCTTTCGATTTCGGCCTGAAGCGCACCGGCGTCGCTGCCGGCAACACGCTGACGCGCGGCGCGCAGCCGCTCGGGACCATCGCCGCCGAGGGCGATGCGCGCTTCGCGCCGATCGGCGCGCTGATCGCCGAATGGCAGCCGGCGGCCCTCGTCGTCGGCATCCCGTTCCACCCGGACGGCGCGGCGCACGACAATACCCGCCGCGCGCGGCGCTTCGCCCGCCAGCTGCATGGCCGCTTCGGGCTGCCGGTGCACGAGGTGGACGAGCGCTGGTCGACCACGGCGGCGCTGGAGGCCGGCGCGCAGGACGCCGACGCGGCGGCGGCGGCGATCCTGCTCGAACAGTATTTCCGGGAGCATCCTTGACCACATTGCATCTGGACGCCGAAGCGCTCTACGCCGACCTGCTGGCGCGGGTGCGGCCGCTGCTGCGGCCCGACACCGCGCTGGTCGGCATCTGGTCCGGCGGCGCCTGGCTGGCCGAGCGGCTGCAGCGCGACCTGGGCCTGGCCGGCAAGCCCGGCGTGATCTCCAGCGCGCTGCACCGCGACGACTTCGGCTCGCGGGGCCTCGCCGGCGCCACCGGCGCGACGGCGCTGCCCTTCGCGATCGAGGGCCGCCACATCCTGCTGATCGACGACGTGCTCTACACCGGCCGCACGACGCGCGCGGTGCTCAACGAGTTGTTCGACTTCGGCCGCCCGGCCAGCGTGACGCTGGCGGTGCTGGTCGATCGTGGCGGGCGCGAGCTGCCGATCGAGCCGGCGGTCTCGGCCGCCCGCGTGGTGCTGCCGGCGGCGCAGAAGCTGGCGCTGACGCGCGGTGACGACGGCCGCTTCGACTTCGCGATCGAGGCGGCGTGATGCTGAACAAGCGCAATCCCCAGCTGAACCGCCACGGCGAGCTGATCCACCTGCTGTCGATCGAGGGCCTGCCGAAGGCGGTGCTGACGCAGATCCTCGACACCGCCGGCACCTTCCTCAGCGTCAACGACCGCGAGGTCAAGAAGGTGCCGCTGCTGCGCGGCAAGAGCGTGTTCAACCTGTTCTTCGAGAACAGCACGCGCACCCGCACCACGTTCGAGATCGCCGCCAAGCGCCTGTCCGCCGACGTCATCAACCTCGACATCGCGCGCAGCAGCACCGCCAAGGGCGAGAGCCTGCTCGACACGATCGCCAACCTGTCGGCGATGCACGCCGACATGTTCGTCGTGCGTCATGCCGAGAGCGGCGCGCCCTACCTGATCGCGCAGCATGTCGCGCCGCACGTGCACGTCGTCAACGCCGGCGACGGCCGCCATGCGCACCCGACGCAGGGCCTGCTCGACATGTACACGATCCGCCACTACAAGCAGGACTTCGCGAACCTGACGGTGGCGATCGTCGGCGACATCGTGCACTCGCGCGTCGCGCGCTCCGACATCCATGCGCTGACGACGCTCGGCGCCGCCGAGGTCCGCGCGGTCGGCCCGCGCACCCTGGTGCCCGGCGACCTGCAGGTCATGGGCGTGCGCGTGTGCCACTCGCTCGAAGAGGGCATCAGGGATGCCGACGTCGTCATCATGCTGCGGCTGCAGAACGAGCGCATGAGCGGCGCGCTGCTGCCGAGCGCCGGCGAGTACTTCAAGAGCTTCGGGCTGACGCCGGAGAAGCTCGCGCTCGCCAAGCCCGACGCGATCGTGATGCACCCCGGCCCGATCAACCGCGGCGTCGAGATCGACTCGGCGGTGGCCGATGGCCGCCAGAGCGTGATCCTGCCGCAGGTGACCTTCGGCATCGCGGTGCGCATGGCGGTGATGTCCATCATCGCGGGGAACGAGGCATGAAGATCCTCATACGCAACGGCCGCGTGATCGACCCCGCATCGGGGCGCGACGAGCAGGCCGACGTCGCGATCGCCTCGGGGCGCATCGTCGCGATCGGAGGCGTGTCGGCCGACTTCGACGCCGACCGCCGCATCGACGCCAGCGGCCTGGTCGTGGCGCCCGGCCTGGTGGATCTGGCGGCGAGGCTGCGCGAACCGGGCCACGAGCACGAGGGCATGCTGGAGAGCGAGCTGGCCGCGGCAGCGGCCGGCGGTGTCACCAGCCTGGTCTGCCTGCCCGACACCGACCCCACGCTCGACGAGCCGGGGCTGGTCGAGATGCTCAAGTTCCGCGCCCGCAAGCTCAGCCGCTGCCGGCTCTTCCCGCTCGGCGCGCTGACGCGGGGCCTGGGCGGCGAGGTGCTCACCGAAATGGCCGAGCTGACCGAGGCCGGCTGCGTCGGCTTCTCTCAGGCCGACGCATCGATCCCGGACACCCAGGTGCTGGCGCGCGCGCTGCAGTACGCGGCGACCTTCGGCTACACCGTCTGGCTGCGCCCCAACGACCCCTGGCTCGGCAAGGGCGTCGCGGCCAGCGGTGCGGTCGCCACCCGCCTGGGCCTGTCCGGCGTGCCGGTCAGCGCCGAGACGATCGCGCTGCACACGATCTTCGAGCTGGTGCGCGCCAGCGGCGCGCGCGTGCACCTGTGCCGGTTGTCGAGCGCCGCCGGCGTCGCGCTGCTGCGCGCTGCCAAGGCCGAGGGCCTGCCGGTCTCGGCCGACGTCAGCATCAACTCGCTGCACCTGACCGACGTCGACATCGGCTACTTCAACCCGGCGATGCGCCTGGTGCCGCCGCTGCGCCAGCCGCGCGACCGCGACGGGCTGCGCGCCGGGCTGGCCGACGGCACGATCGACGCGCTGGTGTCCGACCACACGCCGGTCGACGCCGACGCCAAGACCCTGCCTTTCGCCGAGGCCGAGCCCGGCGCGACCGGGCTCGAGCTGCTGCTCGGCCTGGCGCTCAAGTGGGGCGAGGACGCCGGCGTCGGGCTGCCGCGTGCGCTGGCCAGCGTGACCAGTGCACCGGTGCGCGTGCTCGGTGGGGCGCTCGGCTCGCTGGCGGCCAGCGCCGGGCGGCTGGTGGAGGGCGGCGTCGCCGACCTGTGCGTGTTCGACCCGGCCGCGCGCTGGCCGGTCATGGCCGATGCGCTGCGCAGCCAGGGCAAGCACACGCCCTTCGCCTTCGAGGTGAGCGGCGTCGAGCTGCCGGCGCGGGTGCGCTGGACGCTGGTCGCCGGGCAGATCGCGCACGAGGCCGCGTGACGCGCGGCCCGGGCCCCGCGCCGCGGTGAGGTACGCCCTGCGCGGCGCCTGGCGCCTGCTGCGCATCGCCGTGCACGTGCTGCACGGCGTGGCGGTGGTGCTGCTGCGCTTCCCGTCGCTCGACGCCGCCGGGCGCCACACACGCATCCGCTGGTGGGCCGCCGGGCTGCTGCGCGCGGCCGGTGTCGCGCTCGACGGCAGCGGCACGCCGCGCCCCGGCGGCACGCTGCTGGTCGCCAACCACGTGTCCTGGCTCGACATCGTCGCGATCCATGCGCTGTGCCCGCGCGCGCGCTTCGTCTCCAAGGCCGACGTCAAGGCCTGGCCGGTGCTGAACCGGCTGGTCGACGCCGCGGACACGCTCTACATCGAGCGCGAACGCCGCCGCGATGCGATGCGCGTGATGCACCACATCGGCGAGGCGCTGGTGGCCGGCGACATGGTGGCAGTGTTTCCAGAAGGCACCACCGGCGCCGGTCACGAACTGCTGCCCTTCCACGCCAACCTGCTGCAGGCGGCCATCGCCACCGGCACGCCGCTGCAGCCGGTGGCGCTGCGCTTCTCGGACGCCGCGCACGCGGTCAGCCCGGCGGTCGCCTTCGTCGGCGACACCACGCTGCTGCAGAGCCTGTGGTGGGTGGCCTGCGCCGAGGGCCTGCGCGTGCGCGTCGCCTTCCTGCCGCCGATCGGCAGCGAGCACGCCGACCGGCGCGCGCTCGCCGAGCGCGTGCGCGGCGAGATCGCCCAGGCGCTCGGCGGCCCCTGAGCGTCAGGCCATCGGCGAGCGCTCGTCGCGCAGGAAGTAGCGGTCCACCGGCTGCAGGTCGGCATCGAGCTCGTAGACCAGCGGCACCGCGTTCGGTACGCTGACCTCGAGGATCTGCGCCGGCGTCATGCGATCCAGGTGCATGATCAGCGCGCGCAGGCTGTTGCCGTGCGCCGAGATCAGCAGCCGCTCGCCGCGGCGGATCGCCGGCGCGAGATCGCTGTTCCACAGCGGCAGCACGCGCGCCACGGTGTCGCGCAGGCATTCGCCGAGCGGCACCTCGCCCGGCGCGAGGCCGGCGTAGCGCGGGTCGTCGCGCTGCCAGCGCGGGTCGGTGGGCTCCAGCGGCGGCGGCGCGATGTCGTAGCTGCGGCGCCAGAGCTTGACCTGCTCGGGGCCGTGGGCCGCGGCCATCTCGCCCTTGTTCAGGCCCTGCAGCGTGCCGTAGTGGCGCTCGTTCAGGCGCCAGTGCTTGGCGACCGGCAGCCAGAAGCGGTCGAGCGCATCCAGGCAATGCCAGGTGGTCCAGACCGCGCGCTTGAGGACGGAGGTCTCGACGCGGTCGAAATCGAAGCCGGCCGCCTTGAGCCAGCGGCCGGCCTGGCGGGCCTGCTCGACGCCCTTGGGCGTCAGCTCGACATCGGCCCAGCCGGTGAAGCGATTCTCGAGGTTCCAGGTCGATTCGCCGTGGCGCACGAGCACCAGACGGTGGGTGGTTCGGGACATGGTGGGGTGGGGTAGTGCAGGAACCTGTGGCGTCGGCCGGGCACGCCGCAGGGGCGCGCGCCGGGGCGCGAAGCATTGGATTTTAGAATCCCGGGCTGACCTGCCCCTGCGCGACCCGCCGCGCCTTCGCCCGTGAGCTTCCTTCTCGACCATTGGTACCTCGTGCTGACCGCCGTCGTTTCGGGCGGCCTGCTGCTGTGGCCCTCGTTCTCGCGCTCGTCCGGCGGCGGGCGCGTCTCGGCCGGCGAGGCGGTGATGCTGATCAACCGCGAGAAGGCGGTGCTGATCGACGTCGGCGAACCGGCCGAGTACGCCGCCGGCCACGCCGGCCCGGCGCGCAACATCCCCTTCGGCCAGCTCGAGACCAGCAAGGACCTGCCGAGCAACAAGGCGTTGCCGGTGCTGCTGATCTGCCCGACCGGCGCGCGCGCCCAGCGCGCCGCGGCGCTGCTGCGCAAGCGCGGCCACGAGAAGGTGCATGCGGTGACCGGCGGGCTCGCCGCCTGGCGCGAGGCGCAGCTGCCGGTCGAGAAGTCCGCCTGACAGGCGGCTTGCACGCGCCGCGCCCGCCGCGCGGAGAGTGCGAAAGTGCGCGCGCCGCGCCCTGGGGCGGGCGACCCCGTGCGCCACTGGGTCGTGTCATCCGGGTGACACTCGGGGCAACGCAGCTTTCGTCGTGTCCATGCCCGCCGTCAAGATGTACACCACCCAGGTCTGCCCGTTCTGCCAGCGGGCCAAGATGCTGCTCAAGCAGCGCGGCGTGGACGCCATCGAAGAGATCCGCATCGACCTCGACCCCCGCCAGCGGGAAGCCATGATGGCGCTCACCGGCCGGCGCACGGTGCCGCAGATCTTCATCGGCGAGACGCATGTCGGCGGCTGCGACGACCTCATCGCGCTGGACCGCCAGGGCGGCCTGATGCCGCTGCTGCACGGGCTGGCCGCATAATCCGTCTGCCCTGTGAACGGGCCCGCATCGCGGGCCCTTTGCATTTTCGAGCTCCCAGACCCCGAGCCCCTAGCCGGACGCCCACCATGGCCGATCAAGACCAAGCCCCCGTGTTCCAGATCCAGCGCGTGTACCTGAAGGACGTGTCGCTGGAGCAGCCCAACTCGCCGAAGATCCTGCTAGAGCAGGCGCAGCCGCAGGTCGACATCAACCTCGCCGTCGCCGCCGACCCGGTGGCCGACGGCATCTACGAGGTCGCCGTCTCGGCCACCGTGACCACCAAGGTCGGCGACAAGACCCTGTTCCTGGTCGAGGCCAAGCAGGCCGGCATCTTCGAGATCCGCAACCTGCCGCAGGAGCAGATGGGCCCGGTGATCGGCATCGCCTGCCCCGGCATCGTCTACCCCTACCTGCGCGCCACCGTGGCCGACCTGATCACGCGCGCCGGTTTCCCGCCGGTGCACCTGTCGGAGGTCAACTTCCAGGCCATGTACGAGGCGCAGCTGCAGGCCCAGCAGGGCGGCGCCGTCAACGGCAACGGCGCGACCGCCGCCGCCTGAGCCCGATGAAGATCGCGGTCCTCGGCGCCGGCGCCTGGGGCACCGCGCTGGCCGCCAGCGTCGCGGCGCGCCACGACACCCTGCTGTGGGCGCGCGACGCGGCCCAGGCCGCCGCGATCGCCGCCGCCCGCGCCAACGAGCGCTACCTGCCCGGCGTGGCGCTGCCGGCATCGCTGGGCGTCACCGCCGACCTCGAGGTCGCGCTCGCGCACGCGGGCCAGGGCGGCAGCGACGGCCTCGTCGTGATCGCCACCCCGACTTCGGGCCTGCGCGACATGCTGGCGCGGGCCGCGCCCGGCGGCGCCGGGCTGCTTTGGGTCTGCAAGGGCTTCGAGGCCGGGACCGGCGCGCTCGGCCACGAGATCGCGCGCGAGGTCGCCCCCGATGCGCGGTCGGGCGTGCTGTCGGGGCCGAGCTTCGCGCTCGAGGTCGCGCGCGGCCAGCCGACCGCGCTGGTCGCGGCCAGTGCCGACGAGGGGCTGGCCCGGCAGGCCGTGGAAGCCTTCCACGGCGACGGGTTGCGCGTCTACACCTCCACCGACCCGGTCGGCGTCGAGGTCGGCGGCGCCGTGAAGAACGTGATCGCGATCGCCACCGGCATCGCGGACGGCATGCCCTCGGCCGCCGGGACCGGGCTCGGCCTGAACGCGCGTGCCGCGCTGGTCACCCGTGGACTGGCCGAGACCACGCGGCTCGGCGTCGCGCTCGGCGCCCGCGCCGAGACCTTCATGGGCCTGTCGGGGTTGGGCGACCTGGTGCTCACTGCCACCGGCGCGCTGTCGCGCAACCGCCAGGTCGGGCTGGAGCTGGCGAAGGGCCGCGCGCTGGCCGACGTGCTGCACGACCTCGGCCATGTCGCCGAAGGCGTCTACAGCGCGGCCACGGTGCTGGCGCGCGCCGTCGCGCTGGGCGTCGAGATGCCGATCACCGCGGCGGTCGTCGCCGTGCTCGACGGCCGGCTGCGGCCGGCCGAGGCGCTGGCGCAGCTGATGAAGCGCGACGCGCGCGCCGAGGGCTGAGCCGGCCTGTCCTCCGGGGACCGGCTCCCGCCGCCGGTCCTCGGCGACACTGGGCGACCCACGCCCGATCCAGCGTCCGTCATGCCCCGTTTCGCCGCCAACGTCTCGATGCTGTTCACCGAGCGGCCCTTCCTGGAGCGCTTCGCCGCAGCGGCGCGCGCCGGCTTCGACGCGGTCGAGTGCCAGTTTCCCTACGAGGCGCCGGCCGCCGAGATCCGCGCCCGGCTCGACGCCTGCGGCCTGCCGCTGGTGCTGCACAACCTGCCGGCCGGTGACTGGGCGGCCGGCGAGCGCGGCCTCGCCTGCCTGCCGGGGCGCGAGGCCGAGTTCAGGGCTGGCGTCGTGCAGGCGGTCGCCTATGCCAAGGCGCTCAGCACGCCGCGGCTGAACTGCCTGGCCGGGATCGCGCCGGCCGGCGTGGACGAGGCGCGGCTGCGTGCGACCTTCGTCGCCAACCTGCGCCACGCCGCCGCGGCGCTGGCCGACGCCGGCCTGACGCTGCTCGTCGAGCCGATCAACATCCACGACATGCCGGGCTTCTGGCTGAACCGTGGCGACGTGGCGGTCGAACTGATCCGCGAGGTCGGCGCGGCCAACCTGAAGCTGCAGTTCGACGCCTACCACGCCGCGCGCATGGGCGACGAACCGCTGGCCGCTTTCGAGCGTCTGCGACCGTGGATCGGCCATGTCCAGGTCGCCGACGTCCCCGGTCGCCACGAGCCGGGCAGCGGCACACTGGGCTGCGCGGCGCTGTTCGACGCCCTCGACCGCGCCGGCTACGACGGCCATGTCGGCGCCGAGTACCGCCCGGCCGCCGGCACCGAGGCCGGCCTGGGCTGGCTGGCTGTGCACGGGCGTGCGATTGGCCGGCCGGCCGCCTTTTCATAATCCGCGCCATGAGCACCCCCGACCCCCGCCAGGACCCGCGCGGCTTCCTGCGCCACCTGTACGACACCGCGGTGCGGCGCGCGCTGCCGGCGCACAACATCGCCGACTTCCTGCCGCCGCCGCCCAAGGGCCGCACGCTGGTGATCGGGGCCGGCAAGGCGAGCGGCGCGATGGCCGAGGCGGTGGCCGCGCTGTGGCCGGCCGACGCCCCGCTGTCGGGCCTGGTGGTGACGCGCTACGACCATGTGCCGCCCGCCTACAAGGCCAAGCCGGGGCGCATCGAAGTCGTCGAGGCGGCGCATCCGGTGCCCGACGCGGCGGGGCTCGCCGCCGCGCAGCGCATCGTCGAACTGACCCGCGGGCTGACGGCCGACGACCTGGTGCTGTGCCTGATCTCGGGCGGCGGCTCGGCGCTGCTGACGCTACCGGCCGACGGGATCTCGCTGGAAGAGAAGCAGGCCATCAACCGCGCGCTGCTGAAGAGCGGCGCCACCATCGGCGAGATGAACTGCGTGCGCAAGCACCTGTCGGCCGTCAAGGGCGGCCGGCTGGCGGCGCGCTGCGCGCCGGCCCGGGTATTCACGCTGCTGATCTCCGACGTGCCCGGCGACGACCCCGACGTGATCGCCTCCGGCCCCACCGTGCCGGACCGCAGCAGCTGCGCCGACGCGCTGGCGATCCTGAAGCGCTACGCGATCGAGGTCTCGCCGGCCGTGCGCGCCGCGCTCGAGGCCGGCACGCTGGAGACGCCCAAGCCCGGCGATACCTGCTTCGCCGGCCACGAGGTGCGCATGACCGCGACGCCGCAGCAGGCGCTCGAAGCCGCGGCCGCCGCGGCGCGCGCCGCCGGCATCGAGGCGCACATCCTCAGCGACGAGATGGAAGGCGAGTCGCGCGTCGTCGGCGGTGTGCACGCCGCGCTGGCGCGCCAGGTGCGCCGCCGCGGCCAGCCCTTCAAGGCGCCGTGCGTCATCCTGTCCGGCGGCGAGACCACCGTGACCGTCAAGGCCAAGGGCGGGCGCGGCGGGCGGGCGACCGAGTTCCTGGTGGGCACCGCGATCGCGCTGCAGGCCGAGCCCGGCGTGTACGTGCTGGCGGCCGACACCGACGGCATCGACGGCATCGAAGACAACGCCGGCGGCATCGTCACGCCCGACTCGCTGGCGCGTGGCGCGGCCGCCGGCCTCAAGGCGCAGGAGCGGCTCGACGCGAACGACTGCTACAGCTTCTTCGCCGGCCTCGGCGACCTGGTGACGACCGGGCCGACCTACACCAACGTCAACGACTTCCGGG
>CAYLKR010000035.1:0-19417 GCA_964384225.1 uncultured Methylibium sp.
TGGAAGGTGCCGATCCACATGCCGCGCACGTTGATCGGCAGCATCGTCGACAGCCGCGTCAGCATCTCCTTCGCGGCCTTGTTGGTGAAGGTCACCGCCATCACGCCGGCCGGCGAGACCTGGGCCGTCTGGATCAGCCAGGCGATGCGCGTCGTCAGCACCCGAGTCTTGCCCGATCCGGCGCCGGCCAGGATCAGCGCATGGCCGCGCGGCAGCGTCACGGCGGCCAGCTGCTCGGGGTTGAGGTTCTCCAGCAGCCGTGCGGGCACGGCCCGCTCGGCCGTCGTTGCGCTGCGATCGTCGTGGGGCTGCATCGCGAAATTCTAGGAGGCCGGCTGAAGTCGCCGGGCGCAGCGCCTCAGCGCGCTGGCACGCCGGCGAGCAACCGCTCCTCGGCCCGCCGGCAGGCGGCGGCCAGGTCGAAGGACTCATCGGCGACGCAGCGCCGCGTCAGACCGTCGACCAGCGCGTCGAGCAGGTCGCCGTCTCCCGCGTCGGCTCCACGAGCCGCCTGCGACCACGCACGGCCGAGAGCCGCTCCACGGGCGGCGCGGCCGGCCGCGGCGATCTCGGCCAGCGCCGGGCTGCGCAGCGCTGCAGCGTCGAACTGCGCGTCGATGCACAGGGCCTCGCGCCTCGCGAGGCGCTGACGGCACTGGGCTTCGAGCCAACGGCCGTCGCCCGGCACGGCCCCGGCGACGGCGACCGGCTCGGCGCCGCTGCGGCGCTGGTGCTCGAGCGCAACCTCGCGCAACAGGTCGGCCTTGGATTCGAAGTGATAGTGGGTCAGGCTGATCGCGACGCGCGCCTCGAGCGCCACGCGGCGCATCGACAGCTGCGCCAGACCTTCGCGCGCCAGCACGCCGAGGGCCGCCTCGATGATCAGCGCGCGGCGCTGCACGCCCGGCGGCAGTGCCGCATCCGCGCTGGACCGCGCGGTGGCGTGACGGAGGGGGTCGAACCAGTCGGACATCGGTACGGCCGCGCGCGCGGCCTGCCTTGCGAACCTGAGGTCCGCAGTGTCCGGGGCATGACCCGCCGAAGGCGCTTGAACAACCGTTCAGGGCGCAGATCGGGACAGAATCCTGTTGCGCTGCAGCAAGCGCGGCCCGGATCGCCCGGGCTGCGTGCCGGCACCCCTCCACTCCCATCGCAAGGTCTGCATCATGAACAAGCTGGTATCGATCTCCTCCGTTTCGCTGATCGGCACGGCAGCCGCCCTGTGCGCCGGCGCCGCGCTGGCCGCGCCCAAGATGCCGGCGGTCGCCCACGGCATCGAGAAGTGCGTACCGACCGTGCTCGCCCAGTTCCCGGGCGAAGCCCTGCAGGTCGTGCTGAAGATCGAGGACGGCGCGCCGGTGTGGGAGGTGGAAGTCGCGGGCAAGGACGGCCGCTTCTACGACATCGAATGCAGCGGCAAGACCGGCAAGATCGTCGAGACCGAGGAGCGCTTCGCCAGCGCCTCGGCGCCCGCCTTCGCCGCCAAGGCCAAGGTCAGTGAAGCCGACGCCACCAAGGCGGTGCTCGCCAAGTACCCGGGCAAGGTCGAGATGGTCGAGTACGAGCTCGAATCGGACGGCTCGGCGAGCTACGAGTTCGACATCGAACTGGCCGACGGCACCGACATCCGCGTCGAGGTCGACGCGACGACCGGCAAGGTCGGCGAGGCCAAGGTCGAGCTGGTCGAGGTGGGACGTATGCCGAAGTGAGGCGTCCGGACGGCCCGCTGCGGGCCGGCCCGTAGAATTCGGTCATGTCCCAGCGGAAACGGCGCCCCATGGGCGCCGTTTCGCTTTCCCGTGCCGTCGCCATGACCGAACTCGCCAAATCCTTCGACCCCGCCCCGATCGAGGCCAAGTGGGCGCCGCTGTGGGAGCAGCGCGGCCTGTTCGCGCCGACGCTCGACGCGGCCAAGCCCTCGTTCAGCATCCAGCTGCCGCCGCCCAACGTGACCGGCGTGCTGCACATGGGCCACGCCTTCAACCAGACCATCATGGACGCGCTGACGCGCTACCACCGGATGAAGGGGGCGAACACGCTGTGGGTGCCGGGCACCGACCACGCCGGCATCGCGACGCAGATCGTCGTCGAGCGCCAGCTCGAGCAGCAGGGCCAGAGCCGCCACGACCTCGGCCGCAAGAACTTCGTCGCCCGCGTCTGGGAGTGGAAGGAGCACTCGGGCTCGACGATCACGCAGCAGATGCGCCGGCTCGGCGCCAGCGTGGACTGGAGCCACGAATACTTCACGATGGACGAGAAGCTGTCGAAGGTCGTCACCGACACCTTCGTGCAGCTCTACGAGCAGGGCCTGATCTACCGCGGCAAGCGGCTGGTCAGCTGGGACCCGGTGCTGAAGTCCGCCGTGTCCGACCTCGAGGTCGAGAGCGAGGAGGAGGACGGGCACCTGTGGCACATCCGCTATCCGCTCAGCGATGGATCGGGGGACGTCGTCGTCGCGACGACGCGGCCGGAGACGATGCTCGGCGACGTCGCGGTGATGGTGCATCCGGAGGACGAGCGCTATGCGGCGCTGATCGGCAAGACCGTCAAGCTGCCCCTGTGCGACCGCGAGATCCCGGTGATCGCCGATGCCTATGTGGACCGCGAGTTCGGTACCGGCGTCGTCAAGGTCACGCCGGCGCATGACGCGAACGACTACGCGGTCGGTCAGCGCCACGAGCTGCCGATGATCGGCGTCCTGGCGCTCGACGCGACGGTCAACGACCAGGCCCCGGCGGCCTACCGCGGCCTGGACCGCTTCGTCGCGCGCAAGAAGGTCGTCGCCGACCTCGAGGCCCAGGGTCTGCTGGTCGAGGTCAAGAAGCACAAGCTGATGGTCCCGCGCTGCGCGCGCACCGGCCAGATCGTCGAGCCGATGCTGACCGACCAGTGGTTCGTGGCCGTGTCGAAGGCGGGCCCGGACGGCAAGAGCATCGCGCAGAAGGCCATCGATGCGGTCGCCTCGGGCGACGTGAAGTTCGTGCCCGAGAACTGGGTCAACACCTACGACCAGTGGATGAAGAACATCCAGGACTGGTGCATCTCGCGCCAGCTCTGGTGGGGCCACCAGATCCCGGCCTGGTACGGCGACAGCGGCGAACTCTTCGTCGCACGCAGCGAGGAAGAGGCGCAGGCGAAGGCGAAGGCGGCCGGCTACAGCGGTGCGCTGACGCGCGACCCCGACGTGCTCGACACCTGGTACTCGTCGGCGCTCGTGCCCTTCTCGTCGCTGGGCTGGCCCGAGAAGACGAAGGAGCTCGACCTCTTCCTGCCGTCCAGCGTGCTCGTCACCGGCTACGAGATCATCTTCTTCTGGGTCGCCCGGATGATCATGATGACGACCCACTTCACCGGCCGGGTGCCGTTCCGCCATGTCTACATCCACGGCATGGTGCGCGACAGCGAAGGCAAGAAGATGAGCAAGTCCGAGGGGAACGTGCTCGACCCGGTGGACCTGATCCAGGGCGTGGACCTGGAGACGCTGGTGAAGAAGAGCACCACCGGCCTGCGCAAGCCCGAGACCGCGCCGAAGGTCGCCGCGCGCGTGAAGAAGGAGTTCCCCGAAGGCATGCCGGCCTACGGCGCCGACGCGCTGCGCTTCACGATGGCCAGCTACGCCAGCCTGGGCCGCAACATCAACTTCGACACCAAGCGCTGCGAGGGCTATCGCAACTTCTGCAACAAGCTCTGGAACGCGACGCGCTTCGTGCTGATGAACTGCGAGGGCCAGGACTGCGGCTTCGCGCCGCATGGCGCGGAGGAATGCGTGCCCGGCGGCTACCTCGACTTCGGCTTCGCCGACCGCTGGATCGTCGGCGAGCTGCAGCGCGTCGAGGCGGCGGTCGCGCAGGCCTTCGCCGACTACCGGCTCGACCTGGTCGCCAACACGATCTACAGCTTCGTCTGGGACGAGTACTGCGACTGGTACCTCGAGATCGCGAAGGTCCAGCTGCAGGTCGGTGACGCGGCGATCCAGCGCGCCACCCGCCGCACGCTGATCCGCGTGCTGGAGACGGTGCTGCGCCTGCTGCACCCGCTGACCCCCTTCATCACCGAGGAGCTGTGGCAGGTGGTCGCGCCGGTCGCCGAGCGCAAGGCGGCCGGCAGCGATGCGGTGCTCGCGACCCAGCGTTACCCCGAGGCCCAGCTCGACAAGGTCGACGCGCAGGCCGACGCCTGGGTCGCCCGGCTCAAGGCCCTGGTCGGCGCCTGCCGGAATCTGCGCTCGGAGATGAACCTCTCGCCGGCCGAGCGCGTGCCGCTGCTGACGCTGGGCGATGCGGCCTTCATCTCGCAGGCCGCGCCACTGCTGAAGGCGCTGGCCAAGCTCGGCGAGGTCCGCATCCTCGACAGCGAGGCCGCGTTCGCCGAGGCCACCGCGGCCGCGCCGGTCTCGGTGCTCGGCGACGCGCGGCTGGCGCTGCATGTCGAGATCGACGTCGCCGCTGAGCGCGAGCGCCTCGCCAAGGAGATCGCCCGCCTCGAAGGCGAGATCGCCAAGGCGACGGCGCAACTGGGCAACGAGAGCTTCGTCGCGCGCGCGCCGGCTGCCGTGGTGGCGCAGATGCGCGAGCGGCTGGCCGGCTTCAGCGCGACGCTGGAGCGGGTCCGCCTGCAACGCCAGCGGCTGGGCTGAGCGTCGGCGAGGCGCCGTCGGCGTCCGGCGGAGGCCCTTCCGACACCTCGGGCTCGGGCAGCGGCTCGGCGGCGGCTTCGTCCAGCGGCGCCGGTGCGGACACCGCGCCGCCCAGCGGCCCCGGCATCGACACCGGCCCGGTGAGCGGCGTGGCCGCGGAGACGCGGAAGTCGCGCGCGACGCGCGGGGTCTGGGCCAGCACCTCGTCGAGCCGGTGCGCCACGGCCCAGACGCCGCGCACGCGCGACTCCTGGGTGTAGCCGGCGAGCCGCGGCGAGGTGCGCAGCGTCGCGATGCCGTGCAGCGGCCGCTCCGGCTCGAGCAGGCCGGGCTCGACGCTGTCGAGCCAGGCCCCGCCGAGGCGCCCGCTGCGCAGCGCGGCGGCCAGCACCTCGAGGTCGAAGATCGCCGAGTGCGAGGTGCTGACCAGCACCTGGCCGGGCTTGCACAGCGGCAGGTAGCGCTCGCCGAGCAGGCCCTGGTAGCGGCTGAAATAGGGCAGCTGCACGCACACCGCATCGGCGGTCTGCAGCAGCTCGCGCACGCCCATCGCCTCGATGCGCCAGCGGCCCCACAGCGGATCGCTGGCATGCAGCGTCGGGTCGTAGCCGACCAGGCGGGAGCCGAAGCCGCTCAGCATCGCCGAGACGAAGCGCGCCGCCGGCGCCATGCCGATCAGTCCGATCGTCGCGGAGGCGAGTTCGCGGCCCGGCGCCACGCGGCCGCCGTCGGCGCCGGGACGCAGCAGCGCGATCAGCGCACCGAGCATGAACTCGGCCTCGGCCGGCGCGGTGGCCGCCGCGCCGCGCACCACCTCGACCCCGGCGCGGACGCAGGCGTCGAGGTCGATGTTCTCCAGCCCCGGCGCGAAGCGCCCCACCGCGCGCAGCATTGGCGCGAAGGACAGCATCTCCTCGTCGACGCGCACCGTGGGCGGCAGCACGACGGCGCGCACGTTGAACAGGACCTGGCGCAGGCCGCGGGGTTCGCGGGCGAACTCGGGCGCATGGCGCACGCGGTGGCGCGCCTCCAGCCACTGCAGGACTTCCGGCTCGATCGGTTCGACGATCAGCAGATCCATCGTTGCGCGGCGCGCGTGACGCCATTCACGGCATCACACCGCTGTCCCCCCTTGAAGGAATGTGCGGTCGGTCAGGACGCGATGCCAGAATGATCGCGTGACTTGCCCTGCGAGGATTGTAAGTAGATGTTGATCAACAAGGCGATCTTCCCCGTGGCCGGTCTTGGCACCCGCTTCCTGCCCGCGACCAAGGCACAGCCCAAGGAGATGCTGCCGGTGGTCGACAAGCCGCTGATCCAGTACGCGGTCGAGGAGGCCTATGCGGCCGGGATCCGGCAGATGATCTTCGTGACCGGGCGGACGAAGCGCGCGATCCCCGATCACTTCGACAGCATGCCCGAGCTCGAGGCCGAGCTCGAGGCCGCTGGCAAGCATGAACTGCTATCGCTGGTGCAGTCGGTCAAGCCCGACGACATGGAGTGCATCTACATCCGGCAGGCCAAGGCGCTGGGGCTGGGCCATGCGGTGCTGTGCGCCGAATGCGTGGTCGTCAACGAGCCCTTCGCGGTGCTGCTGGCCGACGACCTGATGATCGGCGAGCCGCCCATCATGAAGCAGATGGTCGACCAGTTCCAGGAGTGGCGCGCGTCCATCCTCGCGGTGCAGGAGGTGCCGGCCGAGCACACGAAGCGCTACGGCATCGTCGCCGGCACGCCGGTGGCCGATCGCATGATGGACATCACCCGCATCGTCGAGAAACCGGCACCGGACGTCGCGCCGTCGCGGCTCGGCGTCGCGGGACGCTACATCCTCACGCCGGATATCTTCACCGAGATCCGCAACCAGCCGCGCGGCGTGGGCGGCGAGATCCAGCTCACCGACGGCATCGCCGGGCTGCTGCGCCGGCAGAAGGTGTTCGCCTACACCTACGAGGGCCGCCGCTACGACTGCGGCAGCAAGGAAGGCTTCCTCGAGGCCAACGTGGAACTGGGGCTCGCCCACCCGCAGATCGGGCCGAGCCTGCGGGCCTACCTCAAGTCGCTGAGCCTCTGAGCCGACGTGCGGCCGGCGCGCTCAGCGCCGCCGCAGCCAGTGGATGAACTCGTCGCCGGCGGTCTGCTGGTCGACCAGCTCGTTGCCGGTCTGGCGCGCGAAGGCCTGGAAGTCGCGCACCGAGCCGGGGTCGGTCGCGACGACCTTCAGCGTCTGCCCGCTCGCCATGTCGGCCAGGGCCTTCTTGGCCTTCAGGATCGGCAGCGGGCAGTTGAGCCCTCGGGTGTCGATTTCCTTGTTCGCTTCCATCGGGACGGCCCTCACCTAGGTTCGGCGACGATTCTAGGACGCCGGGCGATCCCACTCGACCCATTGCGGCTCGATGCCTCGCCCGCGCAGCCACGCCGCCAAGGCCTGGCCGGTACCGGCCGGCCAGCAGCGCACGTCGGCGGGCTCGAACAGGCGGTACTCGGCGAGTTCGGCCGACAGCACGATCTCGCCCTCGGCCGCCACGTGGTAGGCCAGGATCACCTGGTTCATGCGCTGGAAGTCGTAGGCGCCGATCAGCGCCGGCCGCCCGACCAGGCGCAGCGACGTCTCCTCGGCAACCTCGCGCGCGATGCCGTCCTCGGGCGACTCGCCGGCCTCCATGAAGCCGGCCACCAGCCCGAAGAGCTTGGGCGGCCAAGCGGCATTGCGTGCCAGCAGCAGGCGCCCGCCGCGGTCCACGCACTCGATCACCGCGGCGAGCACCGGCGTCGGGTTGTTCCAGTGCGTCCAGTCGCAGCGCGGGCAGCGCAGGCGCGACTTGTCGCCACCGTCCTCGGCCTCGACGCGCCAGGCCAGAGGCGCGGCGCACTGCGGACAGAAGCGGGGCTCGGCCGCCATGCGCCCGCTCAGGCCGGGAACACGCCGGTGGACAGGTAGCGGTCGCCGCGGTCGCAAACGACGAAAGCGATCGTCGCGTGCTCGACCTGCTCGGCCACCTGCAGCGCGGCCCACAGCGCGCCGGCCGCCGAGATGCCACCGAACAGGCCCTCCTCGCGGGCCATGCGGCGCGCCATTTCCTCCGCATCGGCCTGGCTGACGTGGACCAGTTCGTCGACGCGGCTCGGCTCGTAGATCTTCGGCAGGTAGGCCTCGGGCCACTTGCGGATGCCGGGGATGCGCGAGCCCTCGCTCGGCTGCGCGCCGACGATACGCACCGCCGGGTTCTTCTCCTTCAGGAAGCGCGACACGCCGGTGATCGTGCCGGTCGTGCCCATCGCGCTGACGAAGTGGGTGATGCGCCCGTCGGTCTGCGCCCACAGCTCGGGGCCGGTGGTCTCGTAGTGGATGCGCGGGTTGTCGGGGTTGGCGAACTGGTCGAGCACGCGGCCGCGCCCCTCGCGCTGCATCTGCTCGGCCAGGTCGCGCGCATGCTCCATGCCGCCGGCCTTGGGCGTGAGGATCAGCTCGGCGCCGAAGGCCTTCATGGTCTGCGCGCGTTCGATGCTCAGGTCCTCCGGCATGATCAGCACCATGCGGTAGCCGCGGATCGCCGCGGCCATCGCCAGCGCGATGCCGGTGTTGCCCGACGTGGCCTCGATCAGCGTGTCGCCGGGCTTGATCTCGCCGCGCTCCTCGGCACGGCGGATCATGCTGATCGCCGGGCGGTCCTTGACCGAGCCGGCCGGGTTGTTGCCCTCGAGCTTGGCGAGGATCACGTTGCCGCGCCGCGCGTTGCCCTCGCCGGGCAGGCGCTGCAGGCGCACGAGCGGCGTCGCGCCGATGCTGTCTTCGAGGGTCGGATAGGTGGACATGGATGCGGCGTGGCAGAAGGTCCGGACCATTGTCGCAGCGCCCGCTGGCCCCGCACCCGGCAGGCATAATCGATCGGCACACCGCACCTCCCTCGGGCCCGAGTGGCGAAATCGGTAGACGCAGGGGACTCAAAATCCCCCGCCGCAAGGCGTGCCGGTTCGAGTCCGGCCTCGGGCACCACCCTCCTCCCCGTCCCATGCCCTCGCTGCCCCCGCTCACCCAGGCGCTGATCCTCGTCAATGTGGCGATCTTCTGCCTGCAGCTGATCGTCGGCCCCTGGTTGATCGGCCTGTTCGGCCTGTGGCCGATCGGCGGCGGCTTCTGGCCCTGGCAGCCGCTGAGCTATGCCTTCCTGCATGGCGACCTGCTGCACCTGTTCTTCAACATGCTCGGCCTGTGGATGTTCGGCGCCGAGCTCGAGCGGCTCTGGGGCCCGCGGCGCTTCGCGGTGTTCTACGGGGCGAGCGTGCTCGCCGCCGCGGTGGCGCAGCAGCTGGTGGCTGCGCTGCTGAATTCGCCGACCCCGACCGTCGGCGCCTCGGGCGGCCTGTTCGGCCTGCTGCTCGCCTTCGGCATGCTGTTCCCGCACCGCACGATCATGCCGCTGTTCCCGCCGATCCCGATGAAGGCGCGCACCTTCGTCATCGTGTTCGGCGTGATCGAGCTGCTGCTCGGCCTCAACGCGCCGACCGGCGGCGTGGCGCACTTCGCCCACCTCGGCGGCATGGTCGGCGGTTGGCTGACGATCCGCACCTGGCGCGGCCAGCCGCCGTTCGGGCGCCGGCGCCGCTGACGCGGCGGCCCGGCCAAGACCCCGGGGCTTCCATCGCCGGGCGCTTGGGTCCATCCTTGAGGGCGGGGCACGGTGTTCGACGCCCCGGGAGCGGTCATGGGCGGGTCATCGAAAGGCAGGGCAGGGGTGTCGCGGCGGGCCATCGCCGCACTGCTGCTGTGCCTGGCGGCGCTGCCCGCCGCGGCGGCCCCGCGAGGCGCGACCGGCGCCGCCGGCGTCAGCGTCGAAGCGCTGACGCGCGCCGGCGCAGCGGTGGTCGGGATCGAGGTCCGGGCCCTGCCCGACGCCACCACCCGCGAGGCGATCGGCACGCTGCGCAGCGGCTCGGGCGTGGTGATCGGCGACGACGGCCTGGTGCTGACGATCGGCTACCTGCTGCTCGAGGCGGACGAGGTGGACCTGCTGCTCGCGAACGGCCGCCGCGTGCCGGCGCGCGTGCGCGCGCTCGATCTCGCCACCGGTTTCGGCCTGGTGCAGGCGCTGTGGCCGCTGGGACTGCCGGCCGCGCCGCTCGCGCCGAGCAGCCGCCTCGCGTCCGGCGAGCCGCTGCTGCTGGTGACCGGTGGCCCCGACGGGGCGATCACGCCGGCCACGCTGTCGAGCCGCGCGCCCTACTCCGGCTTCTGGGAGTACCACATCGAGCAGGCCCTGTTCACGCGCCCGGCGCGCACCGACCATGGCGGCGCCGGCCTCTTCAACCGCCGCGGCGAGCTGCTCGGCATCGGCTCGCTGCTCGTGCTGGAGACGCCCGACGAGTACGAGCGCGGCCCCGGCAGTCTGTTCGTGCCGGTGGACCTGCTGCGGCCGATCTACGCCGAGCTGCGCCGCCACGGCACCACCGGCGCCAGCCGCCGAGCCTGGCTCGGCGTGGACTGCGTGCAGCGCGACGAGGGCGTGCGCGTGCAGCGCGTCGTGCCCGACAGCCCGGCCGCCGACGCCGGCGTGGAGCCGGGCGACCTGATCCGCCGCATCGACGGCGTGCCGGTCGGCGACCGCGCGGCCTTCTACCGGCGCTTGTGGGGCGGCGCGGTCGAGCGCCCGGTGACGCTGGAGCTGCTGCGCGACGGCATGGCCGTCGAAGTGGTCATGCACAGCCGGGACCGCGCCGAGGCGCTGCGCCGCCCCGGGGGCATCTGAGGCGGGCGTTCAGTCCGGCGCGAGTGCCACGCTCACGTCCGGATAGCGCAGCGCGACCCGCAGTTCGGCCTTGAGGCGCCGGTTCGACAGCCGGCGCGACTCGCTCCAGAAACTCAGCACGGCCGGGCTCAGCCGCTCGGCCGCCTCGGCACGCGACAGCCGCGGCGGCGGCGGCAGGCCGGCCAGCTGCGCGACCAGCGCGTAGTGCTCGCCCATCGTGCGCTCGCTGTCGTCGCAGACATGCACCGCGCGCTGAGGCCGGCCGCGGTGCAGCGCGGCAAGGCAGGCGCGCGCCAGGTCGTCAGCATGGATGTGGTTGGTGTAGACGTCGTCCTCGGCACGCAGCACCGGCGCTGCGCGCGCGACGCGCTCGCGCGGGTCGCCGCCCGGCCGGTCGAGCGCGTAGATGCCCGGGATGCGCAGCAGCGTCACCCGCGCGCCGCAGGCGCGGCCGAACCAGCGCAGCCGGGCCTCGGCGGCGACGCGGCGGTGGGCGCGGTCGGTGGCGGGCGCCAGCGCGCGCGTCTCATCGAAGCGCGCACCGCCGGCGTCGCCGTAGACGCCAGTCGTGCTGCCGTAGACCATGCGCTCGCAGACGCCGCCTCGGGCCAGCACGCGCAGCAGTGCGGCGGTGCGCGGGTCGTCCTCCCCCCGGCCCGGCGGCGGCGCGAGGTGCAGCACGCGCGGCGCCAGCGCGCCGAGGCGGCCCAGCGTCGCGGGCCGGTCCAGGTCCCCGAGCAGGGGCCGCGCGCCGAGCGCACGCAGCGCCGGGCGGCGCGCCGCGGTGCTGGTCAGCGCGGTGACCCGCCAGCGCCCGCCCAGCTGGCGCAGCACGCGCTCGCCGACGTCGCCGCAGCCGACGATCAGCAGCCGCGGGCGGCGGAACACCGCCGGCATCGAGGGGACGGAAAGGGACATTCGCAGGCCCGGCACAATCCCGGGCACGAGATTTCGACTGCGTTCGAGGATACCCAATGACGTTCAAGGTGACGCTGCAGCCGAGCGGCCGGGCTTTCGAGGTGGCGCGCGACGAGGCGGTGCTGCCGGCCGCGATCCGCCAGGGCATCGGCCTGCCCTACGGCTGCCGCGACGGCGCCTGCGGCTCCTGCAAGAGCCGCCTGGTCGAGGGCCGCGTGATCCACGGCGCCCACCAGACCAAGGCGCTTAGCGCCCAGGAGGAGGCCGACGGCTTCATCCTCACCTGCTGCGCGACGCCGCAGACCGACCTGGTGGTCGAGGCGCGCACCGTGCCCGGCGCCGGCGAGTTCGCGGTGCAGAAGATGCCCTGCCGCGTCAGCGCGATCACGCGGCCGGCGCCGGACGTGGCGATCCTCACGCTGCAGCTGCCGGCCAACACCGTGCTGCGCTACCACGCCGGCCAGTACATCGAATTCATCCTGCGCGACGGCGCGCGCCGCAGCTATTCGATGGCCAATGCGCCGCACCGCGCCGAAGGCGGCTTGGAGCTGCACCTGCGCCACATGCCCGGCGGCAAGTTCACCGACCATGTGTTCGGCGCGATGAAGGAGCGCGACATCCTGCGCATGGAAGGGCCCTTCGGCAGCTTCTACCTGCGCGAGGACTCGGAGGCGCCGATCGTGCTGCTGGCCTCCGGCACCGGCTTCGCGCCGATCAAGGCCATCGTCGAGCACATGCAGCACAAGGGCATCGCGCGCGACACGGTGCTCTACTGGGGCTGCCGCTCGAAGGCCGATCTCTACCTGCACGACTGGGCGCTCGAGGCCGCCGCGGCAATGCCCCACCTGCGCTATGTCCCCGTGCTGTCGGAAGCCAAGCCCGAGGACCGCTGGGACGGCCGCACCGGCTTCGTCCACGAGGCGGTGATGGCCGACCTGCCCGACCTCTCGGGCCACCAGGTCTATGCCTGCGGCGCGCCGGTGATGGTGGATGCCGCGCAGCGCGACTTCACGGCGCGCTGCGGGCTGCCGGCGGAGCAGTTCTTTGCAGACAGCTTCGTGACGGAAGCCGACAAGCACGCCGGCTGAGCGCGCGGCGGGCTCACTCCCCCAGGTAGGCCGCCCTCACCTTCGGGTCGCTCAGCAGCGCCTGCGCCGCGCCGGACATCGTCAGCTCGCCCGAGTCCATCACGTAGCCGCGGTCGGCGAGCTGCAGCGCACGGCTGGCGTTCTGCTCGACGAGCAGCACCGTGGTGCCGCGGCGGTGGATGTCGGCGACGACCTCGAAGATCTTGTCGACCATGATCGGGCTCAGGCCCATCGACGGCTCGTCGAGCAGCAGCAGCCGCGGGCGCGCCATCAGCGCGCGGCCCATCGCGAGCATCTGCTGCTCGCCGCCGCTCATCGTGCCAGCGAGCTGATTGCGGCGCTCCTTCAGGCGCGGAAACAGCGCGAAGACGTGGTCGAGGTCGTCGGCGATCTCGCCGTCGCTACGCACGTAGGCGCCCATCTGCAGGTTCTCGGTGATCGTCATGCGGGTGAAGGTCCCGCGGCCTTCCGGCACCATCACCAGGCCCTGTCGCACCAGGTCCCAGGCGCCCTGCCCGCGCACGCTGCGGCCGAGGAAGCGGATCTCACCGCCGGCCGGCGGCTGCAGCCCGGTGACGGCCTTCAGCGTCGTCGTCTTGCCGGCGCCGTTGGCCCCGATCAGCGTGACCAGCTCGCCTTCGCGGACCTCGAGCGACACGCCCTTGACCGCCTGGATGCCACCGTAGGCCACCTGCAGGCCGCTGATCTCCAGCATGGCCGGCCCGCTCATGCATGGGCCCCTGCGCCGAGGTAGGCCTCGATCACCTGCGCGTTGCGCTGCACCTCGGCCGGCGTGCCCTCGGCGATGCGCTTGCCGTAGTCGAGCACGGTGACGCGGTCGCACAGGCCCATCACCAGCTTCACGTCGTGCTCGATCAGCAGGATGGTGCGTCCGTCGTGACGGATGCGGTCGATCAGCTCGCGCAGCACGGTCTTCTCGGTCGCGTTCATGCCGGCGGCCGGCTCGTCGAGCGCGATCAGCTTCGGCTCGGTGGCCAGCGCGCGGGCGATCTCGAGCCGGCGCTGGTCGCCGTAGCTCAGCGTGCGGGCGCGGAACTCGGCGTAGCGGCCGATGCCGACGTAGTCGAGCAGTTCCCGCGCGCGCTGCGCGATCGCCGCCTCCTCGGCCTTGAAGGCCGGCGTGCGCAGCACCGCGCCGATCAGCCCCGAGCGGGTGCGGCAGTGCCGCCCGACCATCACGTTCTCCAGCGCCGTCATGTCCGGGAACAGGCGGATGTTCTGGAAGGTGCGCGCGATGCCGGCCTTCGCGACCTGGTGCACCGCGCTCGGCCTGTAGGGCTTGCCGTCGAGCATGAAGCTGCCCGAGTCCGGCGCGTACAGGCCGGTGATGACGTTGAAGAAGGTCGTCTTGCCGGCGCCGTTGGGGCCGATCAGGCCGTAGACCTGGCCGCGCTCGATGCACAGGCCCACGTCGTTGAGCGCCTGCAGGCCGCCGAAGCGCTTGGAGACGTTGCGCACCTCCAGCACCACGTCGGCGCCGCTCACGATGCCTTCTCCTGAGCCGCCGGCTTCAGCTTGCCATGCTCCGGTGCCGGCCACAGCCCGCGCGGGCGCGCCAGCATGATCGCGATCATCGCCAGCGCGATCAGCAGCTGGCGCAGGATGGACGCATCGAGGCGCCCGCCGGTCAGCGCCTGCAGGTCGCCCGCGACGTAGCGCAGCACCTCGGGCAGCGCGGCGAGCAGCAGCGCGCCGAGGATCACGCCGGGGATGTGGCCCAGGCCGCCCAGCACCACCATCGCCACCACCATGATCGACTCCTGCAGTGCGAAGGACTCGGGCGAGATGAAGTTCTGGAAGGTCGCGAACATCGAGCCGGCCACGCCGCCGAAGCTCGCCCCCATGCCGAAGGCGAGCAGCTTCATGTTGCGGGTGTCGATGCCCATCGCCTTGGCGGCGACCTCGTCCTCGCGGATCGCCATCCAGGCGCGGCCGATGCGGCTGCGTTCCAGCCGGTGGCAGACCAGCACGCTGCCGACCACCAGCGCGAGGAAGAGGTAGTAGTACAGCGTCACGCGCGGCAGCGTGACGAAGCCGAGGTCCAGCGGCCGACCGAGATCGAGGCCCATGACCTGGATCGAGTCGATCTGCGTCAGGCCCTTCGGCCCGTTGGTGATGTTGACCGGCGCGTCGAGGTTGTTCAGGAACACGCGGATGATCTCGCCGAAGCCGAGCGTGACGATCGCCAGGTAGTCGCCACGCAGCTTCAGCGTCGGCGCGCCGAGCAGCACGCCGGCCAGCCCCGCCAGCCCGGCCGCCAGCGGGATCACCACCCACAGCGGCGTGTGCAGGCCGTCCGGGAACATCGCCTGGATCGCCGGGAAGGTGTCCCACAGGTGCGGGCTCGCCATCAGCCCGAAGAGGTAGGCGCCGACCGCGTAGAAGGCGATGTAGCCCAGATCCAGCAGCCCAGCGTAGCCGACGACGATGTTCAGGCCGAGCGCCAGCAGCACGTAGAGCAGCGCGATGTCGATGATGCGCACCCAGGCGTTGCCGAACTGCTGCGCGAAGATCGGCAGCGCCAGCAGCAGCACGGCGCAGACCAGGAAGACGGCGAGCTTCTTCTTGACGCTGTCCATCGTGGCCTCAGGCGCGGTCCGCCACGCGCTCGCCGAGCAGGCCCTGGGGCCTGAGTGTCAGCACCAGGATCAGCACGATGAAGGCGAAGATGTCCTGGTAGTGGCTGCCGAGCACGCCGCCGGTCAGCTGCCCGATGTAGCCGGCGCCGAGCGACTCGATCAGCCCGAGCAGCACGCCCCCGAGCATCGCCCCCGGCAGGTTGCCGATGCCGCCGAACACCGCCGCGGTGAAGGCCTTCAGGCCCGGCAGGAAGCCCATCGAGTGGTGCACCGAGCCGTAGTTGGCGGCCCACATCACGCCGGCCAGCGCGGCGAGCATCGCGCCGATCACGAAGGTGGCGGAGATCACGAGGTCGGGGCGCACGCCCATCAGCGCCGCCACGCGGGGATTCTCCGCGGTGGCGCGCATCGCGCGACCCAGACGGGTGCGGTTGACGATGTACATCAGCGTCGCCAGCGCCACGGCGGTGACGACCAGGATCATGATCTGCGTCGTGTTGATGACCGCGCCGAACACGTCGATCGGCTGGTGCGGCAGCAGGATCGGGAAGGGCTTGTAGCTCGGCTTCCAGATGATCATCGCGATCGTCTGCAGCAGCAGGCTGACGCCCATCGCGGTGATCAGCGGCGCGAGCCGCGGCGCGCTGCGCAGCGGCCGGTAGGCGACCTTCTCGATCGCGAAGTTGAGCACCGCGCAGACCACCATCGCCGCCAGCAGCGAGACCAGCAGCAGCAGCCAGCCCGGCAGGCCGGCGCCGGCCAGCAGCGTGACGACGGTCCAGCTGGTCAGCGCGCCGACCATCAGCACCTCGCCATGCGCGAAATTGATCAGGTTGATGATCCCGTAGACCATCGTGTAGCCGAGCGCGACCAGCGCGTACATGCTGCCGAGCACGAGGCCGTTGATGATCTGCTGGATGAAGGTCTCCATCGCGGCGGTGCTTTCCTAAGAGGCCTTGGCGTTCAGTGCACGGAGCTGAGCAAGTTTCTCGCCAATCTTGATCTCCAGGCCGCGCGGCACCGGCTCGTAGAAACGCGCATCGACACCGTCCGGCAAGTAGCGTTCGCCGGCCGCGAAGCCGCCTTCCTCGTCGTGGGCGTAGCGGTAGCCCTTGCCGTGGTCGAGCTGCTTCATCAGCGTGGTCGGCGCGTTGCGCAGGTGCAGCGGCACCGGGCGGCTGCCGTCCTGCCTGACGAAGGCGCGCGCCGCCTTGTAAGCGACGTAGACCGCGTTGCTCTTCGGTGCGATGGCAAGGTAGACCACCGCCTCGGCGAGTGCCAGCTCGCCCTCGGGCGAACCGAGGCGCTCATAGGTCTCGGCCGCGTCGAGCGCGAGGCGCAGCGCGCGCGGGTCGGCCAGACCGATGTCCTCGGCCGCCATGCGCACCAGCCGGCGCGTGATGTACCGGGGGTCGACGCCGCCGTCGAGCATGCGCACGAACCAGTACAGCGCAGCATCGGGGTCCGAGCCGCGCACGCTCTTGTGCAGCGCCGAGATGCTGTCGTAGAACTGGTCGCCGCCCTTGTCGTAGCGGCGCAGCTGCTCGCCGAGGGCCTGTTCGAGGAAGGCCTCGTCGATGACGTCGCGCCGGCCGGCCATCGCGGCGACGTTCTCGTAGGTGTTCAACAGCCGCCGGGCGTCGCCGTCGGCGTAGCCGATCAGCCGCTGGCGCGCGGCGGCGTCCAGGGGCGCCGCACCGAGCAGCGCACGGCCGCGCTCGAGCAGCGTCTCGAGGTCGGCCGCGTCGAGCGAGCGCAGCACGTGCACGGTGGCGCGCGACAGCAGCGCCGAGTTGACCTCGAAGGACGGGTTCTCGGTCGTCGCGCCGATGAAGGTGAAGAGACCGCTCTCCACATGCGGCAGGAAGGCATCCTGCTGCGCCTTGTTGAAGCGGTGCACCTCGTCGACGAAGACGATGGTGCGGCGCCCCTGGGCCTGCGCGACCTGGGCCTGTTCGACCGCCTCTCGGATGTCCTTGACGCCGCCGAGCACCGCCGAGATCGCGATGAAGCGCGCGTCGAAGGCGTCGGCCATCAGCCGCGCCAGCGTGGTCTTGCCGGTGCCGGGGGGGCCCCACAGGATCATCGAGTGCGGCCGCCCGGACGCGAAGGCGGTGCGCAGCGGTTTGCCCTCGCCGAGCAGCTGGGGCTGGCCGATCACCTCGTCGAGCGTGCGCGGCCGCAGGCGCTCGGCCAGCGGGGCGGCGGCGGTCTCTTCGGGGGGCAGCAGGTCCGCGGTCGGCATGGCGGCGATTGTCACCGCCGCCGCCGTCCTATTGCGAGATGACGTCGCTGCCGGCCGGGGGCGTGAAACGGAAGCGCTCGGCAGCCAGCGCCGGGTTGGCCTCGAAGCCGCCGAAGTCCAGCCGGGAGCGCTGGCCGAAGGCATCGACGATCTCGATCGCCGCCAGCGTGCCGCCCTTGAAACCGATCTTCAGCGACTTGAACGAGCCTTCGGTCGCCCGCGGCAGCGCCTGCGCCCATTGCAGGCCGCCCTCGTCGGGCAGCGCCTTCAGATCGAAGTCCTTGTCGATCGCCGCACCGGCCAGCAGCGCCGCCGGCGTCGCGCCGATCGCCGCGGCGGCCGAGCGCACCGTCACCTGGTTCAGGTCGACGTCGTGCAGCCAGACCTTGTCGCCATCCGACACGATCTGCTGCGCATAGGGCTTGGTGTAGTCGAAGCGGAAACGGTTGGGCCGCGAGAACTCGAAACTGCCGGTCGAGGTCTTCTTCTTCGCGCCGTCCGGAGAGGTCACGGTCTGCGTGAACGGCGCGCGGCCGGTCTTCACGTCGGCGACGAAGCCGCGCAGCGTGTCCAGCGCATCGGCGTGCGCCGCGGCAGCAGCGAGCAGCAGGCTGCAGCCCAGCAGCAGTGGCTTCAGCTTCATTCGTCGCGCTTCGGGACCAGCAGGTCGCGGTTGCCGTTGGTGGCCATGCTCGATACGAGCCCGGACCGCTCCATTTGTTCCAGCAGCCGTGCCGCACGGTTGTAGCCGATGCGTAAATGTCTTTGGACGAGCGAGATCGACGCGCGCTTGTGCTGCAGCACGATCGCGACGGCCTGGTCGTACATCGGGTCGGCTTCGCCGTCGCTCGCGCCCCCGCCCTCGCCGACCGACCCGCCCTCGTCGTCCAGCGTGCCGCCCTCGAGGATGCCCTCGATGTAGTTGGGCTCGCCCTGGCTGCGCAGGTAGTCGGCGACGCGGTGCACCTCCTCGTCGCTGACGAAGGCGCCGTGCACGCGGATCGGCAGGCCCGTGCCGCTGGCCATGTAGAGCATGTCGCCCATGCCGAGCAGCGCCTCGGCGCCCATCTGGTCGAGGATGGTGCGGCTGTCGATCTTGCTCGAGACCTGGAAGGCGATGCGGGTCGGGATGTTGGCCTTGATCAGGCCGGTGATCACGTCGACGCTCGGCCGCTGGGTGGCGAGGATCAGGTGGATGCCGGCGGCGCGTGCCTTCTGCGCCAGGCGCGCGATCAGCTCCTCGATCTTCTTGCCGACCACCATCATCAGGTCGGCCAGTTCGTCGATCACGATCACCACGTGCGGCAGCCGTTCCAGCGGTTCCGGCGCCTCCGGCGTCAGGCTGAAGGGGTTGGGCAGCTTCTCGCCCTTGGCCGCGGCCTCGTCGAGCTTCTTGTTGTAGCCGGCGAGGTTGCGCACGCCGAGCTTGCTCATCAGCTTGTAGCGCCGCTCCATCTCGCCGACGCCCCAGTTCAGCGCGTTGGCGGCCTGCTTCATGTCGGTGACCACCGGGCACAGCAGGTGCGGGATGCCCTCGTAGATGCTCATCTCCAGCATCTTGGGGTCGATCAGGATCAGCCGCACGTCGCGCGCCTCGGCCTTGTAGAGCAGGCTGAGGATCATCGCGTTGATGCCGACCGACTTGCCCGAGCCGGTGGTGCCCGCCACCAGGCAGTGCGGCATCTTCGCGAGGTCGGCGACGACCGGGCCGCCGACGATGTCCTTGCCCAGGCCGATGGTCAGCATCGAGTGGGCGTCGTTGTAGGCCTGCGAGCCGAGGATCTCGGCCAGGCGGATCGTCTGGCGCTTGGCGTTCGGCAGCTCCAGCGCCATGTAGTTCTTGCCGGGAATCGTCTCGACGACGCGGATGCTCACCAGGCTCAGGCTGCGCGCCAGGTCCTTGGCCAGGCCGACGATCTGCGAGCCCTTCACGCCGGTGGCGGGTTCGATCTCGTAGCGGGTAATCACCGGGCCCGGCGAAGCCGCGACCACGCGCACCTCGACGCCGAAGTCCTTCAATTTCTTCTCGATCAGCCGCGAGGTCATCTCCAGCGACTCGGGCGTCACCGTCTCGAGCCGGCCGGGTGGCGCGTCGAGCAGGTCGACCTGCGGCAGCTTGGTGTCGGCGAGCTCGACGAACAGCGGCTTCTGCTTCTCCTTGGCGACGCGTTCGCTCTTCGGCA